>NZ_JBNMIZ010000171.1:0-5707 GCF_050873525.1 Brachyspira sp. | reverse complement strand
ATAAATATTTTAAAAATGAATTTATATAACTATTTTAATAAATTTAAAAATTGTAAATAATAAATCTGTGGAAATAATTTTAATGTAAGGATTTTTTATGAATGAGGAAAAATTGAGATTCGACTTAAGATATAAACGGGAAGATTGGGTTGAATATTTGGGAGAGAAATTTAATTATAATGTTGGCGTTATTCCAATCGAAGAAAATATAATTGAAAAATATAGCGACTGTTTGGATAATTCAAGCGGGGATGCTATTGTTTGGCTTGGCAATTTAAATATTGACGAAGAGATTGGAGTTTATGAGATTAAAATTAAAAATACAAAATTAACGACAAGAGTAAAAATTTCTAAAATATGCACGGATGTTATAAGGACAGGAGTCGGCAAATCTTTTGGGAAAGGAATATTTTTTATTTTATATTCTAATGATTCGGACAAAATTGGGAAATATAGAATTTCTTATGTGAAATACGATAAAAAAGTGGACGAAAATTTTGATGTGGAAAAAGATTTGAGCAACCCGAAAAGATTCACTTATTTACTCGGGGAAGGAGCTAAAGTAAAAACGGCGACAAGCAGACTTACAAAAGACGCTTTTACGACAATTAAGAAAATCGAAGAGGCTTTTAGCGTAGAACCCGTCAATAAAGAATTCTATAACGGAATTAAAAAATTGTTTGATAAAATTTATAGAAATGTTTTAAATAATTTTAATGATTGCGAAAATATAGCGAAAGAATTTAGTTTAAGATTTTTGGGAAGGACGCTTTTTTGCTGGTTTTTGAGAGAGAAAGATTTGATACCGAAAGAAATTTTTGACTCGCCAATATTTGAAGAATTAAAAGGAAATTATTACGAGGAAGTTTTGGAAGAATTATTTTTTAATGTTTTGAACGCAAAAATGAACGAAAGAAAAATTGTTGGTAAAATAATTAAAAAATACGAAAAACAAATTCCATTTTTGAACGGCGGATTATTTGCAAAACAAAAAGACGATGATAAAGTAAAAACGATTGACAACGAAATAATAAAAGAACTTTTTGAATTTTTTAGCCTTTACAATTTTACAGTAGACGAAAGCGCTCCGTTCGATGTTGAGATTTCAATCGAACCTGAAATGCTCGGAAGAATATTTGAAAATTTGCTTGCGGAAATTAATCCCGAAACTTCGGCAAGCGCAAGAAAAGAAACGGGAAGTTTTTATACGCCTCGAGAAATTGTCGATTATATGGTTTGCGAATCGATAAAACTTTATTTGAAAAAGAAAGTAAAAGTTGAAGAAAAAAAGATAGAAAATATTTTTAGTATTGAAGATAAAACAAAATGGACGAAAGAAGAAAGCGCCGAAATACTTAAAGCGATTCATGAAATGAAAATACTCGACATAGCCTGCGGGAGCGGAGCTTTTCCAATCGGAATATTGCAAAGAGTTTTTATGATTATTGATAAATTGGATTCAAATCATGAATTCTACAAGGAACTACTTTTAGAAAATATTAGAGGGCAGGCAAAAATAGAATTTGAAAAACTTTACGAATCGAAAAAATTTGACTACGCTTATAAATTGTATATATTGCAAAATATGATTCACGGAGTCGATATTCAGCCGATAGCGATAGAAATTAGCAGGCTTCGAGCTTTTTTATCTTTGATTGTGGAAGAAGAGAAAAACGAGAGAGAAGATAATTTGGGAATAAAGCCTTTGCCGAATTTGGAATTTAATTTTATTTCGGCAAATAGTTTGATTTCGCTTGAAAATAAAAAATCTTCGCAGAGAGAATTTAAAGATAAAAGTATGGACGGATTTATAGAAGATATGCGGAATATTGCGGAACGATATTTTATAGCGGACAGTTTGGAGAAGAAGAAAAGAATAAAGACGGATTTTGAGGCGTTTAAGTATAGATTAAAAAACAATTCGGATGATTTTTTGGAAGAAGAGGATAAGAAAAAATTTTTATCGTGGAATCCTTTTGAAAATAAATCGGCGGAATTTTTTGACAGCGAGCTTCAATTTGGGATAAAGAGTTTTGATATTGTGATTGGCAATCCGCCTTACGGAGCGAAAATCGAGGAGGCGCAAAAGAAAATTTTTAAAGAAAATTATAAAACGGCAAAAACAATAAAAGGCGTTCAAAAAGGTTCGTTAGATACTTATACATTGTTTATTGAAAAAGGATTTGATTTGCTTGGTAAAAATGGAAACTTAACTTATATAGTTCCGATTTCGTTTACTTCGAGTGACTCTTTGTCGGGAGTGCATTATTTATTGGAAAATAATTGCGAAAATATTTGGGTATCTTCTTATGCGGTTCGTCCTCAACCCGTTTTTCAAAATGCAGTCGTTAATACTTCGATTATAGCTTTTGAAAAAACTTTAACGCCTTGTAAAAATATATTTTCTACTAAAATGTATCGCAAAGGAAAAAATTTTAATCTTTCAAGTTTAATAAATAATTTGCAATTTATTGAAGTAAAAGATTTAAAGATGTTCGGCAGAATTCCAAAAATAAGTCTTCCGATAGAAAAAAGCATTTTACATAAAATTTTTAAACAAAAACCGATTAAAGATTTTTTAAAAGATAAAGGAGAAAAAATTTATTATCGTGTTGTTGGCGGTAGATATTTTAAAATTGTTACAAACTATTCTACACATTCTAATAAAGAAACATTTTTCTTTGTAGATAAAAAATATAGAGATTTAATAGGTTGTATATTAAGTAGCAGCCTTTCTTTTTATTTCTATCAAGTATATTCTAATAATTTAAGTTGGACTTTTAGTGATATTAGTTCTTTTACAATTCCATTTGATAATATAAATTCTAAAATAATTAAACAAATTGAAGTTTTATATAAAGAATATTTAAAAGATATTGAAAAAAACGCCAATGTTCGAGCGGTTTCGTCAAAGTCAAAATATACAATGGACGAATTTAAAGAATATAAAATAGGAAAATCAAAACATATTATTGATAAGATTGACAGGTTGATTTGTCCGCTTTATGGTTTGAGTGAGGAGGAGATGGAGTTTATTATTGGTTATGAGTTGGAGTTTAGGGTTTAATTAACGACTACATAATTATTTATCATAATGATATTTACATGAAGTAATAATTAACTTTTCATTTTCTATATGATAAACCAATCTAGTTCCAAATTAATTCTTCTTGAATACAAATCTTTTTTATCGTATTTTAATTTTTCGGGCTTTCCTATTCCGCTATAAGAGTTTTTATTATATCTTTAATTAATTCGTTAATCTTTTTTACAATATTTTTATTTTCGTTAACCCAATAAATATATTCTTCCCAAGCTCTTTCATTAAAAACTATTTTCATTTTTCAAATTCTTCTAATTCTTCGATAGTTTTTGTTATTAATTTGCCGTTATTTTCCATATCGATTGCTTCGTCAAGATATTCGTTGGATTTTATCAATTCTATAACTCTTGTAATATTTTCTTCAGGCATTTTGTCTATAATTTGAATTAATTCTTCTTTAGTCGTCATGAAATTCTCCTTAAATAATTATACAATTTAGAATTATAAAATCAACTATTTATTAATGCTAATTTTTCATTTACTTGATTATTTTTGTTTATGCCTATTTATCCTTGGTATGATTTGAGTGAAGAGGAGACGGAGTTTATTATTGATTATGAGTTGGAGTTTAGGGTTTAGTAAAATATTTAAAGTTTTTCAATTTCTTTTATGGTTAAACCTGTAGCCTTGCTTATTGAGACGTTATCCATGTTCATTTGTTTTAAGGTTTTGGCTATTGAATATTTTTCATTTTTTATGCCTTCAAGTTTTCCTTCTTTTATGCCTTTTTTAATTCCTTTTTTTATTCCTTTTTCAATACCTTCTTTTATTCCTTCTTGTCGTTCTCTGTCCAGCATAATTTTTTGTCCTACTAAAAATGCATCTCGCGCGTCATAGGCTCGCATTAATTTATCGTCAGAAGTAAATCGTTTGTATTCTTTAATAACTTTTGTCATAATCGGATTTGCCTCCTTCAATTCTTTTTCTATAGATTTTAAATTTTTTGTTGTAAAAAATTTCATCCAAGTTAATAGTTTGTTTTTCTTTAATTCGTCTATGGTTGATTTTTCAATTATTTCAATAAATCGTTTTGCTTCGATAACATGCATTTGGATAAAGTCTAAATCTACATTATGGTTTTTCGTGTCGATTAATTTAAAGCATCGGTGTGGTTTACCTTCGTCTCCGAAATCTAAATTAAAGTTAAGTAAATTAATACTTATTATTCCTGAAAGTTGTTTATAATCTTCGCCCTCTTTTAACTCGTTGACGATATTTTTTGAAATATAATAAAAAATTCTTTTAAGAAAATCCATATTTCCGCAAAGTTGAATTTCGATTATTACTATTTGATTATTTTTTGTCTTCGCTTTTATGTCAATGATTGACTCTTTCAAATCAATATTTTCGGACAAATTATAAGGGTCGATTATTTCTAAATCTTTAACTTCTTCAAAATTGAAATCTCTTAAAGCGGCATTAACCATATCTTCAAGCACTTTTTCGTTTCCATTTTTTCCGAGTAGAAATCGGACAAATAAATCATTTAACTTGTTAATCTCTCTATTTCTATTTATTTTTTTCTTCATAAGAATATTATAACAGAATAATTTTATTTGTCAAAAGAATTTTGATTAATTTTATTTATTGATATTGATTTATATTGCTCGGTTTGGATTGCTATGTTTCACAAGTTCATCTCATAATGACAATAATTTTGCATTCTTTCATAAAAAGAAAATATACATAGGTTGATTTGTCCGCTTTATGGTTTGAGTGAGGAGGAGATGGAATTTATTATTGATTATGAGTTGGAGTTTAGTGTTTAGTCGGAATATAAATGATAACACAATGGACTGAAGTCCGCCGTTGGCAAGCAATCCAAATAAAAAATCCCACGCAATTAAGCAATGCCTTTTTATAATTAATTTTTCTAACTATTTTATTTTTATAATTATTGTTTTGTAAATTCGACAATTTCTGTTGATATAGTTCCCATCGAAGCCGCTATGTCTTCACCTTTTTCATTTATAAATGGCTCATTGTCTGCCCCTATTTTATCATATTTGACAGTGCAACTTGATTGGCTATTAAATATAAATTTTCCATATAATTCGTCCTTTACTTGCATATTATCATACCGAAAATAATAATAACTAGTTATATCATTAGTATAAGGGTAAACAATACCGTTGGTTTCAACTTTTCCAGTATAGATATAATCTCGTAAATTAGTAACACCGAGCTTAACCACATGCGGATATGGTTTAGGGTAAAAAGTTACATTTCCATCGCTATCGACTGTGAATTTGAGTTCATAATTTTTATCTTTTTCGTCATAACCTACCCAAGTTCCTTCAAGTTCATGTTTTGGGGTAGGCGGTTTGTAAGGAGGTTTAGAGGATTCTTCATTAGATTCGCAGCTAATTGAAAATAATAATATAAACGATAATAATGCAATTGATAATTTGAACGATAAACGATTAGTTAAAAGCGTAGTATGCCTTCTCTTCTCTTCTCTTCTCTTCTCTTCTCTTCTCTCATGAGAATTTACCTCCGTTAAATAGCTTAAATCCGAATTTTTTCTTTCGGTTTTTTATTTTTTATATGCAAATAATACAATCTTTAAAAATTTTGTCAAGTTTTATATAAAAAATATTTCTT
>NZ_JBNMIZ010000170.1:0-5751 GCF_050873525.1 Brachyspira sp. | reverse complement strand
ATCTAAAAATATAAATGAAGTATTGTATAATGTTATAGATAAAATAGCAATTATAAAATTATAGAAAATATTATTAATTAACAATTATTAAAAATTATTCGTAAGTAGAATTATCTTCAAAATCATTTAAACTCTCTTCTTCATTTTCATTAAAACTTTCTTCAGTATCAACTTCGGAATTTTCATCAGCCAAATTCTCATCGGTAGAATTTTCATTTTCAGCGCCGATAAGATTATTCACATCTTCCGCTTTTATGCTTAAATCCATTCGTCTTATTACCATTTTTGCCGTTTTCAAATCCACTCTGTTTCCAGCGGAATCGTGCAAAGCTATTTCGCTGTCTCCGTTTACATACTGTTTCATTTCAATAATATAGCCTTCAAAATCAACCGCTCTCAATGTTTTATTTTTTCCATCGTTTTCTATATCGATTATCGTTCCGTCCGATTTGGTTTCGTTTATCACGCTTTTTCCGTCTATATAATTTTTATGAACGGAATATCCTCCGCCGCTAAAAATATTAACCGCTTCAGTATTTCCATAAATATCTTTAGTAATAGTCGAAGTCGAACCGTCCGCATTAACCGTTTCCGTGACGCTGCTCGAATCTGCATTTACCGTTTCTTTTATATAACTCGAATCTTTATTTACAGTCGTTGTTTCTTTTGAGCCGTCCGCTTTTATTATTCTTGTTATCAAACTTCCGTTAGGCATTTTTATTTCGCTTACGGTGTCTTCCGATACTGTATCGGTTATTACCGTTCCGTCAACTTTTTTTGTTATCACGGTAAAAGAACCGTCATCGTTATAAGTTTTCGTTATCACGCTTCCATCGTCCGCTTTAATATTATAAGAAAAAGTTCCTTCTCCAGTATTTTGCGAATTTCTTTCCTCCACTCTGCCATCGGGATAAACTATTTTCAAAGCGCTTATTCCTTCGCTGTCGACTATCGTAGTTCCTATGCTTCCGTCAATATAATTTGCAACTATTTTATAACTTCCGTCAGGATTGTCGGTTTTGACAATTAAAGAACCGTCTGGCTTTTTTATTTCGGTAATAATATTATCGCCTTCAGATTTTCTATTTATAAAAGAACCATCCGCGTATAAAATATATTCAAAAATATCTCCGCCCGCAGTTTTTATATTTATTGATTTTGAATTGTCGGCAAAATAACTTTCCGTTTTTTTATCGCCGTTTTCAAATATAGTTTCTATTTCTCGTTTTCCATAATCATATAAAGTGTCGGAAATCTCATAATCGTTGGAATACATTTTTGTTTTTTCAATTTTTCCTTTTTCGTAAACTATTCTAACTCCGTTATCAAATAAAATTTCTTTTGTATAATCAAAATTAGGATAAATATTTTCCGTTGTTATACTTCCGTCATTATTTTCGCTTATTCTATAATTATTTGTGAAAGGAATAAATTTAATAGAATTATCGTTAGTTCTAATCAAAGAAATCACTTTATCCAAAGAATCTTTTTGATAATAATCGTCTCCGACATTTTTTAAAAATATTTCGTATGATATCGCAGCGTTAGTCAAATCGCCCAAAGCCAAATAAGTATGCCCCATATTGAGATAAGCGCTGTAATATAAAGCGGAAGTGTTATAAGAATTAAACGAAACTATTATATTTGTGAAAACCATATTTGTTCCGTCCAAAGTAAAATCGGTAATTGTCGTAATATTTGTAGTGTCGCCTATAATTGACAAATAAAAATTATCGTTATCTTCAAATGATGCCGTTTTATTTGTAAAAGAATATTCGTTTGTATATGTATTGGTAATAATAATATTTGTAAATAAAGGCAATTTTGTAAAAGAATTATAAATAGAATTTTTTTCATTAGTAAAATTATTAAAATCTTCGTTTATATTTTCTTCCAAATTTTGATTAGAATTTAAATCCGAATTTCCAATAAAAATCGTATTTGTAACCACATTTTGCGAAATCGTATAATCGGTTAAAATCTCTTCGTTTATATTTGCCGAATAAAGAGAATGCAATCTTTCCGCCGAACGATTATACCAAATCAAAGCCTCGTTATAATTTTTTAATTGATAATAAGAGTTGGCAATATTATTACAGTAAGAATAAGAATCGTTTATATCGAAAGCGAGTTTATAATATTCTATAGCGTTTTGATACTGTTTATCTTGAAAATAGCAAGCGCCGATATAATAATAAAGCATGTCGTTTGTCGAAAGCGGTCTTTTTTTCAAATATAAAAGAAAAGCCTCTCGAGATAAATTATATTTTTTTTGAAAGAATAATTTTTCGGCGTTAAAAAATTCTCTGTCTAAATTCACATTTCCCGTTGGAGCGGAATTTTGAGCAAATAATAAATTAAAAAAATTGAATATAATAAAAACTAAAATAATTTTCTTCATAACAAAATCCTAATAGTATTTAAAAATTTAAAACTCTTAATTTTTTATATAGTCAAAATAATTATTAAAGAGAGAAAACAAAATATACTCGCTGTATCCTCTCACTTTTTTTTCTTTATCCAAAACATCGTTTAAGAATTCAAAAGTTTTATCGTTTGGATTTTCTATATAATATATTTTTTCTTTATTTAGTAAATTAGGATTTTTTTTAAGCGCCCTTATAAGCGAAATTTCTTTCAATTTATTTTTTTTATCCTCACGGCTGTTATAATAAGAAAATAGCCTTTTTGACAAATCCTCGAATATAATTTTATTATAAGTTATCGCCCTTCTGACATCCGTATCAATTTCTATATCTCTATTATTTAGCTCTCCGTTGAATAAAGCTATAGAAACCGCCGCTTTTATATCGAGAATAGTCGCTTTTTCTTCCTTTATTTTGAATTTTTTACTCTGCATAAATTAAATATACGCCTTTAAATATAGTTATATAATATATCGACAATACTAATATTTTGATTAGACATTTTGATTGGAATAAAAAAGCCCCGCCCATAAATATATGAACGAGGCATTATTTTTCGATTAGTTTTTGGCTTTTTATTTAAACTCCAATTATTTATTTCCCGCAGTTTCGTTAGGACTTGAAACCGAATCTTTTAAGCCTCTCGCCCATTGTCCAGTAATAAATAATTCTACAACCGCTAATATTATCATTATAGCCGCTATAACCGCCAATACATAGCCGTCAAAAGTCTTTTTAGCCATATTTGTATAAACGACTAAACCTAAAGCGGAAAGCGTAACGGCAAACATAAACACTAAAGGAATAATAGTTTCCCAAGATGTTCTTTTTTGTCGATTCTTTATCCAAGCGGCAACGGCAAGCAATGATAATCCCGCCAATAATTGATTTGCGCTTCCGAAAATCGGCCATATTCTTGCATAACCGTAGAAAGTAAAGCCTAATGATACCGCAACCGTTATTGCCGTAGCTATATAAGGATTCGTTAAGAATGTTTTATGAACTCTTCCGTCAGCCGAAGTATATTCTCCTAATTCTTGCACCAAATATCTTCCGATACGAGTAGCACTGTCTAATGAAGTCAATGCAAATGAAGCGAAAGCCAATGTAACGAAAGTTCTTCCTATTCCCATAGGAATTCCGAAAGAATTCATGAATGTTGCAACTCCAACCGCGAATCTTTGAGCTGGCGAACCCGTTGCATTATCTGCAACTGCGGCAACGCTCATTAAAGCTATTATTGCAACAACGCCTTCTATAAGCATAGCGCCGTATCCTACCAATTTTGCGTCTTTTTCGCTATTAAGCTGTTTGGCGCTCGTTCCCGAACTTACCAAAGCATGGAATCCCGAAATCGCACCGCAGGCAACGGTAATAAACAGTATTGGGAAAAGATAATTTCCAGCGCTTGGATTAATGCTCGTAAACATAGCCGTTTGCATAGAAGGACGACCTACAATTAATCCAACAAGTCCGCCTATAACCATAGCGTAAAGCAGGAATGAAGATAAATAATCTCTCGGCTGTAATAATATCCAAACTGGCATTAATGAAGCGGCTATAATATAAATCGTAAGTATTATTTGCCAAGTTCCTTTATTTAATTGCAAGAACGGATATTTATCCGAAACCCATATTACTATGGCAAGTAAAACAACGCCTATTATAGTGGATACAAGAACTCCCGCGCCTTTTCTGTAAACCATGAAACCGAATAATAGAGCAAGAACGATAAAGAGCATAGAAGCCGTTCCAGCTGCCGCACTTATTTGAGGGTCTCCGTCATTTACGCCGAAAGTTCCCGCCGTAATATCGAGGAATGCGGCTACAACCAAACAAATTGTAATGAAGGCATAAAGAGTAAACATTATTTTACCTTTTTGTCCGACATTATGCCTTATAACTTCGCCTATTGATTTACCTTCATGTCGCAAAGACGCGAGCAATGAACCGTAATCATGAACTCCGCCGAAGAATATGCATCCGAATACTATCCAGAGATAAACGGGAAGCCATCCGAACATCGTAGCGATAATAGGACCGGTAATAGGACCCGCGCCCGCTATCGAAGAAAAGTGGTGTCCCAAAACGACTTTAGCGTCTGTCGGAACATAATCTTTTCCGTCCGTTAGAGTATGAGCGGGAGTTTTCTTTCCCGGGTCAATACCCCACTTCTTCGCCAAAAACGAACCGTAGCCTATATAGGCGATAAAAAAGGCTACTATGCCAATTAGTAAAAGTATGAAAGCATTCATGTTTCATCCTCCCTTGTTAAAATAAGATTATATAATCCACTAAAAATCGGAAAGCAGAACTTTTAATTCTTTTTTCCTCATTTTAGGTAGATACAAATTTTTATCTTTCATAGAGACTAAAGCGTATTGAGTTTCGGACCAGCCATGAAACAATAATTTATAACTAACTCTATAAAAGAATTTTTTAACTCTCTTTTCCCATTCGGGCTTTAAAGAGTTTTCCGTAATAATTATTCCCGTTATAATGCTTCGTTTATGAAATTTATTCGGATTAGAAAGTATCGGAGTAAGTCTTACAAGCATTTCCTCAAATTTTTGCAATTCTTCATCCTCGCATTCTTTAATATAACGAACCAAAACATGCTCGAATACCGAATAGCCTTCGTAAACTGTCGAACGGGCTATAAAAGATTTGAAAAAATTATTTTGATGAAAAGCGTATAAATCAAAATATTCGTTTTCTTTTTCTATTTGATATTCCAAATCGAAATGTCTCATCAATTTTTCGGAGATTGAATAAATATACTTTTTTACGCTTTCGTTTTCAATATTAAGTCTTGCCATATTTCTCTCTCAATACAATATAGTATATAAAAAAAATTTTATTTGTCAAGTCGATAAAGTTTATTATTTGAAAAAAATTCTTAATTAAATAAATATAAATACAAATTATGAAAATTACTTTATAACTTCAAATAAACTTTTCGGAATATATTTTAAGTAAAATAGATAAATAAAAATCGTTGACAAATATTTTATAAATGTTATAATTAATTTAAATTTAAACTCCTCAAATGATTAAATAACGCCAACCTAGCTCAGTTGGTAGAGCAACGCATTCGTAATGCGTGGGTCGTGGGTTCGACTCCCATGGTTGGCTTATTTAATTACTTAAAAATAAAAAAATAGTCCAAAAATAACAATAAAAATTTGTAATTGCGATACTTTAGCCTCGTTCGTAATGACGGACTTTTTAATACTTTGAAAAATTTTATTTGTAATATAATAACTATTTTTTATATAAAAAATATTTTAAAAATTATCGTATTCTAATTGATTTTTTTGTATTT
>NZ_JBNMIZ010000169.1:0-5759 GCF_050873525.1 Brachyspira sp. | reverse complement strand
TTTTTTAACTTGACTTTTTTTTAATAATTGTTATAATATTAGTGTAAGGTTTTGAGTAACCTATAATTTAATTACAATAAGGAGTTAATTATGATTAACACAAAAGAATTAAAAGTTTCAAAACGAATAGCCATTATTTTATTAATAGTGGTATTTAGTATGGCGGGAATAATTTCCTGCGGAGGCGCCGACATTACGGGAACGGGAGGAAGAAGTTACTCGAGCGTAGATGTTGACGATAATACGAATTCTGGAGGCGGTTCTTCAGGCGGAGACGGAAGCGGAGGTTCTGGAGACGGCGGTTCTTCAGGAGGAGATTCTGGCACTACTACTAAATGGGACCCAAGTTATTATTACAGAATTAGAGTTCCTTTTGCTGTGGGCGGAGACGGTTATACTAATGTAAGCTATGCCGACACCAACACATTAAAACAATTATGGTTTGACCAAATTAACAGAAAAGCCGTAAACGATGGAAGAGTTTTCGCTATAAGAAATAAGGCAAATAATAGAAACACTGCTAATTTTCAAAACAGACATACTGACGGACAATATAGCGCTCAAGATTATTACTACTTCAATGAAAACGGCGATATAGTTTGGAAAGAAGACAATACTATAATCAAAAAATTTATGGGAGCTACTATAGTTCGTTATAGAGATGTGTCCATACAAAGAGGAAGAAAATATGGATTTATAAATAATCAACAGGCTATAGTGAAGATTAGTTGGACAGAAAAAAATATCAATACTATTGGAGCCGTTTACGCTAACACTATGACTACCGAAGAGGCAAGAGCTAAATATTTAGTTTCCGCTCAGCAAAGTCGTGTGGCAGGACCAAACCACGCTACAAGCGGAGACAACAAATTTAAAGAAGGCGTATTTGATTTCATAACTTATCGACATAATGTGGAAACTTACCATGACGGATGGCAATGCGCTAATAATTTATTTGAAAGACAATATATAGAGCCTGGCTTTGTAGAAATTTTGGTTATGTATGACTACTATGATAAGAAGGAAGATGGCGCCGCTGCCGTTCATTCTTATTATCCTTATTACGGAGTATATAATTATTATAAAGAATATGCAAATCATCCGGGCGTTTATTTCACTCCTGAAAATATGCCTTATATGACTAATCATAATATATATTTGGCGCAAAGACCAGAATTTACTATGAAACAGTTAACTCATACCGCTGCGTTTACGGATAACCATAGAGGCTGGAACTTCATGTTTATGCCGGGACAAAAGGATATAAGCGAAACAAGAAGAGTAGTAAGAATTAATAACGGGATAATACGATAGTTTTAACCGCTTGTTATTAAGAAAAGTTAAAAAACATTGAAATCACGGAGGAGGCTAAAAATAGTCTTCTCCTTTTTTATTCGTTTAATTTTAAAGCCAATAGCAATAACGGAAAATTAATTGTTATTACGAGACTATTTATAATCGAAGTAATCTGCAAAAAAGATACTTTTATAAAAACAATCGCATATATTTAATAATTAAAAAAGGAATTAAAAATTGAAATTAAAAATATTATTATTCGTCCTAATAGGCAGTTTATTATATTCCCAAAATAACGATTTGCTTAACTTTAATTTTAATACGAATAACGAAGCAAAAATTATTTTTAATTTAACTGCAAGCGAAAATAAATTAATAATTGAAGCCGATATTCCAAAAAATTATTATGCTTATTTGGAATCGTCAATCGCAAATAAAATAAAATTCTATGTGGATAATGATAATAATGAAATAAAAGCAATATATCCAAAAGGGGAAAAATTCCATAACGATATAATAATAAAAGGCAAACAGGAATTTATTTTAAATATTGATATAAAAGAAATTAATTTTATAAAAGCGGATTATCAATTATGCTCGGAAAAAGACAATATATGCCTTCCTCCAAAAAGCGAAATTATATTTGGAGAAGAAATTAACGATATTTTAGAAAAGCCTCAAAATGCAAGTTTACTAACGGAAAATAATTTAACGGAAAATCAAAATATATTTATAACTTTAATAATTATATTTGTTTCGGGATTGGCTTCGGTTTTTTTGCCATGCTCCTACCCTCTTTTATCAATAACGATTTCAATATTTTCAAATTCTAAAAATTCAAATAATAAATCAAATATATTGCCTTCACTTTTATTTGCTTTTGGAATAATAACGACTTATACGATTTTAGGAAGCTTTGTTTCAATCGCCGGATTCTTTTTCCATAAAACTATTTTATTCGGAAGCATAGGATATAATCCGATAGTTCTAACGATTCTAATTTTATTTTTTCTATATTTTACTTTTTCAATGGCGGGATTCTACGAAATCAAATCTCCGAATTTTTTACAATCTGCAAAGTCAAGCGTCTATTCAAAAAATAAAAATTCTTTAATTAATAAATACGCTATGGGACTTTTGACAGGAATTGCAGCCACTCCATGCGCCGCTCCGATAATCGCTTTCATACTCGAAATGGGATTATTAAATCCACTATTTGCAACAGTTTATATGTTTATATACGCTTTAGGTTTTTCTTCGGTTTTATTTATATTGGGAACTTTCGCTTCGCTTCTCGCAAAAATGCCGAAATCTGGAAAATGGACAATTTATATCAAATATATTTTTACTTTTATAATGTTTCTTATTTGTTTTTATTATTTAAATATATTATTTGGAATTTTAGGATTTAATAAAATTGGTTTTATGCTTGCCGATTTATCGATAATAATATTTGCCATAATTATTTATTTGATAAAAAAGAAAAATATTTATTTAACTAAATTTGAAATAAAATTATTTGTTTCGGTTTTAATGTTATCTTTAATTGTCGGTTCAAGTTATAGTTTTATAAAATCAAAATCCAATGATTCGATTACTTACGAAGAAGCTTTAGAAATTTCAAAACAAAGCGGAAAAAATATATTAATAGATTTCTCTGCCGTTTGGTGCGCAAACTGTTTTGAGCTTAAAGAAAAAGTATTTGAAAGCGAAGAATTAAAAAATATTATAGAAAATAATTTAATTTTTATCGAAGTCGATGTTGATAAAAGAAAAGACATTGCAAAAGAATTCGATATAAAATGGCTTCCGTGGATTATAATTATTGATAAAGACAAAAATATTTTATATACAAAAAATTCGTTTCCAAGTTTTGACGAAAAAATCGCAAACGAAATAATAGACAATATAGAAAATATAATTAAATAATCTATTTTAATAAATTTTAAAAAATTAAAAAATATCTTCTCCGTTTTCAATTTTGCTTATCAAATCGACTCGTTTTGAATGTCGTCCGCCCTCGAATTTTGCTTCAATCCATTCTTTGACTATCATTTTCGCCAAATCGAGTCCGACAACTCTCGCTCCAAACGCGATAATATTTGAATTATTATGCATCTTCGATAATTTTGCCGAATAAGGTTCTGAACAAACCGCCGCTCTTATTCCTTTAACTTTATTTGCCGCAAGCGAAATTCCTATTCCTGTTCCGCAGATTAAAACTCCGCCGTCATATTTTCCTTTGGCAACTTCGTCCGCGACTTTTTTTCCGTAAATTGGATAATCTATACTTTCGCTGCTATTCGTTCCAAAGTCGTCCACAGTATGTCCCAATTCTTTTAAGTATTTTATTATTTCCGATTTTAATTCCACTCCCGTATGGTCTGATGCTATCGCTATTTTCATGATTTAATTCCTCTTTTATTTTATTTTTTTATTTAACTTAATTTAAATTTAATTTAAATATTTAAATATTATAAATTATAAGAAAATTCAACAATCGCATAAGTTATATTATTTTCTCCGCAAAGTTTGATTATAGTTTTATCTTCAATATTTTCTTTATTGACTATAATCGTGTCGCCCAATTTCGCTGGAACTCTATATTCGATTCTTATTCTTTTATAATAATCTTCAACATAATCGATAACCATATCCATATATCTCGCGTTATTTACATGATTATTGTCGTCTATAAAATATTTTTTTACTTTGAATCTGTCGACTTCTTTAAAATTTTTATTGTCGATTTTTATTTTTCTTGGCAAATAATTCATTTCAATTTTTTTATCGAATTTCACTCCGTCAATAACCGCTTTTGGAATTCTCACTAAATTGGAATTTCCCAAATCGACAAATCCGCCGATTGCATAACAAACGACAAGCTCGTTATTATTTTCATCGTATATCACGGTATTTCTATAGCCGTAAGCTTCGTTGCATTCGTAAACATAAGTGCGGGCGATAATTTTTTCGCTATATTTTGGAAGTTTATAAATATCGACTTGCCTTGAAATAAGAAACATGCTTATATTATTTTCATTGAAATAATTTGTAAGTTCGTTTTCGCTGTCCAGCTGAAAAAATGAACAATCCTGCATAATATCGAATATTGACGAAGTTTTTAAAAGTCCATCTTTATCTATTTGACTCGTTCCGACAATTGTTTTCATTTCATACATATAAAAGCCTATTATTTATTATTTAAAAACATTATTCAACTTGACATTATAATATAAAGAACATATACCAAAACGAATAAAGAAGTTATTCCAAGTCCATACATTATTAATTGAAAAACGCTGATGCTGTCAAAAAATTTCGCTATCAAATTAATCCTTTCGTCCATTGAAATTACTGGCGCTATATAAGTGTCGTTATCGGGGTCGAATATTCTTAATTTAATCGGTTCGGTTTCTTCTATTACGGCGCAATATTCATCGCTTAATTTTATCGTAAGTTTCACGCTTTCGTCCGTAACCGCTTTTTCTATAATCTCGCCTGGGACTAAAGCTTTGGAATATTCGTCTTTTTTTCCTTTCGATTCTATATAAATCATATTCTCTTCGTAAAGATTGGAATTTATACTTACAACGACCATATCGCCTATTTTTACTTCGTTTATCGGAGTTCCATTAACTGGAGATACGACTAAAGAAGCGTTTATTATTTGATATTTGTCGGCAATATCCTCTTCTTCGGAAATCATTTCGTATTCTGCGTTTGAAAAGAAATTATATACATCCAAATCGATTTTTTTATTTTTTATATCGTCTTTAGTGTTTTCTATAAAAGATTTAATATCGCTTACGGGATAATATTTGTAAATAATATCGTATATTCCTATATTGAAATCCATAGAAATATTTAAAGTATCGGAGAATATGTCAATAACGGGAATTATATCGTTTTTAATCAAATAATTAACTATATTGAATCTGTTTACTCTGTCTTTTAAGATTTTATTTATGTCTTCTTTTAATTCTTCGCTTGGAATTATTAAATCGTTTTCGGTGGAAACTGCAAATTCTATATGTTTATATAATTCTTTCAAATCGTTTGTATTTTTAAGCAGATTAAAGAAATCGTAATTATTTGAAACCAGCATTTCCATGCCGACTAATTTCAAATTATCTTTATCAATAAAAAACATTAAATAAATATAATAATCCAAATCGGGATATTCGGCGAGTAATCTAACCGCTACACATTCTTTTTCCGCTACAACGACTTCTTCTTGAACCATATACCTACCTTATTTCATTTGCTCAAATTATAACATAAAAATATTATTATTCAAGTATGAAATTAATTTGAAAATAACTCGTTAATATTAGTATCGTATAAATTTTAATAAATTATAAACATATTTGAATATTTTTTATAATTATTATAAAATAACATTTTGAATTAAAAAATGGAAAAAATTGATGGGAATTATAAATAAATTATCTATATTATTG
>NZ_JBNMIZ010000168.1:0-5835 GCF_050873525.1 Brachyspira sp. | reverse complement strand
TAATTTTATAACTATTAAATAAAAAATCAACTATTATAAAACTAATTTTTCAACTTTTTATAGTTTTTCTATTGCTTCCGCTTCCGTATTATAAATAGGTAAAAAACTCGTTAATTTTGTAAGTTCCAAAACTTTTTTAACGGGTTCGGTTATTTTTACAAGTCCTATTTTTCCGTTTACTTTTTTAAAAGTTCCCAATACCGAAATAAACACTCCGATTCCGCTGCTGTCGATATAATGAACATCTTCCATATCAATTATTATTCTTTTCGCTCCAAAATCAATTTGAGAAATCATAGCGTCTTTTAAGTCGGATGAAGAATAAATATCTATATCTCCACAAAGTTCGATGACAACCGTATTGTTTTCAAGTTCTTTAGCGGATATTTCCATTTATAATAACTCCAAAATTTTTTAATTTAATTTATAAATTTAATATTGTTTAAAATATCATAAATAAAAAAATTTACAACCGTTATTTGTAATATATTTTTAATTTTATTTGGATTGCTTCGTTCGTTCGCCAAAGGCGGGCAGTAGCCCACTTACTCGCAATGACAGATAAAAATTTGTCATTACGAGGTTTTGTAAAAAACCGAAGTAATCTAATTAATCCAATTAAAATAGAATTTGATTTTAAAATTTAACTTTATTAATAGTGGATTGCCACGCCCTTTCTTTAAGCCAAAATAACCTAAAAAATTTCTTCTTACTTTTTATTTGAAAGTAATCAAATTTCTTTGTTCTTTTTTGATAGCAAAAAAGAACCAAAAAACTATTCCTTTTTTTGTCGCTCTGCGCACCTTTGGTGAAAAAAGGAAACAAAAAAACAACTCCGTTTAGAATTCGCAATTCGTTAATAAAAACATTTTCGCTAATTTGGAAAGTCCGTCATTCGCCGTAGGCGTCCCGTAAGTGAACTAGAACGAAGTCCGAAGTAATCCAATTAAAATAGAATTTGATTTTAAAATTTAGCTTTATTAAAGTGGATTGCCACGCTTACGCTCGCAATGACATGTAATTTATCGTCATTACGAGGGCTTTAGCCCGAAGTAATCTACAAAAAAAAAATTTTATTACTTTGGATTGCTTCGCTTTCTTATGAAAGCTCGCAATGACATATTATAAAATCTCGCAATGACGGAATTATTGAAAATATTTTCACACTCTGTGTGCCTATCGGCAATGACGATAAATATACGCAATAACAAATAATTTAAATAAAGACTAAATAACAAATTTCTTTTAAAAAAAAATTCAAATTTTATAACATTAACTATTGACATTTTTTTGCTTTCAGTGTAATATTTTCTCTATAATTATTTAATAAAAAAATAAAACGAAAGGAAAGAGAATGTGGTTACTCCAGAAAATACTATACTATACTATACTATACTATACTATACTATACTAATATTGCGTTAAATATTTTATTACGATTATCAATCAGCCTAAAATCGTTTAGGGAAATTTTATACTCGGATATAAATTTATCCTTAAATAATTTTATAAATAATTCAATTAAAAAATTTTATATTTCAAGGAGCTTAAAATGAGCGCATTAGAAAAATTACAAAATGAAGTCGAAAGACAAAAAAGAAAAATCTCTGAAATAGAGAAATCTATCGAAACGGTAGAAAAAGAATTTAATGTCAAATTTGAAGACGAACGAAAAGACATTAAAGAACAAAAATATTTGGCGGAAGACCCAGGTTTGCAAATAGCGATAGTTGGAACGATAAAAGCGGGAAAATCCACTTTTATTAACGCATTATTTGAAGAAAATATAGCTTCAACGGATGTGACGCCCGAAACCGCATCATTAACGAAATTCAAATATTCTACGCAAAATAAATTATTGGTTAAATTTTGCAGTAAAGAAGAATGGAACGATTTATGGAAAAGTGTTGAGGAATCGGAAAACAGAACAAAAACAAATATTTTTAGGAAAGAATTTGAAAAATCGGAAGCCAAAAGTATTGAAAACCAATATATAGGAAAATCAGACGAAACAATCGAAGTATCAAATATTGAAGAATTAAAAGAAAAAGTAAAAGAATATACTTCAAAAAATAGCAAAATTCATTATTTCGTTAAAGAGCTTACGGTTTTTTTGAATAATGAAAATATGCCAAAAGATGTGACAATAGTCGATACACCGGGATTAGACGATGTAGTCGATTATCGTTCAAAGATAACGAGAGATTATATTAAAAGAGCAAACGCCGTTATAGTATGCGTAGACGCTACAAATTTAAGAAAAGACGAATATTTAACCATTACTAAAGTTTTTGAAAATGTCGGAGACGATAAGTATAAAGTTATGATATTGGGAACGCAAATTGACAATAAAAATAATCCAAAAGAAAATTGGGAAAAACAAAGTAGAGAATGGAAAAAATATTTAGAAGATAATTATAACGATGAAAATCTGCTTAAAAATAATATAATCGGAGTTTCTTCTTATGTATTTTCTAATCTCATAGAACTTGAAAATGGTAGAGAATGCGATGAAGACGCTATATTGTCAATATATAAATTGGCAAAAAGCTACGGCATAGATTTAAGTTTACAAGATAGTAATCTTAAAAATAAAATAATCAATAATTCAAATCATATAAGAGAATTAACGAATATTGAAAAAGTCAATTCCTTAATGAAAGGAAATATAATTTCAAAAGGAACTGAAATAGCCATGAAAGATTTGGAAAGTAAATATTCAAATATGATAACGAATATAAGCAATAGAGCAAAAACTATAAAAGATTCAAATTCTCAAAGCCGAGCCTCTTTAGATATGGATAGAAAACAGCAGGAAGAGTTTAAACTTATGAAAAATAAGGAAATAGAGGAAATCGAAAAGGCTATGAACGGTTTGAACGAAGCTTTTGACAAGATAAAAACGGAATGGCTTAATCAAAATAGCAAATTGAAAGAAGCCATAAAAAAGTAAAAAATTAAAGATTAAAAAAATAAAATTAAAAATTAAAAACTAAAAATAAAGGAGAAAAATTATGGGATTTTTTGATTTCATAGGAGATTTAGTAACGGGAGCTATTGAAACGGTTACAGATTGGGTTGAAGATAAAATTGAAAAGGCTATAGATGTCGTAGAATGGGTTGGAGATAAAGTTGACGATGTATTAGATTTTTTCAATGGAGGTAGAACTTCGCTCGGACAAACTTCAACGGAAAGCGCAAGAAAAGTATCTAAAGCGGGGGCTTATGACTCGGAAACTGCGACTATTGAAGAAACTAAAGCGATTACTAAAATATTAAACGACATAAAAGAAGAGTATAAAACAAAACTTAAAGAATATGAAGATAAATCTATAGAATTATCAAAAGAGATTAAAGATAAAATAGTAGATATGATAGATACCGAACTTAATCTAAAAAGCGAATATGACTCTTCTATAAGTAATCCGTTTTTGCAAAAAGAAGCTCTTGAAAAAGAATTTGATAAAAAATTTGAAGGTTTGGGAATAAATGTCGGAGAAATTGAAAGTAAATTCAGCGATACGATAACAAATTTTAAGCGAACTTTTTCAAGCGAAATATTAGACCATATAGCGATAGGCGATACAAAATGCGCCGAAATATTGAAACTTGAAAATAAAAAAGAGCGAAAAAATAAAATTAAAAATTATTTGGACGAATTAGTCGATAACGCTTTAAATAATTTTTGCGACAGTATTGACGAAATTTCCACAAATTCTTTAAATGCCATTAAAAGAAACATCAACCGAATAAAGAAAAATAATGAAGAAAGCATTGAAAATATTAAAAAAGAAATTGAGGAAAACATGAAATTAACTGAAAGCGAAATTGAAACTAAAAGAAAAGAATACGACAGAAAAGAAGAGATTATTAATAATTTCTTGGAAAGTATAAAATAAGGGGGTAAATATGTTCTTTTTAATACCAATTTTTTCAGCTATAGGTTCTGCCGTTGCAGGAGCGGTTTCGACTGCAGCGGCGGCGGTTGGAAGCGCGGCTACGGCAATAGGAACGGCTGCGACTACGGCGATAAGTTCGGCGGGGCAGTTTTTATCTACGATTGCTACTAAAATTCCGCCGATTTTAGAACCGCCAGCGGATAGCGTTAAAAAAATTTTGGGTTTT
The DNA here is from genome assembly GCF_050873525.1 of Brachyspira sp. Taxonomy (GTDB): domain Bacteria; phylum Spirochaetota; class Brachyspiria; order Brachyspirales; family Brachyspiraceae; genus Brachyspira. The sequence continues at coordinate 1,710 of NZ_JBNMIZ010000168.1, read as the reverse complement.
ATGGAAAAAATTTCTAAAAATATCGGCGAACAATCCAACGATGAAATTAGAAATATGGAAGCATACAATCCCGAAAACTCTACAATATATCAATTGCAACATTTAAATTCTATTCTTAATAATATGAGAAACGAATTGAAAGAAGATATAAAAGAAGTTGAAGAGACTTTTAGCGTAACTTTGGAAGATTCTTTTAATAAAATCGAAAGCTTTATTAAAGAAAATATTTGTTCGCAAGGCGTAAATATAGATATATTGGCTTTAAGGCATAACTTTGATAAATTGCTAAATGATTTTAAAAATTCTTTTTCGGACAATATAAACGGAAGAATAGCGCTATCCGATTATAAATGTTTTACAATATTGGAAATTGAAAATTCCGAAGAGCGTTCAAATCAAATGAGAAATTATTTGGACGAAATTATAAAAGAATCTTTAAATAAATATTTTGACGATTTGGATTTTATCACAAATAATACAATAGAATTCATACAGAGAAGTATTGACAGAATAAAAAGAGAGCAATTAATCCGAGTCGATATTATCAAAAAAGAATTGGAAGATAATATTAATTTGGACGAAAGCCAAATTGAAGCAAAGAGAAAAGAATACGATAGAAAAGAAAAAATTATTGACTCTCTTTTGGAAACTATTAAATAAGGAGTTTAGCATGATTACAATAGGAATAATATTAGCTGGAATAATATTGAGCATTTTAACAAGTCCTATTTTTACAATATTATCAATAGTAATAGCGATAATTAGATTGGTTAAAATAGCTTTATCTTAATCAAAAAATAATATCGTTTATTGGGAGATTATTTATAAATGGAAAATCTTCTAAAAAAAGTTGAAGAACTTCTAAAAAATATGGAAGCCTTTCAAAAGAAGCTTACTTATATCGATTCCGTGCGGGATGACGCCGATAAAATTCATAAAATGCAGGAAGCGATTGATAAGTCGGACAATTTTTGGAAAGTATTCAACGAATTCAATGAAAATTTTAATAATCATAAATCTTTATATTCTAAAGTTATTAAAAAAGTTGAAAATCTAAATGCCAATATAAAAGAAAATAAAAAATATTTTGACGAAGAAACGGAAAAAATAAATAATTTTGCCAAAACAGAAATAAATAAAATTAATAACGAAACTAAAAATATTAACGGAGAAATAGACAAATTAAATAATTTACTAAAAACGGAATTTAACGAGACAAACGAAAAAATAGAAAATATTTATAAAAATATTAACGCGAATATTATCAAACAAATTGAAAATATCGATTTGAAAATAAATAATTTGTCCGAAAGTTTTGATAAAAAAATTAAGAATATTGATTTTGAACTCACAACCAAAATTAATAAACTTGAAAATTCCAATAAAAAATTATTTTTTCTGTCTATATTTTTGCCGATTGCGAGCGTTTTGCTCATAATATTATTAAGTTATTTTAAAATTATATAAAAGGAGTATTTATGTTGCCAAATAAACCGCCATATTTTTATAAATGTAATTCCTGCGGGAAAACTTTTAGCTCGTCAGTAAAAGTAAATCCGCTGCTTGAATTATTTAATATAAAAAAATTGGGAAATATTAGGCTTAAATGTCCGAGTTGCGGAAGCAGAGATATAAAATTGTCCGCTATAAATAAAATGATTAATAAAAATAATCTATAAAGGAGAAAAAAATGATTTTTAGAGTATATTC
>NZ_JBNMIZ010000167.1:0-5852 GCF_050873525.1 Brachyspira sp. | reverse complement strand
TTTATAATCGTTTAATTATTTGATTTTAACGCGTATTTATTCTAAAATTAAGATTAAACGGAGTAATTATGTTTTATAAAATTAAAGAAGTTAAACCAAAGCCCGACATGAAACTTTTAATACAATTTGAAAATGGAATATTTAAAATATACGATGTCAAACAATTACTCGATAAATTCAAAAATTTTGAAGCTTTAACGGATGAAATTTTATTTAATCTCGTAAAAATTGACGCTCATGGCTACGGCGTTTATTGGAACGACTATCTCGATATCGGTTGTAACGAATTATGGTATAACGGTAAAGAAACGGATTTAAAAAATATTATTAAGTAAAAAATAAAAACGGGCAGAGGAATTTTCCAATGCCCGAATGATAATGAATGAATTTGAATTTATTAAAATTTTGCTATTGAGCCGATTTAAATTCTAAAGTATAAGTAAGTTCCATCGTTTCATAATAACCAGTCGAGCCTTTCCATACATACTTTATAGTAAAATCTTTCTTTTCTCCTCTTTTTAGAGTAAAATTCTTATCTACTGTCATTTGGCTAAAACTGTTCTCATCCTTTACGCTGTCGACAACGAAAGCGTCTTTATCTGGGTTATAAATTAATCTCACTTTTTGAGAATCTTTATTTGCAGCCCATCCGCTGTAATTATTTCCAAATCCCGCGGTATCGACATATTCTAAACTCAAATTATATTTCGCTATATCGGCAGCCAAATCTATATATACATCTTTATCTCTTTTTATATCTTCTATTTCATAGCTTTTAAAATGATTATCTGCATATTTTGTTTCGCCCCAGCCAAATTTTGACAATTCGCCTTCATAAGCTATTAAAGGAAGAAGGTCGTTCATTCTCCATATATATTCAACTTCGCTCGGAAAATTGCCGTCATAAACCACTCCGCCTATTTTATAATGGTAGTAGCCTTCGCTAATAAGAAGTTTTCCAAGATAATAAGCACCGAATCTCCAAGTATACGCGCCTATGCTTCTTAAACTTTTAGCCGTAACCGTTATTATATCTTTAGTGGTTTCGCCGTAATCGTCTCCTCCGATAACGCCGTCTATATTAGAACCTCCGCTAACATTAGTTTTTATCGGTATATATGGAGAGCGTCCAGGTATTCCGTAAGTCGCTATCGGTCTGCTTAAATCTTTAGCGTTTCCGCCGTCTATTCTCGGTCCGTATCTTTTATTATTTCCTATAGAATCCAAACACCATTTATATATTTCAATTTCTCCGTTCTGTTTAACTATTCCGATTGGGTCGTATTCATAAAAATAAGTCGCTCCGCTTACTTTGAAATTTACTTTGCTTCCGCTATTATAATCGGTTTCCCAGCCCGCGTCTACGCTTCCCCATTTAATCGGCGCTTTAGGAGTTCCCGATATATATTGCTTCCATTCCACAGGCACGGCATAACCAAATACCAATTTTGAATAAGTATCTATAGCAACCAAATAATTATCTGTATATACCAAACCTAAAGCCTTTCCGTTAAATCTATAGAAATAAAATCTCTTCATTCTATCGCTTTTATTATATCTGCTGTCCGCCGAAAAAAGAGGATTTTTACTTTTATAAAGCCAGTATTGAACTGAAGAAAGAGACTGTCCGCCTGCGGTAGTATTCGGTCCGTTATAGTAATATGAATTTTCGGAAGAGTTTCCCAAATTCCAATTTCCGCTAACTAATTGATAAGAAGGTCTATTATTTCCGTCAAACGAAGCCCTTATTTGCATATTATCAAAATTCATGTTGAATCTGTAATCGGGTTTATTCCATTCTCCATGAACGAAAGGGTCTAAATATACGGTAGTTGTTCCGTCTTCATTCGTTCCGTCCGAAGAATCGCCGCTAAAATCTGGAATATGATTTGTCAACCAAATTGGTATTCTTTCGTCATCAGGGTCAAATTCTCCGGGCAAATCGTCTCCGCCAGTATCTCCAATATCGCTTGCGCTTTTATTATAATAATATCTTGGATTGAAACGACTTTGACATGAATATAGAAACAAAAAAGCCGTTATAAATAAAATAAATAAATATATTTTTTTAATTTTCATTTTAATCTTACCTCTTTTATCGTTAATTTAAAGATTATTTAACTTCTTTAAATTCTAAAGTGTAGAATATATCGACAGTCTCATAATATCCCCAAACTCCGAGCCAGTTATATCGCATACAGAATTCTTTTGTTTCGCCTCGTTTCAAAATAAAATTATCGTAAATCGACAAATCGCTTCCGACTTTACTTTCCACAACGAAAGCGTCTTTTGAAGAATCGTATTTTAATTTTACTTTATGCGTATCTTTTTTCGCTTTTACTCCGCTTCCGCTTACTCCCAAATTATTTTCATCCATATATTCCAAAAGCAAATTATATTTTGTCAATGTGGAGGCTAATTCTATATAAACTTCTCTCTCTTTAATATTTTCAACTTCTAGTCTATAAGCGTTAGCTCCAGAAAACCATTTTGTTTCGTTATCTTTTATTTTAAATTTCTCTCCGCCTCTCTGTCCGAGTATTTTAATTCCAACTCCGTTTTCGTATAATTCTTCCAAATTTACAAGTTCGGTAGGAATTTCCGAGTCATAAACAGCGGCGCCTATTCCGTAAGTGAAAAATCCCCAGTTTTGCGCGTCATAACGATAAGGAGGATACATAGTTTTTATTGAGCCGATATAACCCCAACCTTCTCCGCTTTTCGCTCCTAAATTTCTTATACATTTAGCGACTACTGTTATCTCTTCTTTCGTGGTTTCTTCGTCTCCAAAATCTCCTCCGCCTGAAGAACCGCCGCTTCCGTTAGTTTTTATCGGTATATATGGAGAGCGTCCAGGTTTTCCGTAAGTAGCTATGGCTCGGCTTAAATCTCTCGCGTTATTTCCTTCTATTCTCGGTCCGTATCTCTTATTATTTCCTATAGAATCCAAACACCATTGATATATCTCAATTTCTCCATTCTCTTTAACTATTCCAATCGGGTCGTATTCGTAGAAATAAGACGCTCCGCTTACTTTGAAACTTGCCTGTTTTTCCGTGTTATAATCCGCTTCCCAGCCCAATTCCACGCTTCCCCATTTAATCGGCGCTTTAGGAGTTCCAGCCATATATAATTTCCATTGAACAGGAACGGCATAAGCAAATACTAATTTTGAATAAGTGTCTATTGCAACCAAATAATTATCGGTATCGACCATTCCCAAAGCTTTTCCCGTAAATCTATAAAAATAAAATCTATTCATTCTGTTTGTAGTATTATATTTGCTTGTAGGACTAAAAAGCGGGTTTTTTCCTTTATAGAGATAATATTTAACCGACTGAATCGACTGTCCCGCTCCCGTAGTATTATCTCCATTATAAGTATATTCGCTTTTTTGAGGACTTGCCGATTGCCAATTTCCTTTAACTAATCTATAAGAAGGGCGATTATTTCCGTCAAAAGAAGCCTTTATTACATAATCGTCAAAATTCATATTGAATCTATAATTAGGGTCGTTCCATTCTCCGTTAGCGAAAGGGTCTAAATATACAGTATTTCCAGAGCCTCCGTTTGTTCCGTCCGAAGAATCGCCGTTAAAATCTGGAACATAATTAGTAGCCCAATTTGGAATGCTTTCGCTATCGGGGTCAAAATCATCGGGCAAATCTTCTCCGCCCGTATCTCCACTATCGCTTGCGCTTTTATTATAATAATATTTTGGATTGAAACGACTTTGACATGAATATATAAAAATAAAAGCCGTTATAAACAAAATAAATAAATATATTTTTTTAATTTTCATTTTATTATCCTTAAATATTAAAACCGTTAAATAAATCGATTAACCTCTAAATTGCAAACCTAAACTTAAACCGAAATCTATGGAATTCAAATAAAGAGAAGACATTGGAGTTTCCGTGCTAAAGTTTGGTCTTTGCGCTCCTGTATGTATTAAATTAAGAAGACTGTCGGGCATGGTTATATATTTTGGTTTATAAATATTGAATCTGCTATATATTCCTAAAATTATTTCTACTCTGTCGTTTATAGGCTGATTATATTCGAGCATCAATTTTATACTAAACATAACGGGATTCATATTTTTCATCATGAAATCAGTTACCACTATTTCGCCCATTTCTGGAAGTTTTATAACACTGCTTAAATCAATATCCGAGTAAGCCAAATATTCTGGGGAAGTGTCTGCGATTATTTTTCCTCCTAATTGAAGTCCGAGCGCCAATCTGCTTTCCAAAAGATATAATTTAGAACCTACTCCAAAACTTATTACGGGAGCATAATTAATATTTATAAACATTTTAGCGGATGTTCCTCCAAATGTTCCGCCAGAAACCATACCGCTAAAACCGCTTCCAACTCCGACAGAAACATATAAACTCATTCCGCTGAATTTACTAAATTCGGATTTTTTTCCGCCAAACCATCTGTCGACTCCGAATAAATAACCTAATTCCGCTTCTCCGTCCATAGTATAACCAACGGAACCCTTCATAAAAGAAGCTCCCATTTTATCCAAATCTTCTTGACTTATCGAAGGCAATGTCGCGCTTCCGTTGAAATTCGCTCTCAAGCCCCAAATGAAGCCTTCTTCAAATCCGTATAAATTTATTGAATTTAATGAAATCGTCAAAATTATAATTGAAATTATATTCGATAAAAATTTTCTATTCATAAAAACCTCTCCTTTCTTAATTTAATTTTTTAATTTATTTAATTTCCTTATAGTTAAACTATACTATATAATAATCGTATAAGTCAATAGGAATAATACAATTTTTTTAACAATTTTCACAAAATTCGGCGATAAATCTAATTTTACATATTAAATATAATACATTTACTACAATTTTTTAGACAATTTTTATTAAGTGTAGTCTAATTTATCGACACTTTTTAATTTTTGTCGGATTTTAATCTTTATAAAATTTTTATAAAATTCTTATAAAAAAATCATTTTAATTAGGCTTAAAAAATAAAAAAATTTGTTTAACTATAACATATAAGATTAAAAAAGGAATTAGTTTTATGATAGAAATAGAATATAACGAATACAAAGAAAATAAAGAAAATAATTTAAATGAAATAAATAAAGAACTTGATAAAGAAAAAGAAATTATAAGTTTTATTCTTTCAAACGGAATTTCTGAAGAAAAATCTAAAATGATAACGGAAAAACTTTATTATAAATTTTACAATTTGCATAATATTGTCAACGCTTCCGAAAAAGAACTTATAAAAATAAAAGGACTTGGAGCTAAAAAAAGCAAAATTCTTAAAAGCGTCCCGAAACTTTTGGAATATTATTTATTAAGCGGTTTGAAATTGTCCGCTTCGCATTTTAAGAAAAAAGATTTGACAGATTATTTGATAGTAAAATTAGGAAAATTAAAATTTGAAACTTTTTCAATAATTTGTCTTGATATAAATAAAAGATTTATATCGATGGAGCAAATTTTTAGAGGAACTATAGATTCGGCTACGATTTATCCACGAGATTTAGTGGAAAAATCGTTATCGGCGGGCGCAAGTTTTGTAATTATCGCTCATAATCATCCTTCGGGAATTGCAAGCCCTTCAAAAGAGGATTTGGAAATTACAAACGCTTTATTTAAGGCATTTTTAACCGTGAATATAAAAATGATGGACCATTTGATAGTCGCGGGAAATTCGGTTTATAGTTTCAGAGATAACGGAATTTTTGATAATTATAATTTAGAGAATATAAAAATATAAATTGTTAAATTATGAATAAAATAATTATGTTAAATAACTAACCAAAATTTTAAGCATTCCGAAAATTCTAATATAATTGTATAGTCGTAAAATTAAAT
>NZ_JBNMIZ010000166.1:0-5921 GCF_050873525.1 Brachyspira sp. | reverse complement strand
TATTATTATTTTCAATTAGCTGCAAACCAAAACAAAATCCAACGCCTAAATATTCGGAACTTGTAGGAACTTGGAAATCCACATATAACAGAAATGAATATATTCTTAATATTGACAGCGAAGGCAACCTAATTTTTAATTGCGGTTTAGTAAATGATAAATCTTTTCATCATAATTTTGCTGGAAAACTTGCAGACACTTTTGAATACCCTTACACAATAGAATTAACTTTTACGGCTTCTTCTCTTTCTTCTACTTCTTGCACTGTTCGTATTAATGATGTCATTGAAAAATTAAATCCGAAATCACAAATTGGAAAATTTACTTTCCATGATGCATCAACTCTTACGGCTTCCGTTAATATGTTAGTAGCTAGCAGCGCTGGTGGTGGCTTTGTTCTTTGGTATGATGTTTATTATAAAGTCGGAGTTCAAACTCTTAATTTTACAAAACAATAATTTATAGAAATAAAATCGTTAGAATAAATTTTTTAAGGCATCGTATTTATTGCGGTGCTTTTTTAATAAATAAATTAAATTAATTCATTTTTTATCATATCTTCAAAACTCTGCTCTTTTCTTATAATATAATGTTTGTCTCTATCAACCATGATTTGAGCTATTAATGGACGAGAATTATAATTTCCTGCCATGCTATAACCGTAAGCGCCCGCGTCGAGCAACGCTACATAATCTCCCGCTTTAAGCAAATGCGATTCTCTATCGCTTGCAAATATATCCGAACTTTCGCATATCGGTCCCACAAAATCATAATTTGAAAAACCTTCTCTTTTGATTAAAGGCATTATTTCGTTATAAGCTTCATACATTGCCACTCGAATATAATCGTTCATGCCTCCGTTTAAAATGACATATTTTCTATTTAATTCTTCTTTGATATATTCTATTTTCATTATCAAAGCGCCCGCTTCGGCAACAAAATATCGTCCAGGTTCTACCGTTACGCTTAATCCCATTTCTTTTAATAAGTTTACGCTTTCTTTTTTGAATTTATCAAAATCGAATCCCGAATGGTCCCGATTATAACGAACTCCGAAACCTCCGCCAATATCTATATTTTTTATATTGAAACCCATTCCTTCAACTTCTTCGATTAAACTTTTCATTACGATTATCGCTCTGTAAAAAGGTTCCGCGTCAACCATCTGTGAGCCTATATGCATTGATAAAGATTCTATTTCTATATTATCCAAACTTTTTAATAATTTTGAATTTTCTCTTATCGTTTTTATGCTTACTCCGAATTTATTTCCATGAATTCCCGTAGTAATTTTTTCATGAGTATGAGCGTCAACATTAGGATTTACTCTTATCGAACATTTTACTTTTCTTTTTAATTCTTTGGCAATATCGTTTATTCTAACCGCTTCGGGAAACGATTCTATATTGAATCTGTTTATATTTAATTCGATTGATTTTTTTATTTCTTCTTCGCTTTTAGCAACGCCCGAAAAAACTATATTCTCCGCTTTTCCTCCCGCTTTTATATATTTTAAAATCTCTCCAATCGAAACTACATCGCCGCCGATTCCTTCTTCTATCATTAATTTTAATATAGATAAATTATTCTCCGCTTTTATCGCGTAAACGATTGAATAATCTTTTATATCGGAAAATATTTTTTTCAAATATCTTATTTTATTTAGAATATCGTTTTTTGAATAAACATAAAAAGGCGTTTTGTAGACTTTAACCAAATCCGAAATTGCAATATTTTCGCACATAAGAATATCGTTATTATAAGAAATCATTTTTCAAATCCATTTTATTAAATTAAACGATTTATATATTAATACAAATATTATATTTTTTCAATCTTTAAAATTAATAAAATATTGAATTTAATCCGATTAAACATTAAATTTATTTCTGAAATTATCTCTCCACCTTTTAATCGGTATCCACCACGCCAATTTATCTACTTTTTCTTTATTCATTTTAATTGAAATCTTAATTCCGAAGAAATAAAATATCAAGTATTCTTTCGTATTGTAAATTCCAAATAATTTTATCCAATTTTGTTTTTCATTTATAATAGAATTATTATTAAAGTATAAATTATCTATTTTATTTTTTAATTGTAAATTTTCACTATACAAATCGTTTATTTTAATGTCTTTTTCTTTATTTTCTTCAATCAAATAATTTATTATATCGTCCTTATAATCATATTTCTCTTTTTTATTTTCTAACGCGTTTTTTAACCAATTCAAAGATTTTGATTTTTCTATTTTTAATTTTTTATTGATTTCGGTATAATCCATTTTTAGTAGAAAATCTATTTTATTCATAACTTCCGACAAATCGGTAATTATTCTGTCTTTTATATCAAATATATTCGATAAACTTTCCAATCTTGAAATCCCGCTTACTTCGTTTAATAAGCATACGAAAGGTTTATTAAAAATTATGGCAAAACAACTTCCATGAAAAGAATCGGTTATTAATAATTCGCAATTTTTTATCGTCCAAAGCCAATTCTCTATACTATCTTCATTATTATCTATGTTTAAATATTCTATATTGAGAGATAATTTATTTGAAATAAAATTAAGTTCATTTTCAATATTCGTATATAAAGAATAAACGGCAATAAATTTATGATTTACATTTTTACTCGATTTACTAATTAAATAATCGTAATCTTTAAGCAAAAATACTGGGTCTAACACATGAGTTGCCTCGACATCAAAATCTTCTTTGCATATTCTCACGCCGTCATCTTCTCTAACCGAAACATTATCAAATTGCTTCAAATAATATTTAAAAAGTATTTTATCTTTTAATTCGCCTTCAAAATTAGAAATACCGAAAGACGAAGAATAAGCTATTTTATTTTTGAAATTATATACAAAATCTAATAAATAATAAAAAATATTTTTACCGTGAAATAGATAACGCCAAACTTGGTCTGAACCTACAATAAAAGCACTGCATTTTTCATTTAATTTTTCCAACTCTTCTTTATTAAAATATTCGTTCGCTATATTCAAATATTTTAATCCGAATTGATTGCCTTTTATATTAGAATATATATTATTTTCCCAGCCATAAAGATTATTATAAATTATTAAAGGATTATAACCTAAATCTTCTATCGTTTTATATAAAGCGTAAACCGTCAATACCGCTCCAAAATTATTTTGAAAAAGCATACTCGCTATTGCAACATTATGTTTTGGATTATTTGAATTATTATATAAAGTCTCAAAATCTTCTTTGTCCAAATTATCAAAAAAATATTTTCTGCTTGCAAATATCGGAATGTTTCCGCCCAAACCTCCGTTAGAAACATTATAAACTCTTTTATATTTAAAATTCAATCGATTTAATTTTTCAAAAACTTTTTTGCCTTTAATACTATTTACCGAAACTAAAGAAACGCCTTTATTATCGTTATCTTCAACGCCCCAATAATCGCCAATCGTAATATCGCCCGCTCTTTCAAATTTTCTATATTTACAATGAATGCACTCCTCTTTGCAAGAAATATGTTCCAAAAACGCTTTCATATAAAAATCTTCACTCTTTTTATCTATATATTCGCCTTCCGCCGATTTCATGAAACACCCAACCAACCAACCTAGTGTTTTTTTATCTCTAAAACTTATGTATTCTATTTTTTCCGTATCTTTAAACTTTTCTAATAAATATTTTCGCCAAACTTTTTGCGGAACTATGCTGTTGCATAATAAATCAACCGTTATCAAATTCTCGTAATCTTTCCCCAAATAAAAATTCAAGGCAGATACTTGACAAGGCGTCCCGCTAAATAATACTAATTTATTTTCATTCAATAATTTCTTTATTTTAGAAAAAATATTTCCAAGCGAACTTTCGACATATTTTGAGCCTCGCAATTTATCCAAATCTTTTTTATCGTCAATTATTATATGTTCCACTCCAAGCCAATCCGCTCGCCAACTTGCGCCGCATACGAAACCGCCATTTTCCAAAACATAATCGGCAATCAAAGTGAACATTCCGCCCGAAGACGATTTCATTCTTATTTCATCGTTCGCCCGAATATCGTAAAATTCTTGCTCGAAATCGTTTTTAAAATTGTCATTCAAGGCATGACATTTTTTGACGCATAAACCGCAGTCGGTGCATAATTTTTCGTCCACAACAGGATAATTAAAACCTTCGTTAGTTTCAATCATTTTGATGCAATTATGCGGACAGATTTGCGCACATACCGAACAACCCGTGCATTCTTTTTTGTTTAAGATGTTTATATTATTCATAACACTCCAATAAGCCAATTAATTAAATTTTCATCATTAGTAATATTTTTCACATTTTCTAATAATTTATTTTTATCTATCGCTCCATAATCTATTAAATCTAAAATCACTTTCTTAAATAAATTGATAAAATATTTTTCTTCTCTAACTTTTGCCTCGTCAAAATGCAATGCGGAATAATAAAAATGTAAAAAGTTTTTGCAAAATAATATCGTTATTTCTTCGTTAGATTTTTTATTCAAATAATCGAACATATCGACACAAATATAATAAATGTCCGTAAAAAAACTATCTTCAAATCTATTATGATTAACTTGAGAATTATCTCTATTTATTATATAAAAATACAAGTTCAACGGAATATACATTAAACTTTTAGCTTTCAAAAATACCTTAAAGCAATAACTTAAATCCTCTCCGTTATACTTTGCAGGCATATTGTCAAATCCCAATTCCAAAAGTAAATCTCTTTTAAATAATTTATTCCATAAATTCCATACTACCCACGAAAGATTATTATCCAAAAATACGCTCATAATATCTTTTCCGTATAAAACTTGATATGGAATATTTTTAAAAAATGTATCGAATTCAATTTTATTATTTTCTATTCTTACGGCAAAGAAATTATACCAAACTATATCGACATTATTTTTTACCATTTCGGACATTGCTACTTCCAAAAGATTTAAAGCCGCATAATCGTCTCCGTCCATAAATAATACGGAATAGCCTTTCGCTTCTTTTAATCCCGTCATTCTCGCTATTCCCATTCCCATATTTTTCTTATGTTTTATATATTTTATTCTGTTATCTTTACTCGCATATTCCAAAATAATTTTTTCGTCTTCTTCAAATTCCGAGCCATCATTAACTATGATTATTTCTATGTTTTTATAACTTTGATTTATTATACTTTCCAAACAATGCCTTAAATATTTTTCGCCGATATTGTAAACGGGAATTATAACGGAAACTAAAAGCTGATTATTAAAATTGTCAAATCTATTTTCGCTTAATTTTGAATATAGTTGCCTCGATATTAATAATTCCTTTTGCATTTTATTGAAACTGTTTTGTATATCTCCAAATCTATCCCACATAAAAGGATATAAATCGTCAAATCTTCTATGCATATCTGAATATAAATTATAAATTCTACCATTAGTTTGATTTAAATTATTTTTATATTCATAATAAATATTTCTAATTGCATTCCTCAAACTTTTAAACGGTATCCACCAAACAATAGCGTCTATATCCGACTTTGGATTTTTCTTTTTGAAAGTTATTTTGATAAACAAAATTTTTATTATAATATATTTTTCCGTTTCGTATTTTTGAAAGAGTTTAATCATGATAAAACTCCTAATATAAAATAAATTGAAATAAATAATTTTTTAGTTTTGCAACGAAAAAACAGCCAAAAATTATAATAATGGCTTGTATTGTATTGTATTGTATTGTAGAATTTACATTCGCTCATTTTTCAAAAATCCTTTTTTAGTTTTTAATTCTATCAATTTAGAGAGATTATAGCATGTTTGATAAAAAATGTCAACAGTTTAATTTATAAATTATAATTAAAACAAATAAAAAATTAATCCATATTGAAACTAATAAAAAATAAAATATAATTATTATTGTTTTATTG
>NZ_JBNMIZ010000165.1:0-5932 GCF_050873525.1 Brachyspira sp. | reverse complement strand
GCAAGCGTTTTTGGTATGTATGGGGTTGATACGGATTGGATATTCTTCCTCACGCACGGCAATCAGTTCAGAGCGAGATTAGACCAACTCGGCTTCACGCTCGGAAATGACACAATCAAGGGAACTTTCGGGTTCGACAATCCTTATTCGTTCGGCGATATGCTCCAAACTTATACAGGCACAGCCAATGGCGGAACTTTTGGAGCAGAAATGGCGGATACTCAATATGCAAAGTTTATTCCTAATATTTCAATGGGAATAGGTTATACTTCCTCTTTAATCGGAGTCGGCGTAGGTTATTCGATATCTTTCGGCGATATGATAAGAAAGTATAATGGAAAAGCGTCAGTATTATTAGGACATACGCCAGTTTTGGTTTTGAACGCTTTGGATAATGCATTGAGAATTGCAGTTCCTATTCAAGTCGTAGCTTTTAATGATAAGTATGAAAACGGAAATACGACTAAAAGAACATCCGTAAGTTTGGATTCGCAAATCAGATATTATACTGGTTTGGATATGTTGCCACAAGTTCGATTATATTTGAGATACGGTAACTATAGCACCGAATCTAAAGAATCGGATGTTACAACTAAACAAAAAGCCGAAACTTTCGGATTTGATTTTAGATTGTTCTTCGGTTCTATCGTTGAAGAAGTCGCCCTTAATCCTATAATTAAAGTTAAATTTGATACGGCATTGGGTAAAAATCATACTAACACGAGTATTCAAGCTATTACAATACTTAAAGATAATAGCAAAACTCCTTCTATTTTAGAAGAAAATGCTACAAAATATGATAAAAACCCATATCAATTAATGATAACTCCAGCGTTGGGACTCACGGCAAACTCCGATATAGTTTCGCTTTATTTAGAGCCATCTTTGGGACTTAAAGTAAACGGTTCTACATCCAAAAATACTAAAGATAGCATAAGTTTAGCATACGGCGTTTACGGAGAGATTTATGTAACTCCTTTGAAAAACCTCGAATGGTATTTTGAAGCGGAAATTGGCAATTTGGGTAGTTCAGGTTCTGTTAATATAGGCACAGAAGAAAGTCCTAATAATAAAAATGTTTCAGTTTCAAGCAAAAACTATTTAGGTTTTAACGCTGCTACGGGTATAACTTGGTATTTGCCGGCGCTTTAATGAGATTGTCATTGCGAATGAAATGAAGCAATCTATACAGTGTGGATTGCTTCGGCAATAGCCTCGCAATGACGAGTAAATAAGGCTCGGCGATGACTATAGGTTAAAAGGTAAAAATATATTAGTGTCTTCATCTATTGCGAGTGGAGGCGCTAATATTTTAATTAAAATTGTTCTTTGATAAAGAAAGTCAAAAGTTGGTGTTCTTTTTTGATAGCAAAAAAGAACCAAAAAACTACCACTTTTTTTGTCAAAAAAAGTGGACAAAAAAACAACTCCGTGCAGATTTTGAAAATGGGTTATTTAAAATAATGAATATTATGAAGGCTAAATATTCAGAAACAAGGGAGTAAAACTCCCGTTGCTAAAAAGAAGAAAATTTAAAAGAAATAGACAATCCCATAAAGATTGGGCTATCAAATACTAACAAAATTGTTTTTGTTTCTTTTTACAAAAAGAAACCGCCTTTTTTGGTTCTTTTTTCTCGGTAGAAAAAAGAACGAATTTGACTTACTTTATAAAAGTAATTAATTTGCAATCTTTCTTAAATTTTTCACTATAATTCGGCGTTCTTCGTGTGTTGCGAACGGAGGACGCTGTTTTATTTTAAATTGATTAGTTTAGAAGTTGATGCGGTTTTGTTGGATGGATTTTTATTTTAATTAGTGAGGTTGGAAATTAAATTTATCATTTTGATTTTTTTATTGTGGTTAATAAAATTTGTGGGAATTTATTTTTTTATTTACAAATAAGTTAAATACTTTATAGATTAAAGTTTTTCGATTAAATCGTTATATTCGTCTATCTCAAGAGAAATCTCACTTAATATTTTTCTTAATAATGGACGAGCTATATTTTTATTTGAATGAAAAGGAATAACAGTGCTTATTCCGTCAATATGTTTATAGAATGCATGGCTTCCTTTTTGTCTCTTTTTTACAAATCCCAACATTAATAAAAGTTTTTCTATAGTTTTGGCGTCTTTTAATATTAGCCTGCTCATACATATTCTATCTCTTCGACTTTAATAAATTCTGGAATATTATTAATATCATCCGTATTCATTTCTTCGAGGCATAAATCCAAAACTTCTTTTAATTTTATATTAAGCTCTTCCAATGTGTCGGCTTGAGTATGCGCTCCGTTTACCGAAGGAATATAACCTACATAAACTTCGCTCTCTTTATCGTATTCTATATAAGCAAAAAATTTTTTATTCATATATAAACCTAAACCTCTAATTTATCATAAACTATATTATAAAAAAATATTTTTATTTGTCAAAGAGATTTGATTTAAAATAAAAATAACGCCTGCATATTTGATTAAATACGCAAGCGTTTTTATTAAACAATTCTAATTATTATAGAACTGGGCTTTCATGCATAGCTTTTAAGCGAGTCCATCTTCTGTCGACTTCTTTTTGGAAAGCTCCGAGTATATCGGGATGTTTCAAAAGATGTTTCGTTTTTCCCATCATTTCAAGCCATTTTTCTACTGGTAATTTTTTATCGTCCGCTATCATATTCGTTATGGTAGTTACTCCATGTTCGACTTCGTATAGAGGGAAGAAGCAGGTATCAACCGCCGCTTTAATAACATCTTTACCCATGTCGTCTGGAGATTTCCAGTTTAAAGGGCATGCTATCAAAAGTTTAACGAATGCCGTTCCATGATTATTCGCATACCATTGAGCTTTAGCCGCTTTTTTTACCAAATCCAAAGGATAAGATTCGCAGCCAGTGGCGATATATGGAATATGACAGCCAGCGAATATTTGAGCCACATCTTTATGGCTAAATTGTTTTCCGACTTCAGCTTTACCGACATTCGAGGTTGAAGTTCTATGTCCCAATGGAGTAGAGAATGATAATTGGTTTCCAGTATTCATATAGCCTTCGTTATCGTATTCGAGTATTATCATTTTATGGTTTCTAATAGCCGCTCCAATAGAAGGTCCCATACCTATATCATGTCCGCCGTCTCCAGTAACCATTATAAATGTAGGGTCTTCAGGTCCGTCTATTTCGCCTCTTCTTTTTCGCTCATGATACATTTCCACTATACCCGAAAGAGTAGCCGCTCCGTTTTGGAATAGGTTATGGACATAAGTAGTTCTGTATGAACTGTAAGGATAACCCGTAGTTACAACCATCGAACATCCCGTATGAACTAAAAGAACAACCGAACCTTCTATACCTTTCATGAAAGTATTTATTCCAGAGAATATACCGCATCCGTTACAAGCGCCATGTCCTTGAGCATAACGATAAGCCTTGCCCGTTAACTCTCTCAAAGGAGGAACTTTAACATCGAGTTTTTTAGTCTGTTCGTTCATCGTTACGGTTATTCCAGATTTTTGACTTTCTATAGTTAATGGTTCATGTATAGGTTTCATTTCAACGCCCGCATGTCCCATATATTGTTCCAAATAGTCATGCTTTTTAACGCTTCCAGCTTTCGCAAGTTCGTCTATGCCCGCTTGGAATAATTTTTTAGCGCTATCCAACGGGAATTCCGTTCCGCCGAGTCCATAAACTCTGCTTACTATAGTCGTTTTATTATTAGGGTCGTTTTTCAAAGCCGCTCTTATTTCCGTAGACATGTTTCCGCCCATACCAGAATAACTGTCTTGTCTGTCGCCGACAACTACAACTTTAACATTTGCCAATAGTTTTTGAAGTTCTTTTTCAGGGAAAGGACGAATTTGAGATATTGCAAAAGCTCCTATTTTAAGTTTAGGATTTTCTTTTGTAAGTTCGTCTACCGCCAAAGTCGCCGTTTCGTAAGCGCTTCCGCAAACCATTAAAGCGACATCGACATTATCCATTTTATAAGTTTCTATTGGTTCGTATTTTCTGCCAGATAATTGAGCGAACTCTTCGAATACATCGAGTATTATTGGGCGAGCGTCTTCCAATGCTTGAGACAACTGCAATTTGCTTCCCGTTAGTTCGTCTTCGTTCATGTAAGGTCCGATTGTAACGGGATTTTTAGTCGGCTCAACGGATGTAACTTCTGGAGTATATTTTCCTAAAAAGTTTTGAACATCGCCGTCATTTTTGAATAATTGAACTTTCTTCTTTTGGTGAGAAGTAAAGAATCCGTCCGAAGAAACTATTATTGGAAGTTTCGCTCTTTCGGCAATCTTCAAAGCCAAAATATTGAAATCATAAACCATTTGAGTCGTATGAGCCATTATTATAACCCATCCCGTATTAAGCGCCATCATTATATCCGACTGGTCACATTTAATATCCAAAGGTCCAGAAACCGTTCTATTTACCACATTCAATACCATTGGGAATCGAGTTCCAGATTGAACGGGAAGCTGTTCCATCGCAAATAGGAGTCCGTTTGCGCTTGTAGCGTTGAATACGCGTCCTCCAGCCGTGGTAGCTCCATAACAGATACCAGCCGCTCCATGTTCTCCGTCCCCAGGTATCATACATACCTTGTGGCGTCCGTTAGCCTTCATTTCGTCCAAATATTCCGCTATTTGAGTGGAAGGCGTTATTGGGTAATAACCCATTACATGATAATTGATTTGAGCGGCCGCTATGGCTGCAAGTTCATTACCACTTTCAAGTATATTTTCTTGTTCAGCAAGTTTGTATTTATTAGCCATTTATACGCTCCTTATTTGTTTTTCTTATAACGACTGTAGGTTAATTTATCCACATCGAAATCTACTTCCAATTCGATTCTTAAAGCCTGCTGGTCTTTCTCCAAAGGTTTAGGAGCATAAGGACCTTTAGGACAGGCTCTAACGCATTTTAAACAACCTTTACAGTATTGATAGTCTATGCCCATCATATTCATAGCGGTAACTTCTGGTTTTTTCCTGTCGGGACCTCTTTCCCATACTATGCATAAATCTGGACATACGCATTCGCATTGAGCGCAGTCTATACAATTTGCGGGATTGAATACGGGAATTTTACCCGTTCTTGTAACTTGCAAATCTTTCAAAGTGCTGTTTCCCGCAGCGCTGATATAACCGCCCGTTAGCTGATTATTTTTGCCGTAAACTGGTTCTGGTTTTTTGTAAGGAATATAAGGGTATTTATCTTCTGGAGCGAACATTTCCTCTACGGAATCATCGTATCCTCTTCTAAACGCCTCTACATTCGGCTCTACCAATTCGGGCTTTTTGCCGTCAAACTGTTTTCTAATTTGCTTTTCAAACAGTTCTTTTTCTATAAACGGAAGCTGTTTAATCATAGCGCCCATAATGATGGTGTTGGCGGCTTGCGAAGGAAGATGCAAATCGCCCGCAATTTTAATAGCGTCCACACAAACTACTTTTCCTCCATGAAGTTTAGCGAAATCTCTCGCTTCTTTTGGAGACATGTTGGTATTAAAAATAACTATCGCGTCATCTTTAACGCCCATTAATGTCATCGGGTTTTTCAAAAGATTCATATGGAAAACCGCGACTACATGAGGTTCTTCAACGGTAGAATTAACTCTAACCGCAGTTTCCGAATCCGCAAATCTAACGAAAGATTTAACGGGCGAACCTTTCTTTTCGGAACCGTAACTTGAGAATGCGGCGCCGTTATAGCCTTGAGATAAAACGCCTACATCTGCAAGCATTTTTCCCGCGCTGTTCGCGCCCATTCCGCCTATACTTTCGAGACGTATCTCGAAAAAGCCTAAATCATTGACTTTTGGGAGTTTCACAATTCTTCTCCTTTTATATATAAAATGAGATTTTTGGATTAATATTGACTGCAATATCAATCTTTTATTATTTTACTATTAAACATAATAAAAG
>NZ_JBNMIZ010000164.1:0-5987 GCF_050873525.1 Brachyspira sp. | reverse complement strand
TGTTAAAATACTTTAACTAAATTAAATTTTTAAAAAAGTATCGATTTCTAGGAGGCGCTGTATAATGTCAAAAATTAATTTTTTGGGGAATTCTTACGATATAGCCGAAGGAGTCTCTTTATTGGACTTCGTTAAAGAAAATTTTAAAAAAGAATCTAAAGACGCAATCGCCGCTAAATTTAACGGAGCGGAAGTCGATTTAACTTACAAACCCGAAGCTGACGGAAATTTAGAATTGATACTTACGACAACTGACAAAGGACTTGAAATATTAAGACATTCCACAAGTCATTTGATGGCTCAAGCGGTTAAAAGATTATTTCCTAATGTTCAAGTGACAATCGGACCTGCGATTAAAGACGGTTTTTATTACGATTTCGATACGGAAAAACCTTTTACTGACGAAGATTTGCCTAAAATCGAAGCGGAAATGAAAAAAATAATAAAAGAAAATATTCCCGTAATAAGAAAAATAATGACTAAAAAAGACGCCATAGAATATTTTAAGAAAAATAACGAACCTTATAAAGTGGAAATAATCGAAGATATTGACGCCGATAGGGTTTCATTTTACGAACAGGGAGATTTTATTGATTTATGCCGCGGTCCACATGTTCCTTCTACTGGCTATTTGAAATCTTATAAACTCATGTCGGTTGCGGGTAGTTATTGGAGAGGCAATTCTAATAATAAAATGCTGTCTCGTATATATGGAACGGCTTTTGAAAGTAAGGAATCTTTGGATAATTATCTCAAAAAACTTAAAGAAGCAAAAGAGCGCGACCATAGAAAATTGGGAAAAGAATTAAATTTATTCAGCTTTCATGATGAAGGACCAGGCTTCCCTTTCTGGCATCCAAGAGGAATGATTATTTATAAAGAAGTGGAATCCTATATAAGAAAAGAAAATGAAAAACGAGGATATGTCGAAATAAAAACTCCAGCGATTCTAAACGAGGATTTATGGCATAGAAGCGGACATTGGGATAATTACAAAGAAAACATGTATTTTACCGAAATTGACGAAACTAAATTTGCAATCAAACCTATGAATTGTCCCGGCGGATTAATCGTTTATAATTCCAATATTCATAGTTATAGAGATTTGCCTTTAAGAGTCGCCGAATTGGGTTTCGTTCACAGGCATGAACTTTCGGGCGCTTTGCATGGACTTTTTAGAGTGCGAGCTTTTACTCAAGATGATGCTCATATATTTTGTATGGAAGAACAGCTTGCGGATGAGATTATAAATACGATAGATTATTATTTGTCGGTTTATAAAGATTTCGGATTTAAAAATTTTGAAATATTCGTTTCCACGCGTCCTAAAAAATCAATAGGAACTGACGAGGCTTGGGAACTTGCCACAAATTCTTTGATTAACGCTTTGGATAAATTAAATATCGCTTATAAAATCAACGAAGGAGACGGAGCTTTTTACGGACCGAAAATTGATTTTAATATTAAAGATGTTTTGGATAGAAATTGGCAATGCGGAACTTTACAAGTTGATTTTTCTCTTCCAATGCGATTTGAAATAAGCTACGAAGGAAAAGACGGAAGAAAACATACTCCCGTTATGCTTCATAGAGCAATATTGGGTTCGATGGAAAGATTTATTGGAATATTAACCGAACATTATAACGGAAAATTTCCTTTATGGTTATCGCCTTTGCAAGTCGCGGTAGTAAATGTTTTGAACGATAAAAATCAAATAGATAGAATCAAAGAAATAGCAGAAGTTTTGAAAGCGGAAGGCTTTAGAGTTGAAATTGACGACACTAACGATAATTTGGGGACTAAAATAAAAAAATACCGCTTGCAAAGAACTCCATATACGGTTATAATAGGAGCGGACGAATTATCAAGCGGAAAGTTATCCGTTAGGACTCGTTCGTCCAAAGAAATAAAAGATATAGATTTAACGGAGTTTGTAGAAAAACTTAAAAAAGAATCAAAGGAGAGAATGAATGACTCTATATTTTCTACATGAGGTAGAGTAGTAATGGCAACGGTAAGAAGAGACGGAGAGAGAATTAATCAGTTTATTACCGCGAGCGAAGTCAGGGTAGTGCATGATAAAAAAGGAAGTTTAGGCATAATGAATATTAAAGATGCCATTGCGCTTGCCCGAGAGGAAGATTCGGATTTGGTGGAGATAGTTCCTAACGCGAATCCGCCCGTTTGTAAGATTATAAATTACGGAAAGTATAAATTCGAACTTCAAAAGAAAAATAAAGAGGCTAAAAAAAAGCAGAAACTTGTGCAGCTTAAAGAAATTAAGATGCGCCCGCAGATAAGCGTTCATGATTATAATTTTAAGATGAAGCATATACGCGAATTCTTAAACGAAGGCAATAAGGTTAAAATTACGATAATGTTTAGAGGAAGGGAAATGGCGCATACGGAATTTGGACATGACCTTGTCGATAAAATCATAAAAGATTTGGAAAACGAAGCCTCTACGGAAAAACCTCCAAAAATGGAAGGACGAAATTTATCGGCGGTTTTGAATCCCGTTAATAAAACTAAAAAGACTTCTTCCGATGCGGATAAAAACGAAAGCAGGGAAAATATAGAGGAATAAATTAAGCCCACTAACTATGCATACTTATCATATGTATAGACGAGCATAAATAAAATATAAATAAATTAAAAAAAATTAAAAAGAGGAAAAACTATGAGACAGAAATTGAAAACTAAAAGCGGAGCGAAAAAAAGATTTAGATTTTCCAAAAACGGAAAAGTAAAATTTGCTCATGCGTTCGGAAGTCATAAATTTTTGCATAAAAGACCCGATACGAAGAGAAAATATCGAAAAGCTAAAATAGCGGACGATACGAATATGGCGGAAATGCCGAGATTAATGCCTTACGGCGGATAATTATTTATAAGGAGAATAAAAATGAGAGCGGTCAGCGGAACGGTAAGAAAACATAAAGTTAAAAAAATATTAAAAATGGCTAAAGGCTATTACGGTTCTCACAGCAAGCAGATGAAGCAGGCTAAAGAAGCCGTAATAAGAGGATTAAAATACGCTTACAGAGACAGAAGACAGAAAAAAAGAATGATGCGAAGATTATGGACTTTGCGTATTAATGCGGCTTGCAGACCTTTGGGAATATCCTATAGCAGATTTATAAACGGACTTAAAAAAGCGAATATTATAATCGACAGAAAAGCTTTGTCCAATTTGGCTATAGAAGATTATAAAGCTTTTGAAGCGGTTGTTGAAGCGGCTAAAAAGTCTTTGGCATAATTAAAACTTAAATAAAATTAACCGTCTGTAATAAATACGGACGGTTTTTTGTTATAAATAGAATTTTATTTTTACATAAACTATTGACAATTTTTATTAAATATATACAATTACATTCATAGTCATTTGAAAATCAAGAGTTTATTTATGAAGAATATACTTATATTATTATCGTTAATTATCGTAAGTTGCACTTATACCAGTTATGAAAAAGTATATTGTAGAAGGTGATAAAACTAATGTTACCATAAGGTATCGAGGCATAAATAAAGATAGAAAACTTGATGATAATTTAACCGAGATTTTTGCTGAAAAATTGCCCGTAGTAATTGATAATAATCAGTTTGCCGTATATAGCGCTCCATATGTAAATAGAAATAAAGATAAGCTATATTGGGAGATAGAAGCGTATTCCGAATCTGCAGGATATTTAATATTAAGAATGGAAGAATCTGGAATATCTAATATGACAACTAATAATTATTTAAAAATCACTTCGCATTTTAAATAATAAATAAAACTAAAAATAAATTAATTATATTTGAACATCTTTACTATAATCTATTCCTTCGATTTCAAAACCATGCATATTCATATAATCATGTCTAAATAAAGTCATATCAGCCAATTCTTTTACATTGTCTTTATTTAATTTATTCCAGTCTTCCAATACTTCTTTTTGAACTTCGTCTTTTAGTTCCCAGTCGTCAAGTCTTATTCTATTTTCACTGTCAAGCGGAATATTATTTCCAGAAAATAATTTTTCGCTTAATAATCTATACATCTGTTCAATGCAGCCTTCATGAAGTCCTTTCTTTTTCATTATTCTAAATAATATTCCAATATATAAAGGAACTGTCGGAATAACGGCGGACGCTCTTGTCACAACGGCTTTATTTACCGAAACATAAGCATGCCCTTTTATTTTTTCCTGCATTTCTTTATCCAAATCATGCGCGGTTTTTTCCAAATCGTCTTTAGCTCTTCCAATAGTTCCGTCTCTATAAACCGCTTTAGTCATTTCGGGACCTATATATGAATATGCAATATTTATCGCGTTTTCGGAAAGCAAATCGGCGTTAATCAAAGCGTCAGTCCATAATTTCCAGTCTTCGCCTCCCATAACTTTTACAGTATTTTTTATATCTTCTTCGTTTGCAGGTTCTATAGAAACATTTAATAATTCTTCCGTCATAAAATCTATTCCCATTCCGTTATAAGTTTTTCCGATAGGCTTAAGAGTCGAACGATGCAATATTCCCGTTTTTTCGTCCATTCTTACGGGAGCGGCTAAACTATAAATAAATAAATCTATTTTTCCGTCAAAAAAAGATTTCGCTTCTTTTATAACTTCCTCTTTTGAAGCGTTTAAAAAAGCGTCAAGTATTAAAGTTTTCTCTTCTATTCCGTCTCTTTTTGCAATTTCGCTAAAAGCCTCGTTATTATACCAGCCTGGAGTAGCCGTTCTTCTTTCGGTTGCGGGTTTTTCAAAAGACACTCCAATCGTTTTTGCGCCAAGTCCGTAGGCTATCGCTATTCTGCTTGCAAGTCCGTATCCTCCCGATGCTCCGAGTATCAAAGCGTTTTTTACATTCGATTTTATTTTTGGCTGAGATTTCACATAATTAATTTGATTTTCAACTTCTTTTTTGCAGCCAAAAGGATGAGCGGTAATGCATATATTATTTAAAATTTTAGGTTCTACTATCATTTTTATCTCCGACTAATTATTTTATTTATTTTCTATTATGTTATAACTCTATAATAGAATTCATTTTTTTTCAATCGTTAATTCGTTTATTTTATTTAATTTATTTATTTTTATTTAATCGACCGCTTCCGAACCGCCAATAATATCCAAAAGTTCGTTTGTAATATTTTCCTGCCTCGCTCTGTTTGCCTTATTTTTAAGTTCGGATAAAAGTCTTTCGGCGTTATCTGTGGCGTTTCTCATGGCTATCGAACGTTCTGCGTTTTCGGATAAAAAAGAAGTTGTGAGCATAAAAAAGAAATAAGTTTTTATCGCTAGCGGAACAACCTCTTTCAAAACGGAATCTCTGTCTGGCTCTATCAAATATTCGGGCTGTTTTTTATTTTTATGTCCTTCTATATCTTCTTCGTCTGGAATCATTGGAATCAAACTTTTTATTTTAGGAATATGAACGACTCTCGTATAATATCGCGTATATATTATTTCCACTCTCGAAGCTTTATCGGTTGAATAATCATACATGAATCTTTGAACTACCGCGGCGCAATCGTCAAAAGTGGATTCTTCGTCTATTCTCGGATATTTTCTCGCTATAGGAATTTTCTGTTTTTCAAAATAAGCCTCGCCTTTCTTTCCCAAAACATGCAGCTCAACCTCTCTTCCATGCCTGTGATGATGTCTTATCCTTTCCATCGCTTCGTCTAAAATTTTTGTATTATAAGAACCGCATAATCCCCGCGTTGAAGTTATAACGAATAGAATTATATTTTTTATATTTTTCTTTTTTTCAAGCAAAGGATGCGAATGCTCGATGTCGGTATGCGAAAGTTCTTCCACTATTCTGTTTAATTTTTGAGTATAAGGTCTCATTCCTTGCTCTACCGTAAGAATTTTTGCGGTTTTTGAGCGCGAAATCATATCCATAGTTTTCGTTATTTTATGAGTTCCCGTTATAGCTTTTATTCTTGCCTTTAATACATTAAGTTTTTCAGCCATAATATTTTCCTAAGATCAATT
>NZ_JBNMIZ010000163.1:0-6099 GCF_050873525.1 Brachyspira sp. | reverse complement strand
TTAATATTCCTATAATAAGTATTATGTTAACTATTTGTTTCTATTATTTATTATATCGTTTATTTTGCGCTTTCAAAATATATTTAACTCAAATTATAACCGCTTTTTAATTTAATCATAATAGCAAGTTTTATAAAGATAACTTAAATAATACTTTTAATTTAATCGCGTTTAATATATAATCAATCTATATAAATTCTAATAAATTAAAAACGGAGATAATTATGTTAAACGAATTCAAAAAATTTATCATGCGAGGAAATATACTCGATATGTCTGTCGGTATTATCATAGGAGCGTCTTTCAGTAAAATAGCCGATTCTCTGGTTAATGATATTTTAATGCCGCCAATCGGTTTGCTCTTAAAAGGAATAGATTTTTCCAATATCTTTTTTGTCATAAAAAAAGGCGTGGAAAACGAAGGTCCTTATCATTCTTTGGAAGCTGCAAAATCTGCGGGAGCTGTCGTAATAAGTTTTGGAGTTTTTATAAACACTCTTATAACATTTTTAATAACGGCGATTGCAATATTTTTGATTATAAAAGCTTTCAACAAAATGGAAACTTCTTTCGTAAAAAAAGCTAAAGAAGAAAAAGAAGTGACGGAAAAAACCTGCCCTTACTGTTTTTCTACTATAAATATAAAAGCAGTTAAATGTCCGAATTGCACTTCGAGTTTAGATAAATAATTATTTTAATTTTTAAATTTTTTAATAAAGGATTTTAGTCAATGAAAGACAAATTAATTTTAAGAAAAAATGTAAAAACGGAAGATACTTGGAATCTATCATTATTATACAAAAACGATAAAGAATTTGAAATCGATTTTAAGAAGATGGAAGAATTCTCAAAAGAGGCGAAAAAATTCAAAGGGAATTTATCAAAATCTGCAAAAGAATTAAAAAATATATTAGACTCGATAATGAAGGCGTCAATAATTTTGGAAAAATTAGGCTCTTACGCTTTCTTAAAACAAACGGAAGATTTGACGAATAACGATTCCAATATTAAAGTGGCAAGATTTTCAAAACTTTCTTCAGAACTTTCGGCAAATTTAAGCTATTTTGAACCAGAATTAATGAGCATTGAAGACGAAAAAATGGACGAATTTTTGAAAGACGAAATTTTAAAAGAATATTTAATTTATTTAAAAAGAATTCTTAAATATAAACCTCATACTTTATCGGAAAAAGAAGAGAGAATACTCGCGTTGCAGGGCGAATTATCTTCAACGGCTTCAAATGTATTCGACACTTTAAATGACGCCGATTTGGATTTTGGCGAGATTAAAATAAATAATAAAAAAATGCCTTTAACTCATGCGACTTTTTCAAGTTTTCAGCAAAGCGAAAGCCGAAGCGTCCGAAAAGAAAGCTATAATCAATTTTATAAAGAATATGACAAACATAAAAATACTTTAGCCGAACTTTACGCAAGCCAAATTAAGCAGGATATATTTAGCGCTAAAATTAGAAATTATAAAAGCGTTCGAGAGATGGAATTATTCGGTGACGATGTTCCAGTGAAAGTTTACGATAGTTTAATCGAAAGCGTCCATAAAGCCCTACCCTCTTTGCATAATTATTATAAATACTGTCAGCAAAAATTGAGAATAAAAGATTTTAGACAATACGATAAATATGCTCCGATAGTGAAAAATGTAAAAATAAAAAATACTTTTAACGAAGCGGTTAATATTTTGGGAAAAGCCTTCGAGCCTTTGGGAGAAGAATATGTTTCGATTTTGATTAAAGGCTTGAATTCAAGATGGGTTGATAAATACGAAAATAAAGGAAAAACGAGCGGCGCATTTTCGGCGGGCTGTTATGTTTCAGAACCTTATATATTAATGAACTTCAGAGACGAGACTATAGAATCGGTATTTACATTGGCGCATGAAGCGGGACATAGCATGCATAGTTATTACAGCAGAAAAAATAATCCTTATCAGCATCATAATTATACTATTTTTGAGGCGGAGGTTGCGTCAACTTTTAACGAAAAACTACTTTTTAATTATTTGATGAAAAACGAAAGCAAAAAAGAAGTTAAAAAATTTTTATTGAATAAAGATATTAACAGTTTTGTCGCGACTGTTTTCAGACAGACGATGTTTGCCGAATTCGAGCATATAATTCACAAAGAAGCGGAAGAAGGAAACCCAACGACTTTGGAACTTATAAGACATGTTTATAAAGACTTGCTTAAAAAATATTTCGGAAAAAATTCGGTTTTGGAAGAAACAAGCGATTTGGAGGCTTTAAGAATTCCTCATTTTTATCGTTCTTTCTATGTTTATAAATACGCTACGGGAATGTCAGCGGCAGTCGCACTTTCAAACGGTGTCCTTGAAGGAAATAAAAAAGGCGATTATACGAACAGAGATAATTATTTAAAATTCTTAAAAAGCGGAGGAAGTAGAACTCCTATAGAAAATTTGAAAGTTGCTGGAGTCGATATGACGAAACCAGAAGTTGTGGAAAGCGCTTTGAAACTGTTTGCAAAAGAAGTAGAAGAATTAAAAAAATTAAATTAAAAAATTAAAAGATTATAAAAATGGATAAGAAAAAATTAAACGAATTAACGGAAGAAGAAAAAAATATTATAATTTTCAAAGGCACGGAATATCCTTTCACTGGAAAATATAACGATTTTTTTGAAGAAGGAATTTACTGCTGTAAACAATGCGGAGCCGAGTTGTATCGTTCGGAAGATAAATTCAAATCTCATTGCGGATGGCCAAGTTTTGACGATGAAATAAAAGGCGCTGTGAGACGAACTTTGGACGAAGACGGATATAGAATAGAAATAACCTGTAATAACTGCGGCGGACATTTGGGACATGTATTCGAGGGAGAACATTTAACCGACAAAAATATCAGGCATTGCGTTAATTCTATTTCATTGATTTTCAAGCCGAAAAAATAAATATAAAAAATCATAAAGTTTGATTTTGAACTATTGACAAACTCTAAAAAATTTACTATAATATAAATAAATTAAATAAATTTTTTGGAGGCAAAAAATGAAAAATAACAAAAATTACTGTAAATTCGTTAGTCAAGTCAAGTCAAGTCAAGTCAAGTCAAGTCAAGTGCTAAAATTGTATCTTTAATCGCATTATTTATATTATTATTTTCAATTAGCTGTAAGCCAAAACAAAATCCAACGCCTAAATATTCGGAACTTATAGGAACTTGGAAATCCACATATGCAGGATATGAATTTATCCTTAATATAGATAGTGAAGGCAACCTTATTTTTAATTGCGGTTTAGGAAATGATAAAGGTTTTAATTGGCATCATAATTTTGCTGGAAAACTTGCAGACACTTTTGAATATCCTTACACAATAGAATTAACTTTTACGGCTTCTTCTCTTTCTCCTACTTCTTGTTATCTTGCCGCATATAATGATGATAAACTTTCAGTGTTAACACCAAAATCGCAGATTGGAAAATTTACTTTCAATGATGCATCAACTCTTACGGCTTCCGTTATTATGTTAGGACTTAGTGGCGTTAATGGTGGCTTTGTTTATTGGCATGCATATGATAGATACGGCTATCAAATTCTTAATTTTGCAAAACAATAATTTATAAAAATTAAATTGTTAGAATAAATTTTTTAAGGCATCGTATTTATTGCGGTGTCTTTTTTATTTATAAATACGAATAATAAATATTATATTAAATTTGCTAAAACTACAAGAATAAATCATTTATATCTATCGCCCGTGCTGTAATAATAAACCCACTTCGCTATATTTTCCGCATGGTCGCCCATCTTTTCAAAATATTTCGCTATCATCATTAAATATATCGCCTGGTCGCTGTCGTTCGCTCCGCTCTTTATCAAATCAACCATAGAATCTCTAACTTTATAAAATAATTTGTCGACTTTATCGTCCGATTCTATCACTCTTTTTG
This sequence comes from Brachyspira sp., assembly GCF_050873525.1. Classification (GTDB taxonomy): domain Bacteria; phylum Spirochaetota; class Brachyspiria; order Brachyspirales; family Brachyspiraceae; genus Brachyspira. The sequence continues at coordinate 2,171 of NZ_JBNMIZ010000163.1, read as the reverse complement.
ACAATTCAAAATCCTTTTTAGAAAAGGCAGATAAAGAATTTTTTACCATTTCTTCTATTATATTTGACATTTCTATTATCGTATCCATTTTGTCTTTATAAATATTTCCTTCGAGCAAAAATTTTAATAAATCGCAAATATCTTTAGCTTGGTCTCCTATTCTTTCCAAATCGGTTGCTATTTTCAAAGTCGCCGAAACTATTCTCAAATCTGTAGCGACTGGATGTTCGAGCAAAAGAATTTTTAAACAAGCGCTTTCTATTTTGTAAGAAATTCTATTTATATTTCTATCGTTGTCTATAACTTGATTTGCAAGTTCCATATCGCCATTTAGTAAAGAATCTCTCGCGTTTTTTAAAGCTCCTAAAATCATATCGCCCGCTTCTATTACATATTCTTTCAATCGATTTAATTCTTCTTCAAATCTTATCATTTATTTCTCCTTAAAAATTTATTTCTAATAAAAATTATTTAAAAAAATTTTCTAACCGAATCTTCCTGTAATATATTTTTCCGTTCTGCTATCTTTCGGTTTATAAAATATTTCTTCCGTATCTTCGTATTCCACAATTTCGCCGAATAAGAAAAAAGCGGTTTTATCCGAAACTCTCATAGCCTGCTGCATATTATGGGTAACTATTACAATCGTATAATCTTTTTTAAGTTCGTTTATCAAATCTTCTATTTTTCCCGTGCTTATCGGGTCAAGAGCGCTCGTAGGTTCGTCCATAAGAAGTATTTTCGGATTAACCGATAAAGCCCTCGCAATGCATAATCTCTGCTGTTGTCCGCCCGATAAACCCAAAGCGTTTTTATTTAATCTGTCTTTTATCTCGTCCCATAAAGCCGCTTTAATCAAACTATATTCCACAATGTCGTTGAGTTCGGATTTCTTTTTTATTCCAAAAGTTCTCGGACCGTAGGCAATATTATCGTAAACATTCATTGCAAATAAATTCGATTTCTGAAAAACCATTCCGACATTTTTTCGCAAATAAGAAACATTGATATTATTATCGTATATGTCGCGTCCGCCGATTTCTATATTTCCTTCAATTTTACAATTTGGAATTAAATCGTTCATTCTATTAAAAGTTTTAAGCAAAGTCGATTTTCCGCATCCCGAAGGACCGATAAATGCCGTCACGCTGTTTTTATTTATATCGATATTTATTTTTTTCAAAGCCTGAAAATTTTCGTAATATAAATTCAAATCTCGAGTTTTAATCGCCGTTTCCAAATCAAAATCGAAATTCAATTTTTTATTAGACAATTCTTTAGTCATATTTAATCCTCTTAATAATCTTTTTTTAATTTATTATTTAGAATAAAAAGCAAAGCGTTAAGAAATATTACAATCATTAATAAAATACTCGCAGTTGCAAATGTTTGATTGATATATAAACCCTCGCTTGAAAACATCCACATCATAACGGCAAAAGAACTTCCCGAGCTAAAATAACCCACTGGCATATATCTAACCGCTCCCGAAGTGTAAATTAGCGCAGCGCTCTCTCCGACTATTCTTCCAATGCTTAAAATAACCGCCGTAATTATTCCAGAAAAACCGCATGGCAAAACTATTTTAAATATCGTCCGAACTTTAGAAGCTCCCAAAGCCAGACTGCCTTCTCTTAAACTCGCTGGAATGGATATTAAAGTTTCTTCCGTTTGTCTTATTATTGAAGGAAGTATTATCAAAACCAGAGTCAAAGAACCCGCCAATATATTTCTGCCTATGCCGAACAAATCCAAAAATATTAAAATGCCAAAAAGCCCGAAAACTATCGAAGGAATTCCCGATAAACTGTCGGTAAATATTCTTATAAGATAAATTAATTTTCCATTCGACTTTGAATATTCCGTTAAATATATTGCCGAAAAAACTCCAATCGGAACGGCTATTATAAGCGCCATAAAAAGCATCATCGCAGTCGAAACTATCGCGGGAAATAATGTCATTTGCGAATTATTGCTCTCGCCGAAAAGCAGATTAAAATTAATATAAGGAATTCCTCTGATAAAAATAAATAGAACTATAAATATAAGCGATAAAGTTGAAACTATCGCAGCAAAAATTGAAATATATTTTAGTATTTCGGATTTTGTCGAAACATTTTTCATTTTAATATTTTTAAAAGAAAAATTATTTATATTCTCTTTTATTCTTT
>NZ_JBNMIZ010000162.1:0-6130 GCF_050873525.1 Brachyspira sp. | reverse complement strand
GCCTTATGGCAAAGGAGAAAACAAATGACAAAAAGAATAATAATATTTTTAACGAGCCTAATATTTTTTACGGGCGCTTTTCTAAACGCTCAAGCAAACAAAACTTTAGTGGTTTATTTTTCTTATAGCGGAAATACTAGGGTAGCCGCCGAGTATGTGAGGGAAATTCTAAACGCGGATATATTTGAAATAATTCCAGCAAATAGATATCCTAACGATTACAATGCCGCAGTCGAACAGTATAGAAGAGAAAAAGAAAGTTCCACTCTTCCAAGATTGGCAAATAGTATAAATGTCTCTCAATACGATACTATAATATTGGGTTATCCGAATTGGGGAAGCGATTTGTCTTTGGTTGTGAAAAGTTTTTTATCGTCAAATAATTTTTCGGGTAAAAGAATAGTTCCTTTATGCACGCATGGAGGCGGAGGTTTTGCCGAAAGCGTAAATAGTATAAGAGAATTATGCCCAAACTCTACAATATTGGAAGGTTTTTCAATTTATGGAAGAGAGGCTCGAAATTCAAAAAATAATTTGCAAAATTGGTTAAACAGAATTTTATAAAATTAAATTTAATAAATATTTTAAATATTTTTAAGGAGAATAAAAATGTTCAAAATTTTAAATGTATTATCAATAATAATTATTATGTCGGTTGCATGTTCGAATAATGCGGGAAACGGCGAAAATAATTATCCCGCTCCGCCTTCAGAAACTTCTTTAATAGTTAACGGTTCGGGACAGAAGTCAAAAGGTTCGGAAGAATATTTTACGGGAAATGTTGAAGTGGAGGCAATAATTCCGCCAAATAGTTCTTCGCATTTTTCTATAGCCTATGTGACATTTCAGCCGAGAGCAAGAAGCGCTTGGCATACTCATCCAGCGGGACAGCATTTAATAGTGCTTGAAGGCATAGGACTTACGCAGGAAGAAGGAAAACCGATACAAGAGTTTAGAGCGGGAGATGTTTTATATTGTCCGCCTAATGTAAAGCATTGGCATGGCGCATCTCCAAATTCTTATATGAAACATGCCGCTATAACGGGAGTATCAAACGGTTCGGGCGTGACTTGGATGGAAAAAGTGACGGACGAAGAATATAACGACAGATGATTTTTAAATAGTTAAATAAAAAATAAATATAAATAAAAAATACAAGGAGAGATTTACAATGAAAAAGTTAATATGCTTTGGAACGACAATTTTATTTTTGCTTATTTTTAGTTGTATTGCAAGCGAAAATCTATATTCAAATTCAAACGGTTTTGATTTGTCAAACGGAGAAAACGGAAAAGCGCCGACTATTCTTTTAAATAGCGGTTATAGAATGCCGATTTTAGGAATCGGAACTTTTCAGCTTCACGGAGATACTTGTTATAATTCCGTCTTATCCGCGCTTCAAAACGGTTATAGATTAATCGACACCGCTTATATATACGGAAATGAGGATAAAGTCGGGGAAGCGATAAAAAAATCCGGAGTTCCGAGAGAAGAGATATTTATAACTACTAAATTATATATGAGCCAATACGCTAACGCGGAAAAAGCGATAAACGATGCTCTTCAAAAATTGGGAGTGGAATATATAGATTTAATGCTTTTGCATCATCCCGGCGCAAACGATATTGAAGCCTATAAAGCTATGGAAAAAGCCGTTAGAGAAGGAAAAATTCGTTCTTTGGGATTATCCAATTATTATACTGAAGACATTGAAAAATTTTTAAGGCAGATAACTATTACTCCAGCTTTAGTTCAAAATGAAATTCATCCGTATTTTCAAGAAAAAGATGTTATAAAATATGCAAGCGGTAAAGGAATAATTATGGAAGCTTGGTATCCTTTGGGAGGACGGGCGAATCGAACTCGACTTTTTGAAGATAAAACTATTTCGTCTATAGCAAAAGCGCATAATAAATCTTCCGCTCAAATAATTTTAAGATGGCATCTTCAAAGCGGAGTTGTGGCAATTCCTGGTTCGAGCAATCCAAATCATATTAAAGAAAATATTTCAATATTTGATTTTGAATTATCGGACGAAGAAATGAATTTAATAAACGGATTGGAACGCAATCAAAAACATTCTTCATTTGGAAGAAGAAATTAATTAATATAAAAGATAAAATATTTTTGATTATAATTTTAAAGCATAATTAGTTATAAAACAAAAGTATTTGCTATGATTGTTTTAATATCTTAAAATCAAAATAAATAATTAAAAACGCCAATGGCGAAGGAGAATAAATTATGTTTAAAAAATTAGTTTTTATTTTAAGCTTTATAATAGTTTTTCAAATTATTATTTTAGCGCAAAATAACGGAGGAAAAACAATGATAAAAATGACTTTCGGAGGAAACGAGATTTACGGAGAGGTTTTGAATACTCAAAGCGGAAAAGAATTTTTATCTCAACTTCCAGCGAATCTAAAATTTGAAGATTATAATTCTACAGAAAAAATAAGCTATTTGCCGACAAAATTATCTGGACAAGGAGAACCCGAAGGCTTTACTCCAAAAAGAGGCGATATTTCCTATTATATGCCTTGGGGAAATTTGGCTATTTTTTACAGAGATTTTAGATACTCGCGAAGTTTGATTAAAATCGGAACATTAAACGATATTGATAAACTTGCGAATATGCGCGGAAGTTTTGAAGTAAGAATAGAAGTAGTCGATTAAAATAAAATAGGGAAAATTAAAATGAATAAAATAAAATTTTTGATAATGCATTTAATAACGGCGATTTTGTTTATAATCTCATGTTCGGGAAATAATCAAAATTCGTCAAATCAAATAAATAATGCCGATGGCAAAGGAGAAATAACAATGAAAGCGAACGAAAAATATAAAGAATTATTGTGGAGAGATTTTGCAATTTCAAAAGAAGACGAAGATTTGCAAAATATATTCAATAATTTCGTCTACGGAGAGGTTTATAATCATGGAGATTTAGAACCGAAATTAAGAGAGCTAATAACTTTAGTCTCTCTCACGGCGAGTCAAGGGAACGGAATGATAGCGGAACATGTCGAAGCGGCTTTGAATGTCGGAGCGAGCGCAATCGAAATAAAAGAGGCTTTGTATCAATGCGCGCCTTATGTCGGTTTTCCGAGAGTGTTTGCGGCGCTGGAAGAAGCGAATAAAGTTTTTAAAAATAAAAATATAAAACTTCCTCTGCCGTCTCAATCTACGGTTTCGGAAGAGACGAGATTTGAAAAAGGTTTAAATGCTCAAACAACCATATTTGGAGATAGAATTTTAGATATGCATAAAAACGCTCCAGAAAATTTAAAGCATATTCAAAATTATTTATCCGCCATGTGTTTCGGAGATTTTTATACGAGAGAAAGTTTGGATTTGAAGACGCGAGAACTTTTGACTTTTATAATGTTAATATCTTTAGGCGGCGCCGAACCTCAAGCGACAAGCCATGCCAACGCGAATATTTCTATGGGAAACGATAAAGATACTCTTATAAAAGCGGTGACTCAATGCATTCCGTATATCGGCTATCCGAGAACTTTGAATGCCATAGCGATAATAAACGGAATTAATTAAATTTAGGTAGGTAAAATAAATTAAAAATGCCTTATGGCAAAGGAGAAATAAAATGTTATTAGAAAATAATTTAAACGAAGCGAAAGAGGGAAAGAGAATAACTGCGAAAGGTTATGCGGTAAATAGCAAGAGCGATAATTTTAAGCCTTTTGAATTCTCGCGACATTCTATGGGAGAAAACGATATTTTAATCGAAATTCTTTACGCTGGAGTATGTCATAGCGATATACACTCGGCAAGAAGCGAATGGAGAGAAGGAATCTATCCTATGGTTCCAGGTCATGAAATTGCGGGACAAGTCGTGGCAGTTGGAAGCAAAGTGACAAAATTCAAAGTTGGCGATTATGCTGGAGTCGGCTGTATGGTTAATAGCTGCGGCGAATGCGAAGCCTGTAAAATAAGTCATGAACAATTCTGCGAAAGAGGATTTGTGGCAACTTATAATTCAAAAGACTATTTTCATGATAACGAAACTACTTACGGCGGATATTCCAATAATATAGTGGTTAGCGAAAAATTTGCAATAACCGTTCCGAAAGACGCTCCGCTTGAAAAAGTCGCTCCTTTACTCTGCGCGGGAATTACAACTTATTCTCCGCTTAAATTTACGGGAGTTAAAAAAGGAGATATAGTCGGAGTGGCTGGTTTCGGCGGACTCGGTTCTATGGCTGTAAAATACGCGATTCAAATGGGAGCGGATGTTTATGTATTCGCTCGAAATGAAAATAAGAAAAAAGAAGCTTTGGAAATGGGAGCGAAAGATTTATTCACTTCTACAAAAGAAACAAAAATTCGTTTTGATTTAATCGTTTCCACAATTCCTACAAGTTATAATGTAAACGATTATATTGATTTGTTAAAATACGGCGGAGAATTGGCTATAGTTGGACTTCCTCCAGCGGACGCTCAACAATCGATAGATTTTAAAAGACTTGTTTATGCGGCGGGAAAAAAGGTTTACGGTTCTTTAATCGGCGGAATAAAAGAAACTCAAGAGATGCTCGATTTTTCACTTAAACATAAGATATATCCAGAAACGGAGATAATATCGGCAAATCAAATAGACGAGGCTTATGAAAAATTAACCACTGGAAAGGCAAAATTCAGATATGTCATAGATATGAAGACTTTAAAATAAAAAAGAATAAAAACAAAAGGAGATTATTAAATGACTAAAAAAATAATTTTATTATTAGCGTTAATTATTCTTTCATGCGAATTTGGAGAGATTAACGCGCAGGGAAACAACATGATACAAATGAAAATAACGGTAAACGGCAGAGAGCTTACGGCGGTTTTGGAAGATAACGCGACAACGAGAGCTTTAATAGAAAAACTTCCAATGACGCTTCCAATGATGGATTTATACGGAAGGGAAATGTGCTATCGTTTCGACAGCGCTTTACCTACCGATAATGTCAGAAGCATGGGATACGAAGTTGGCGATATAATTTATTATCCGCCAAGAAGAAGTTTTGTGATTATGTATAAGCAAAACGGAGAGAGATTTTCAATGCAAAAAATCGGAAAAATAAATTCTGGAGTAGAAATTTTTAATTCTACGGGAGATGTTGAAGTTAGTTTCGATATTGTAAGATAATCAATAAATAATACTTTTAAAGCATAATTAGTTATAAAACAAAAGTATTTGCTATGATTGTTTTAATATCTTAAAATACAAATAAATAATTAAAAATTAAAAAATGCTAATGGCAAGGAGGGAACAAAAAATATTAAAAACAAAATCTAAAATTGAAAGGAGGAAAAATAAAAAATAAAAAATAATTAAAAAACAAAAATCAAAATTTTAAAAAGTTAAAAAAGAAAAAATTTAATAGGAGAAAACAAATGACTAAAAAAATAATAATTTTTTTAACAAGCCTAATATTTTTAACGGGCGCTTTTCTAAACGCTCAAACGAGTAAAACTTTAGTGGTTTACTTTTCATGGAGCGGAAATACGAGAGTGGCGGCGGAAAACGCGAGAAGATTAGCGGGAGCGGATATTTTTGAGATAACGGTAAAAAATCCTTATCCGAGCGATTATCGTCAATGCGTTGACCAAGCGAGAGACGAACAGAGAAGAAATTTCCTTCCAGAATTAAATAACGGAAGAGTAAATAATTTATCACAATACGATAATATTATAGTGGCTTTTCCAAACTGGTGGGGAACTTATCCTCAAGCGGTGAAAAAATTTCTAATCGACAATAGCGATATTTCTTCCAAAAAAATTGTCCTTCTATGCACGCATGGAGGTTCGAGACTCGGAAGAAGCGTTAGCGATTTAAGAGCTTTATATCCAAACGCTAATATACTCGAAGGTTTGGCTATAAGCGGCGGTTCGGTTAGAAGTTCGGAAAACGATATAAGAAATTGGCTTACAAAAATAGGAATTCTGTAAACGATTTCTATCAAACTATTTCTATTAAGGCTTGATAGAATTGATTTAAAAAATTAAAAAGAAAAAATTTTATCAGCCTTAATTTGAAATAAATTTTAATTGATTATATTTTTAAAAAATAAATTTAAAAAACAAAGGAGAGAAAAAATGAAAGGCAGATTAAATATAATAT
>NZ_JBNMIZ010000161.1:0-6134 GCF_050873525.1 Brachyspira sp. | reverse complement strand
GAGAAAGAAAATGAAAAACATAATATTAATAATTTTTGTAATGATTACTTTTATAGCATGTAAAAGTAAAGAGGAAAAGGAATTTATTAGGTTAGTATCAAGTAGCCAGCAGTATACTCTTGCTTATAATGGTTATTATGATAGTTATTATTATATTGGAAGTGATGAAATGTATAAAAATAAAAAAGATATTCCTATTTCTAAATTTGAAGGGTATTATTTCAATGATAAAGGCGATATTTGCTATAAAGATGAAGGTGTTAAATTTATTTTACATAAAATGTTAGTTAGTAAAGAAATACATGGCGATGGTTATCGTTTCTTATATGGCGCTATATATAAAAAATCTAAAAATAATAACGATACAAATAAATTTGTTTTTGTTTATGCGTTTTATTATGAATGGCGTTATGGCGTCCCTATATGTATGATGTATGTAGAAAGCGATGATTATGAACCTCCTATTACTGAAGGAGAGTTTTTTAGATTTACAGACCATGATGAATACCGCATAGCAACTCTTACTCAAAGTGCAAAATGGGATGAAGAAATTTATAGAAGTTCAAATAAAAAATGGCATAAACCAATAAATTTTGATTAATATATTATTGTATGTTAACTACTAAAAGCAAATCATTTTATTTTTCTAAAAATGGAATGGCTTGCTTTAGTAAATGTTTTATACTGGTATTTTTTGTTCTTCTAATTTCTGAAGTTCATGCGGAATATTATAAAGACGAAATAAAAGATTTTATGGTAGTCAAAGTTAGAGACGGCGATACTTTTGTAATCAATATAGAAAATGTTCCAGATGTCTTTGGTAAAGAAATAGCCGTTCGGATAAGAGGAATAGATACGCCAGAATTAAATGATAGTCGAGAGGAAATAAGAAATATAGCTATAAAAGCAAAAGAGGAATTAGAAAAACTATTTAATAGTGGAAATAAAATTATTTTATATAATTTAGGACGGGATAAATATTTTAGACTACTTGCTTCAGTTAAAGTTGATAATATTGATGTTGCAGAGTATTTGATTAAAAAAGGTTTGGCTAAATCTTATGATGGTGGCGCTAAAGTTTGGTGAATATATATTTAATATAAGTAATTCAAACGCAAAAAAGAACAGGGATAAAACCTCGTTCTTTTTTATTATTTTCTATTTCTTAAATAACTCGCTATGTGAACCTAAATCAATTCGGGTAAGTCGCTATTTTATTTTTTAATCAAAATTTAATTAAGAATTTTATTTTTCAAATACAAATATTTTGAAGTATAATAAACTCTGTTTTGAGATTCTCTATTTCCGAAACCGAAAGCCCGCCTGCTAATCGCGAGTATCGGAGGAGCTTGTATTCTTTTTGAAATCGACATTCCCATGTATTGTCGCCACCATTTTTCCAAATCTTCCACAAATTCCAAATCGCTTTTGAAATATTTTTTTATTAGTCCTTTTTCGCATCCTATTTTTTCTTCCAATACTCCGTCAATATACATTTGCAAAATATCTTCTGGGAGAATTCTATTCCAAGATTCCATTAATGCTTTGAATAAATAATCATGATAATCATATTTTATCGGGTCGCCTTTTCCTTCGTCAACCGCTTGAGCGTTAGATAATTCCGCCGATGGAACGATATTTATACTGCCTTCGGGTATGATTTCTTTTTTGAAAATGTTTTGATTTATATATTTTGCAAGTCCGTATATTTGATACTTCCACAAATCCGCTAAAGCCGCAAAGAATCCCGCTCCGTCTCCGTATAAAGTTGAATAACCGACAATAGTCTCCGTTTTATTTGCATTGCAGGTAAACACTCCGCCGAAAGAAGCCGCCAAACCCGATAATATTCTTCCCGACCTATCTCTTGCCTGAATATTTTCCGAAACGAACGAAGACACTTTTAAAAAACTTTCTTTTCCGTCTTTTATAACGGGGCAGTTTTCAATTTGTTTTATCGTAAAATCTACCGATTCCTGTATCGGAACAACCATATAAGCGCAGCCCAAATTTTCCGCTAAAGTTTTCGCCAAATTTTTTGTAGTATTGGAATTAAATTTGCTCGGCATATTTACAAGCAAAACATTATCTTTGCCGATTGCTTGGACATACATTGCCGAAGATAAAGCCGAATCTATTCCGCCCGAAACTCCTATAACGACTTTATTTATTCCAATCGACTTCATAAATTTTCTTATCCCGTAAATAATCGTTTCGTAAATTAATTTATATTCGTTTTCTTCTTTTATAATTATCGTTTTCGGATATTCTTTTTTTCTTAAATCCATTTCAATATAATATAAACTCTCTTCGTATCGGTTTGAATCTAAAATTATATTTCCTTTATCGTCATATACATAACATCCGCCGTCAAAAGTATAAACCGTTTTTCCGTTATTTTGAATGCCGACATTATTGACATATATCAAAGGCTTATTATATTTTTTCGCAATATCCGAATACATTTTATGGCGCTTATCGTCTTTTATTAAAGTGTAGGGCGAACTCGAAATATTGATAAATAAATCCGTCCCTTCGTTTAGAATATCCATAGGCGATAAATTATAATTTGAACTCCAAGCGTCCTCGCAAATAGTAAGTCCCAGATTAATTTTCTCTCCGTTAATTTCTATTTCAATCGGTTTAAAATATTCTTTTATTAAATCGCTATTAAAATTATTTTTATTATAATTATTTTTAAAAATATTTTCAAAAATTAAATCTTTCAAACTATAAAAATGTCTCGGGTCCTCGAATTCTTTATAATTTGGAAGCAAGGTTTTTATTGTGAAAGGGTAGGGGATTTTTGACGCATGATTTTTTATAAGTTTTCCGTCTTTCGCCAAAAACAAAGCGTTATATTTTCTCACTCTTCCGTCAAAATTTTTTTTATTTCTATCTGCGGCGACATTTCCAAATATGACAAAAATATCTTTCGAGGCTTTTATTATTTCCTCTCCCAATTCTTCGCATTCTCTTATAAAAGATTCGCTTTCCCACATATCGCCGATTAAATAACCAGAAATTGAAAGCTCGGGAAATATTATCATGTCCGCTTTATTATTTTTTGCATCTTCTATAAATTTTATCATTCTTGCCGCATTGTCCGCGGGTATCGAAGGGATTATTTCAAATTGAGATAACGCTATTTTCATTTTAAAATCCTAAAATTAGTTTTAATATATTATATACTAAAAAATAATAGTTTGTCAAAAGAGTTTGAAAATTTATTTTTCGATTATATATCAACCTCAAGTAAAATATCCTGATTCGTATCAAAATGGTCCGCTAAAAAAATATTATAATTTTCTCTCTTTATTACCGAGCGAGGCTTAACTCTATTATGCCCGACTACTTGATTATAGCCAACCCAAGCGTCTTCGAGCAAATCTTCCGTATCAGCCCATAAAGGTCCCGCAAATTTATTCAATCCTCCTCTTCTAAACGAAACTATATTGCAGTCTTCTTTATCCGCTTCATAAACTTTATTAATTTCTTTTTCAATATTATTTAATCCGATATTTTCTATATTGTATTTTTTCTTTATATAATCAATCCATCCGTTAGTTATTCCCGCATGAGTGAAAATATAATTATTCGCTATGAATATCATTTTGAATAATTTTTTGTTTTCGGTAAATATTTGATGCATTTCTTTCGCGTAAGTTTTTCTATATCTGCTTGCCGTTGGGTAGCCGACTATATATTGAAAGTCATGGTTTCCGATTAATAGCTCGACTTTGTCTTTATATTTTTTCTTAAAGTCTATTACTTCCTTTAAGTTGTCTACAATTTCTTTGTCGGTAAATGTAATCCAACTGTCATCGCTATAATCTCCCATAAAGATAATTTTGTCGAATAATCCTATTTTATTTTTAAGCAATTTTTTATAACAGTTTTTGCCATGCAAGTCGCCAATAATCGCTATTTTCATTTTTTAATCCTCAAATTATTCTGCTTTATTATTATAAATTATTCATATTCATTTTCATACATTCTCTCTTTATTAATTTGAAACTCTATGTAAATAACTTCATTATTTTCAGATTCAACTTGGAATCGAATTTTATTATTGAAAATATATTTTAAAAACCAATTATGAAAAATATCTGGAAATTCTACATTTTTATAATTATTATCTATTTCAAAGTCAACCCCATATCCTCGAAATGAATATGACGGAAATTCTCTAGCATCGAGTCCAATTCCACTTGTAACTTTTTCCCATATATAAAATTTTTCAAAATAATCATATTCTAGATCTGGATCTTCTGGATATGATTCTGGTCTTACTAATGCATATCCTTCATGTCGAAAAATACATTCTCCATAAAATATTTTATCTTCAGATATGTTTTTTGGAATTTCTTTTATTGGAAATGCTCTCCACATATTTTATTCTCCTTTTTTATTTTTTACTAACATAAAATTATTAATCTTTTTTTATTATTCTGTTTAAATTACTAAATTGGACATCTCTACTTCCGCAATGGTAACATTTAATTTTTTTTAATAATCTTGCAAATATTCCTTTTCCGTTATTTTGCGAATAAAATAATTCTCCGCAAGTATTACATTTGTAAATATAAGCTGGCTTGTTAAAGTCAAATTCATTATGAAACATAAATATCTCCTTAATAATAATTATAATATTTAGCCGTTAGTAATTTGCGATTATTAACGACTAAAATATTATACCATAAATTTAATTAATCTGGCTTTTTATAATCTTCCGCTTTCTTTCCGCTTTTCACATTCTCGGTAGCATATTTTTGAACCATATCGCCGAACATTTTTACGAAATCAATATTATTGCCTTTAAGCATTTCTTCGTATAACTTATAGCAAGAAAGGTTAATAGCTTCTCCTATTCCAGCAGTCAATATAGTTGCAACCCCACCGTTTATTAAATCTGCTAATATTTTTACGCCAGGTATAAGTTTTAATATTTTAGTAATAGCTGATTTAGAGAGGAATTTTCCTAAATCTGTCATTAATAAACCTATTAATCCTCCTCCAGCACCACCTGTAATCGTAGCTTCTAATCCATCCAAATCGTAAACATATAATATATTCGCTATCATTAGCATTTGATTTGCAACCAATATTGGAGCGTCTGCAAACGGAATCGGAATAAATGCTATCCCAAAAGCTCCAGCTACATGCTTAACTATAATGCCATGCGCTCTATTCCATTTTTCATCTAAATTTACTTTTTGAGCGGATATAAAAGCATCTTTTAAAGTCTCGGGCAATTTTCCTATTGCATCCTTAATTAATCTTTCAAATTCTTCTTTAAATATTTTATGTTCCACTTTAGAGGAAGTTATATAAATATCAATATCTTTGAAATTATTATTAATTTCTTCTTTGAATTCTTTTATTTTTTCTTCCGATGCAGATTCGCAATGAGTTAAAACTACGCTTACAGGGAAATTCTTTTCTAAAAACATTTTAATTGTATCTTTATCTTGCGGTTCTATTCTATCTCCAGTGCTTGCAATACAATACCAAATTAAATTTATCTTTTCTTGTTGTATAGCGTTAATAACTTCTTTTTTAAATTGTTCCGTATCGCCTATTTCACAGCCCGGGCTATCGTATAGAATTACTCCTATATCTTCCCGTTCATGCTTTTCAACCTTATCAGTTACAGGTTCTCCTTTTGCTTCTTTGGTAACTATTTCTCCAAAAACTTTGTTAATTAGAGAACTCTTTCCAACTCCTGTTGGTCCCGAAATCAATATGCGTGGTTTTTGCACATCTTTTTGAAACTCCTTAAAAGCTTCTAATAATTTTTTACTTAATTCTTCAGCATTCATTTGCTTCTCATTAATTTTAATTTTTTATTTTTTATTTTTTATTTTTTTAATTTTTTATTTTTCTAAATTATCTGTAATAACTTTTCTTATTTTATCTTCAAAAGATTTTTTACTTATATATTTTATAGCTTCTTCAACTCTATTATCTATAAAATTATTTATATATTTGTCTATATCGCTCTTAACTTGTAAATATATAACTAAATCTTTTAAATGCTCGAATATACGAAGTAAATTAAATCCATGTAAATCGTAAATATATGTATTTGGGTCTATATTTTTCCTAGAATAAAAATTTGATATATCTATATT
>NZ_JBNMIZ010000160.1:0-6146 GCF_050873525.1 Brachyspira sp. | reverse complement strand
TTTATTTTCTTCGCTATTATATTTATTTATATAAGTATAAGCTGCAGAATTTCCATCTTGAGAAAATTCCAATGAGATTTTCCACGCATCCTTTTCTGGAGGCGTTTGGTAAGAAGTTCCAGAACCTACTAAATATGTGCTATCTTTACATCCAACAAGGCAACCTATATCATAAAATCCAGTATAAAAATCTGGTATTTCCGTTTTGCTTGTAGAATTTGTAAAATAAGCTTCTCCTTCATAAATATATAACCACAAATAAAAATCATCTACATATATAGGATATACTTTATCTTTATTAGCTTCATATTCAGGGTCTTCAGGAAGAAGTTCTGGAGGATAATTTGTCTCAGTTTTATATATGGTTGAACTTACATAAACATTACCGTTGTATTTTTCTAAACCGTTTATTTTGTTTTCAAAACAACTTATGGGAAATAGACTTGCAAAGATAACTAATATCAATAAAACTTTATTTTTCATAAAAAACTCCCATCTATTTGATTATATCATAATAATAACAATTTATTTAAAAATGTCAAGTATTTTTTTATTTATAAATTTAAATAGATTTTATTTGATTTTATATTTAATATAAATATAATAATTAAATAAATTTTTTAAGAATAATAAAAATGTTAAATATATTATTAGTTATAATTGGTTCTATAGCATACGGTTTCCTGCCGATATTCGTAAAAAATATTATTCCTTACGGCTATTCTTCGATTTCGATAGTTTTCTACAGATATTTATTTACTTCTATTGCATTATTTATAATTATAATAATTCAAAAGAAAAGTTTTAAAATAAATAAAAAACAATTTATAGAATTATTTATTTTCAGTATTGCTGGATTAGGTTTGACTTTCTATTTGCTATCTCAAGCGTTGCTTTATATTTCGGCGGGACTTACGAATATGATACATTTCGGTTATCCCGTTGTTGTTTTAATTTTAATGACTGTAATTTATAAAGAAAAAATTAATTTATTAAAAATAATGTCCGCGCTATCTTCGATTATTGGAATATTTCTTTTGATAAAAATAGTCGCAGTTGAATCATTTAAAGGAATTATTTACGCTTTGCTTACTACGATTACTTATAGCTCTTATATAATTGCAAATAAAAAATCTTCTTTTGCAAGTTTGGACACAATGGTTGCTTTATTTTATATGTCTTTAATGGTTTCGCTTGTATTTTTTATCGCTGGAATATTAACGAAAGATTTGCAATTACTCAATAATATTTTTGTTTTCTACAATTTTACGGCAATATCGCTTTTATGCACAATATTTTCTTTGGGGCTTTTATTATACGGAGTAAAAAAATTGGGTTCTTCTTTGGCTTCAATATTAAATATGTTCGAGCCGACAACTACGGTTATTGTTTCCGCTTTCATATATGATGAAAAATTAACCGTAAATATTATAATAGGTTCGGTTTTGATTATTTTATCCACAGTTTTTATGATTTTTTCTAATAATTCAAATAATTAAATTTTTAATGCGAATGTTTTATATTCTCTCTATAAACGGGCTGAAAAATTTCTCTCAAAAGTTTTCTATTTAAATTTTTTCCGATAAAAACGATTTCAAGTTCGTCCGTTTCGTTTGCTCCCGTAATTGCGTATCGTTCTCCCGCAACATCGAATCTCAAATACGATTTCCCGCATTTTATAAATCCTTTGGCTCTCGCAATATTGCCGAATCTTCCTCTTATCGTATCTTCCAAAAGAATTATAAATTGATTTTCGTTTTCAAGTTCGCAGCCTTTCATACTAATCGAATCTGGCATTTCTTCGTTTTCTTCGGATTTTATTTTTACGGAATATTTTTCATCCAAAAAAGATTTTAATATACTTTCCCACCATTCTTTATTTTTTTTCTTATAATGTTCTTTCAATATTTCTATCTCCGAAAGCGAAACATTATTTTTTATTAAAAGATTTTCTATTTTTTTTATTAATTCTTCGTTTTCTTCTATGTCTTTTGATTCCGTTTTTGATATTATTATTTTTGAAGTATTTACTAACTGGTCGAGATAAATATTATCGTAGGAAGAGACAAAAGAATCGAAAGCGTTTGCGTCAATTACGGTTATCGGTTTAAGAAGAATAATTCTTTCGTATTCAATTTGCCTTATATTTTTTATTATATTTCCGAGCTTCGCCACGCCCGTAGGTTCGACTATCAAATATTCTGGGTCCAAAGTATTTGCTATCGTTAGTATAGAAGTTGCAAAATCCTGTTTCATAGAACAGCAGACGCAGCCTTCGGTAAGTTCCCAAATATTCATTCCTTCGTCTTTAAGAATATTGGAATCTATATCTACATCGCCGTATTCGTTTTCCATTACTACAAAATCTCTTTTAGTTTTATTTGCCATTTCTTTTATTAAAGTTGTTTTTCCCGCTCCCAAGAATCCCGAAACTATAAGTATTTTCATTTTTTATCCCGTTTTGTTTTTAATTTTTTAAATTTTTAAATTTTTTATAAATTTTAAATCGTTTAATTATCGAAGTCTTTTAAATATCAATTCTCCATCGTCCAAAGTTTTAATTTTAATTCCTTCGATTGTAAATTCTATAGAATATGCTTTCGTTATATAATCTATGTATTCTTTTTCTATTTCTTCGATTTGTGCATCTTCGCTCATTTTTGTCACAGATATATTTTTAAATAAAACATTATTTCCTCTTCTTATTTCATATTCTCCAAAATAAGTGTTGAATCCGCTGTAGCCGTAAAATTCTTTTTCGTAAAATGAAATCGTTATTCCCGTATCGGCGAACATATTGATTAATTGATAAGTTTTGCCGTTTAATGTGCTTACCGACATATTCAAAGTTTCTCTGAAAGTGGAACAGGAATTTATATTTATAAGAATAATAACGAATAATATAATTTTCTTTATCATAAATTAAAATTCCTCGAATACCAAATTCTCGCCCGATAACAAAGTATATATAGTCAATTTATTTCCGTTAAGTTTGTAGGAAGTGGCGTCTCTCAGCATATTCAAATATTTATTTTCCGCTTCTCTATATTCTTTACTTGCCGTTTTTTTCGTAGTCGCTATACTTTTAACGCTAAAAATATCTCCGTCCGTCAAATATTCTGAAAAATAATTATTGATTGCCGAAAATCCGTAAACTTTATTCTCTCCGAATTCTATCGTTATATTCATTTCTGGATATGCGCTTACCAATTTGAATTTTCTTCCGTTGAGTTCGTTTTTGATTTCAATTTTTTCTTCTTCAATTTGAATTTCTTTAATTTCCGCCGTTGTCGAACAGGAATATAATATGAATAAAATTATCGTTATAAAAATTATTATAAAATTATGCTTCATAGTCAATATGAATCCTTTTTATATTTTTCGGTATAAAAATCTTTTCTATTAGAAACTCGTCAAACTCATTTAAGGTTAAAGATAAAATAAAATTTATTCCAAATAAGCGTAATTAAAATTAAATTCCATAAGAGGAGTCGCCACATAATCTCTTAATCTTTTGCTTACCAAAAGAGGATTTGATGGATTATATATCGGAATAAGAACATTATCTTCCGCAATTAAAAGTCTTTCAGCTTCATGCATTGCCTTCATTCTCACATTTTTGTCCGCGGATTTTCTTGCAGTTTCTATATAATTGTCGAATTGAATATTGCTGTAGCCCGCGTAATTTTGAGGACGATAACTTAAATAATTTTCCAAAAAAGTCATAGGGTCGCTATAATCTCCAATCCAAATCGTTCTCATAATCTGATAATTTCTTTCAAGTCTCATTTGCTGATAAGCCGCCCATTCCATAGAAAATATTTGCAAATCGATTCCCAAATTCTCTTTCCACATTTGCTGAATCGTTTCCGCAACTCGTATATAAACCGAATCTGGAGTCGTTTTATATTCCAAAACAGGAAAACCTTCTCCGTTAGGGTAGCCCGCTTCCGTCATAAGTCTTTTAGCCGTTTCTACATTATTAGAATAACTTTCTTTTGAAATATCCAAATATTCTCCGCCGTTTTCTCTAAAATCGCCTTCCACATCGTAAGCGCCTACTGGAACCCAAGCGCTTGTAGGAGATTTTGCCGTCAAAACTACTTTTTCTACAATATAATTTCTATCAATCGCCAAAGACAAAGCTTTTCTTATTCTTTTATCTTTAAGAATTCCATCGTTATCGTTTATTCCAAAAGCGACTGTAGAATAATAAGGCGCTATATCGAGTATTCCTTCATTTTTTAAACTTTCCGCGTCTTCCGATAATACTTTAACCGAAAAATCGAGCGAACCTTCTTTGATTCCCGCCAATGCCAAAGTCGGGTCCTGCATCATAACGAAAGTAATTTTTTCGGGAATTATTTCGTCTTTATTCCAATAATTAGTATTTTTTATCATTACTATTCTTGAATCGGGACTTTTTTCCGTCATTATAAAAGCGCCGTTTCCAATATAAGTTTTTGGATTTAAAGTCCAGCTATTGCCGTATTCTTCTATAATATCTTGTCTAACTGGAGCAAATATAGGATAGGTTAGAATATCCAAAAAATAGCCAGTCGGAGATTCCAATTCTATTTCCAAAGTATAATCGTCTATCGCTTTCACGCCCAGCGTTTCTTTAGGCAAATTGCCCGCCAATATTGAAGTAGCGTTTTTTACATATTCTATGAAAGAAGTATATTCTGCTCCGCTCGAAGGGTCTGCCGCTCTTCTTAACGCGTAAACAAAATCGCCAGCGGTTACTATCTCTCCGTCCGACCATTTTGCATTTGTTCTTAAAGTAAAAGTATATATTAGTCCGTCTTCGGATACATTCAAACTTTCCGCCGCTCCGTTTTTTAATTCTCCGTCCTTTCCTTTAATAATCAAAGTTTCAAAAGCATGTCTCGGATATACAAAATCGTTTCCAGATAAAGTCGGGTCGATGCTTTTTGGTTCTTCTCCCGCGTTTATAAATAATTCTTTTGAAGAACGATTTTTTGCCGTCTCTACGGAACATGAAAAACAAATTAAACCTAATAAAGATAATATAAAAGAAATTAAAACCTTAAAATATTTTTTCGTTATACAATTCATAATTCGCCTCTTTTTTAATTAAAATCATAATTAGTAATAATACTATATAATCAAAATAATTCAATAAAATAAATGATAATTTTATGAAATTTTGTAAAATAAGTAAATTTTCTAATAGCATTTAATTTTTTATCGATAATAAAAAAGGTATCTAATAAAATCGGAGTAAAAAAGTGCCAAGATACGAACCTTATAAATCTAAATATAGAGGTTTTCGTTATACGAGACAAATAAAAAACGAAAGCAAAGAAATAAATTTAAAAAAGCCTTTGATAATATCGGCAGGTTTTATAGTTTGCGCTGCAGTTATATTTTCAATCATAAAAAATTACGCGCCGATGGTCGATATTGCGATAAAAGATTTTTTCAGTATTAATCATCAAGAAGCGATTGCTTTGGGAAACGAAGAGATAGCGGAAGATAATTCCGATAAATTGAGTTTTTTAAGCAATATTCCTTTATTTAGTTTTTTTATTAAATCGGATACAAATCAAACTTTATCCGTCATGGCTTATGAAACGAATTCAAAATTGGAAACTGTTTTAAGCGATAGTGAAAATTTAACTAATTTGACTTCGATAAATAGAGAATCTTTGCTTCCATTTTTTAATGAAAATTTTAACACAAATTATTATAATTCGAGCATTTATAGAGAAAATCAAAATATTAGCGAAAATATAGAAAATAATATTATTAACGATAACAATGAAAATGAAACTTCGCTTCCATCGGGCAGTCGCAACAATTATATTGAGCAAATGATTGCAGAAAGTAGAAGAAATAATGAAAATAATTTTATTAACAATTCTGCAAATGATAATACAAATAATAACTTTGCAAGAAATAATAATTTTATTAATAATATAAGCGATAATTCTAATAATTTGCAAGCCACGAGCATATTTCAAGATATTTTAAAACCTAAAGAAAATGCGGAAAAAGTTATAAAAACTATGAAGCCAGCTTCAACGGGTTTTAGTTCGGCGCAACCGCGGACTGAAAATCAAATTTCGAGTTATATGCAAAATAATGATAACAATAATAATGATAATAATGCAAATGTAAAT
>NZ_JBNMIZ010000159.1:0-6180 GCF_050873525.1 Brachyspira sp. | reverse complement strand
ATTATATTAAATATTAATTGTTCTTTTTTAAAAATTTTTTAGTTTATGGTATATATTTTTTATTATAAAATTAATTAATCGTTTAATTCGTATTTATACCAATAAGAATTTCCAATTTTCTTCTTTAAAATTTGTTTTAAACCTTTCAAATTAAAAGTAGCCAATATTTCAGCCGTATTCTTATTGTATAACACTACAGATTGGCTGGATACTAATAATTTTATTAAACTTGTTCCTCTACCATTACCATCTAAATTTTCAATTACTATAAATCCGTCTTTTATATCTTTATCAAATACGCTATAGCTTATATAATCTCCTGAATTATCTAATAAATATAAATCTAATTTATCATTTTCTTTAACATCATCGTTAAATATTATTATACCAGCATTACTAAATCTTTCTTTATATGTTATATCGACAGTCATTGCGGAGTTTGATTCATAGTCAAAAACAGTAAAGCGGTGAAAATTTACTCCATTATCATTAGGAACTATGCTGTATTGCCATTCTGCGAAAACTATAGCCGAAAAAATTAAAAATAAAAATATAATCTTTTTCATTTTATAACTCCAATTTAATTTATTAGATTTTTATTTTATAACTAATTAATTTAGAGTTAATTATATTATTTAAATTAAAAAAATCAATTTTGTAAATAACGGTAATATTGTTTAGTTTAAATAATTTATTTTATTTGGATTGCTTCATTATAACTCGCAATGACGGACTTTACGAATTAGCGAAAATCTTTTTCATTTTTTAAGTTTTCTCTCTCCAAAGGGTTAACTCCCCCTTTCATTAAAATATAATCTTTAGAACCTCATGCAGAGATGCATGGGGTTCGCTTTATCTTTTGCTGGAATAAAAAATATTTACTAATCCAAATTGACGCGTTCCAATTTATATTTTTCGTTATTCAAAAATATATTCAAAAGATTTTTAGATTTATTTTTATCGCTTGAAGTCGTATATATTGTTAATCGATTTTTATTTTTAAGATTATTATTCAAAAGATTATTTTCTTTCCAATATTTTTTTACCGACAAAGCAGTTGGACGACTCGGTTCGATAATTTTTTTTATGTTATTTCTATTTTCGTTTTTATTTTCTTTCAAAACTTTTTTTATATCTTTTATTATTAAAGGATAATGAGTGCAGGCTAAAAGCAAACTGTCCGAATTAGAATTTATTTTTTTTATATAATTATTCAATATTTCAAATCTGTCTTCGAAACTTTCCCAACCGTTTTCTATCATTGGGCATAATTTTTTGCAAACTATTTGAGTAATTTTTATTTCTTTATTATTTTCTTTTATTTTTTTCAAATATATTTTCGATTTAATCGTAAAGTCCGTAGCCATAATCGATATATTATTTTTAGAAATTTTATTTACTTCGGCGCATGCGTTTGAAATAACTTCTATTATTGGAATATTATATTTTTCTTTCAATATTTCGGATGCCGATGCTGAAATCGTATTGCATCCTATAACTAATATTTTACAGTTTTTATTTATAAGAAAGTCCGCCATTTTTGAAGACAGTTTAATTATTTCTTTTTTCGATTTATCGCCGTAAGGAATATTTTTATTGTCGCCCAAATAAATATAATTTTCATTCGGCATAAGTTTTAATAATTCTCTTAAAATCGTTATTCCGCCAAATCCCGAATCGAATATTCCTATAGGTTTTGAATTAATATTCATAAATATAAATTCCGTATAAGTTAAAAAAATATTTAAAATCTTATTATATAGGAAATTAACATAATAATCAATTATTTTTAACCGCGTAAATATCTTGCAAAATATGATATTTGATTATATTATTAACAAATTAAAGTTATTTAAATTTTTCAAAATGCGGAGATATTATGAACCATTTAGAATTGAGGGAAAAGTTTAAAGAATTTTTCAGAAGTAAAAAACATGCTATAGAAAAATCTTCTTCCTTGATACCGATAGACGACCCGAGTTTATTATTCACTACGGCGGGAATGCTGCAATTTAAACCTTATTACGCGGGAATAAAAAAAGCTCCTTATTCGAGAGTAGCGACTATACAAAAATGTTTCAGATTATCCGATTTGGAAAATATTGGAAAAACGGCAAGGCATCATACTTTTTTTGAAATGTTCGGCAATTTCTGTTTCATGAGCGATTATTTCAAAAAAGAAGCTATAGAATTCGCTTGGGAATTTTCAACCGAAGTAATTAAACTTCCGAAAGAAAGAATTTATGTTTCTGTTTATGAGAAAGACGATGAGGCTTTTGAACTTTGGAATAAAAGAATAGGAATTCCAAAAGAAAAAATTGTTCGTCTTGGAAAGAAAGATAATTTTTGGGGACCAGCGGGAGATTCTGGCGCGTGCGGACCTTGTAGCGAACTTTATATAGATATGGGCGAAGAAAAAGGATGCCATAAACCCGATTGTTATGTGGGCTGCGACTGTGAAAGATATTTGGAATTTTGGAATTTAGTTTTCAATGAATTTTTTCAAGATACTGACGGAAAATTATCTCCTCTTCAAAATGTGGGAATCGATACGGGAATGGGACTCGAAAGATTATGCTATATTATGCAGGGAGTCGAAAGCAATTATCAAACCGATGTAATGAAACCTATTGTTGACGCTATCTCAAAAAAATTAAATATAAAATACGAAGATAAAAATAAAACTAAAATAAATTTAATCGCTGACCATTTAAGGGCTTTGGTATTCGTTATCGGAGAAGGATGCATTCCGTCAAACGAAGGAAGAGGCTATGTTTTAAGAAGACTTTTAAGAAGGGCATTGAAAACGGCAAACGATTTTGGATATAAAAACGCTTTTTTAAATGAAATTTCCGATTCGGTTATAAATGTTTACGGGGATATATACGATAATCTGCCTAAAGAAGAAAATAATATAAAAAGAATTTTAAAAGAAGAAGAAAATAAATTTATAAATACTATTTCGGCGGGAATGAATAAACTTTATTCTGTAATGGAAGATTCTAAAAACAAAATTATAAAAGGTTCGGACGCTTTCATGCTTTTCGACACTTACGGACTCCCGTTGGATATAACTGAAGAAGAAGCAGGCGAGCATGGTTTTACCGTTGATAAAGAAGGTTTTGAAGAAGCGATGGAATCTCAAAGAAAGAGAAGCAGAGGAATCGGAGCGTATAAAAAATCAAAATTCGATTATATTGAAACTTTTGAAACGAAATATATAGGCGAAGATTACGATTCTATTATAAACGGAGTAAATGCAAAAATTGTCGCCATATACGAAGACGGAAATAAAAAAGAAAGAGCGTCAAATTCTCAAGCGATTATTATAACCGATATTTCGCCTTTTTACGGAGAGATGGGAGGACAAGTCGGAGATACGGGCTATATTGAAAATTCAAAAAATGAAAAAATAAAAGTTGTAGATACTCAAAAAAAAGAAAATACGATTATTCATGTAGTCGATTTAAAAAATTATTCTTTGGAAGTCGGGGAAGAAGTTAAATTATTTGTCGATATAGATAGAAGAAATTCAATCAGAAAAAATCACACGGCAACGCATATTTTACAAAAAGTATTGGAACTCACTTTGGGAAATCATATAAATCAAGCGGGAAGTTTCGTCTGTGAAGATTATTTAAGATTCGATTTTACTCATCCAGATTCGATAAGCGAAGAAACTTTAATCTCGATAGAAAATCAAGTTAACGAAATAGTATTTAAATCTATGCCAGCGGAAATAAAATTTATGCCGAAAGAAGAAGCCATATCTTCGGGAGCGAAAGCTTTATTCGGCGAAAAATATCCCGATACGGTTAGAATATTAAATATTGGAAACGGTTTTTCTGTGGAACTTTGCGGAGGAAGTCATTTGACAAATACCGCTCAAGTCGGTTATTTTCATATAGTCGGAGAAGGTTCGGTTGCAAGCGGAGTTCGTAGAATAGAGGCTATAACGGGAATTAAAGCTGCGAGAGAATCGACAAATCTTTTTTATAAAGTGAAGAGTTTGGCTCATATATTGGGCGCTTCAAAAGTGGAAGAACTTAATATAAGAGCGGAAAATTTGCAAAACGAAATAAAGAAACTTCAAAAAGAAAATAAAAGTTTAAAAACTTCAGGTTCTTCCGCTAATTTATTTATGGATAATTATGAAACTATAAACGGAAGCAGATTTTATAATTTGGAGTTTAACGAGGATATAAAAAATATTAGATTATATGCGGATACGATAAAGGAGAGAGTGAAAGATTCCGTAGCCATAATGATTAGCAAAACGGATTCTTCAAATTCCATACTCGTTCAAATTACGGGAAAACTTGTAAAAAATTTATCTGCAAATTCTATTATAAAAGAGATTATTTCGGCGGCGGGCGGACGCGGAGGCGGAAAAGAAACTTTCGCTCAAGGCTCAATCGAAAATGTTGATAAAGCTAAAGAAGAGATAAATAAAATAAAAAATAAATTATTGTAGGATTTTTAATGAAAAACAATTTTTTTATATTTATATTATTTTTAATTTTTTTAATTTCATGTTCTCAAAAAAATGTCACTTTAAGAAGAATCGAAGATATAAATAGAGCGGAAAGAAAATTGGCAAAAAATCCTAAAAACGAAGAAGTGCTTTTGGAAGTTCTAAACGCTGCTCAAAACGGAAATAGGGAAGTGCGAGCTGAAGCGATGTGGGTTTTAAGTAATTTGGAATCGGAAGTTGCATATAGCGATTTTTTGAAAGCGAGCGTAGAGGACCCAGATTTTAATGTGCGATGTCTGGCGGTTATGGGACTTGGAAAACTTGCGGCAAGCAATCCAGAAGCTATAGACAGCATAAAAAGAGCGATTTCCGACACGGATTTGCAAGTTCAAATGGAAGCTTTGAAAGTAGCGGGAAGCATTAACTCTCCCGAACTTTTAAATCCGATTTTGGATAGTTTATCGAGCAGAAATAAATGGGTGAGAATAACCGCTATAGAATCTTTGAAAGATTATAAAGACGCGAGAGTCGACAGAGCTTTAAATTTATTGTCTTCGGGCGATTCGGATTATGCGGTAAAATCGACTGCGGAACAAGTTATAGAATATAGAAAGGGAATTTCGGATGAATAAAAAATTATTTTTGTTTTTGCTTTTTATTATATTTATTTTTTCATGTTTCATTTTATCATGCGCTAATATGAGACAGTCTTATGTTGTAGTCGACAATATTATAAGCAAAGAAAGAAATATTGTGATAGCTTCTTTTACATTTCCTAAAAATATGACTAATCAAAATTTGGATAAATTAAAATATTTGAATACGGAAATATACGCAGATTTTGTATTGGGAAGTTTTATAACTAATTTCAATTCTCAAAACGATTTGGTTAAACTTATAACTTTGGAAGAGGCTTTGGGAAAACAGGAATTTTCAAAATTGTCAAATCATTCGATATTCAGAGCGGATTATGTGGCGGCTACTGGAACTTTGGCTGCAAATATTTTGGACGAAGAAACCGCAAATAAAATATTAAACGAATATGACGGAATAATGTTTGCAAACTCTTATATGTCGTTTTGGGCGCAGAATATAATAATAGATTTTAGAATATACGAGGCTAACGGAAGCTATCTTTGGGTTGACGAATTAAACGGAAAATCCTATCATATAATAGGAGATACTGGTTCGCCTACGAGACAAACGGCTTACGAAATAGTTATTGCGGATGTCGTAAAATATCAGCAGAGGCATGGAGAGGAACTTTATACTATAATAAATCAGGCTATATCGAACGGAGTAATCGGACTCAAAGAAAGAGTTCCATACGCTTTTAGCACCAACGATATACTTTTTACTCAAAAAACATTTAGCCTGACAAATCAAAATTATTCAAAAAAGGCGGGGATAAACTAATGGCTAGAAAAAGAATAGAATTAAATTTTAACGATACGGACGATTTTCATTTTAAAAGTTATTTAAGAGGATATTTGATTGAAATCGAAGGCGGAAAATATTTGATAGTAAATGACGATTTGGCGATAAGGGCGAGCGGAAAAACTCCGAAAGAAGCGGCGGAAAATATAAAAGAGCAGTTTATGATTCTGGCAAACGAAATTGTTTATAAATCGAAATATGCGGCTTTAAGCGAGAGAGAAAGAAAAAAGTTTAATATTATACAATCTATATGCGACATTATATAATTT
>NZ_JBNMIZ010000158.1:0-6207 GCF_050873525.1 Brachyspira sp. | reverse complement strand
ATTATATATATAAACAAATATTTTTTAAATAGATAAAATATAAAAAACTAATATTTAATTTTTATATTTAATTAATTTGCAAAACCTTAATATTTTGATATAATCGATTATATATTTTAATTTTTATTTAGATATTAGAGACTTTTATATGGCTAAAAAAGAAGTTAAAACGGATTATTGGGTATATTCGCTACTAAAAAGTGCAAATATTAAAGCGACTCCTCAAGGTTCGGATATTGAAGAAATTAACGAAGCTTTAAAAACCGCAAGCAAGAAAGGAACGGGAAATATTGGATTTCCAGAATTTATCGCTATAGTTAAAGATTTTTTAATCGTAATAGAGGATAAATCCGATTTAAGTAAACATTGTAAATTGGATTCTAATTCTTGCATAGATTTGGATAATACAAAAAGCGTCACAGATTTTGCCGTAAATGGAGCTATTCATTATGCAAAACATTTGGCACAAAATACGAGTTATAAAAAAATCATAGCGATTGGCGTTAGCGGAGACGAAAGACATCATAAAATTAGCCCGTATTTTATTAACGAGAGAGGAATACTTGATAAAAAATTAAACGATTTGGAAACATTTACTCTGTTAAACGAAAGCAATATAGAAAGCTATTATTTGCAAGAGATTTTAGGAATTAAGCCGAAAGAAGAAACCACTGACGAAGAAGTTAAACAAGACGCCGAATGTTTGCATGAATATTTGCGAAACTACGGAGCTATAAAAGACGCCGACAAACCTTTAATAGTTTCTGGCATACTTTTAGCTTTAGACGAAATGAAAGAAAATAATTTGAATCTTGAATATTTGAATAACGATGAAGATATAACCGATGGAGAAAAATTATACGAACTCATAGAAAAAAATTTAAAAAGAGCGAGATTGAGTCCAGAAACCAAAAGAGACAAAGTATTATCTCAATTTTCGGTTATCAAAGACACAAAAAAGATTAACGAATTATGCGAAATTCTAAATAAAGACGGAACAAAAATTAATTCAACTCCATTAAAATATTATTCACGATTTGTAAAAGAAAAGATATACGATAATATACAAAATATAAAAAATTCTGAAGATTATTTAGGAAGATTTTACTCGGAGTTTATGCGTTTTAGCGGAGGAGACGCTCAAAGTTTGGGCATAGTTCTAACTCCAAGACATATAACGGAATTATTTTGCGAATTAGCCGATTTAAAACCAAACGATATTATTTTAGACCCTTGTTGCGGAACGGGAGGATTTTTGGTATCCGCTATGAACGATATGATTTCAAAAACTGACGATATAAAACAAAAAAATAATATCAGACAAAATCAATTATTCGGATTTGAATTGCAGCCTTTTATGTTCGCCGTTGCCACTACAAATATGGTATTGAGAGGAGACGGAAAAAGCAATCTTAATAACGAAGATTTTTTGAAACAAAATCCTAAACAATTACAAACCGATTGCCAAGCCACAGTAGGTTTTATGAATCCTCCTTATTCTCAAGGAAAAGTCGATAAAAATTTAACGGAAATATCTTTCACGGAACATTTATGCGATTCTATATTGAAAGGCGGAAAAGTCGTGGTTATTATACCTCAAAGCGCCGTTACTGGAAAAACTAAAGAGGAAAAAGCCACTAAAGAAAGCATATTAAAAAAGCATACTTTGGAAGGCGTGATAACCTTAAACAAAAACACTTTTTATAGAGTTGGAACAAATACATGTATAGCTATTTTCACGGCTGGCATTCCGCATGATTATAAAAATAAAATTTGTAAATTTATAAATTTTGAAAATGACGGTTGGGAAGTTCAAAAACATAAGGGATTAATTGAAAATAAGATTAAGTCTAAAGATAGAAAAGAGCATTTATTAAAAGTATGGAACGATGAAATTGACGCGGAAACCAAATTCTGCGTAAAAACTACTATAGAACCTGATGATGAATGGTTGCATAATTTTTATTATTTCAATGACGAGTTGCCAAAACAAGAAGATTTTGAAAAAACTATGGCTGATTATCTCACTTTTGAATTTAATATGATAATGCAAAATAAAGATTATATTTTTAAATTTGAAAAAAGAGAGGACATATTTAAAAATAAACTTAATTTAAATGATATAGAATGGAAAGAGTTTAAAATTAGCGAAATTTTTGAAGTTTCTGGAACTATAACCACACATCCAAGCCAATTAAAACCAAACGGAAAAACGCCTCGAATAACATGCGCATCAACCAATAACGCGTTAGACGATACTTATGCAAATAGTCCGACTGAAAAAGGAAAAGTTCTTACTATAGATAGCGCCACAGTAGGTTATGTATCCTATCAAGAAAACGATTTTATTGCCACAGACCATGTTGAAAAAATTTGGATTAAAAATAATAAAGCTATGAATAGATATATAGGTTTATTTTTAAAACAATGTATAGACAACGCTGTTTTACTAAAATACGGATACGGATATAAATTTTCTCAAACAAGAATAAAAAAACAAATAGTAAATTTACCAATAGATTCCAAAGGAGAACCGCATTGGGAATTTATGGAAAATTTCATGCGTGAAGTCGAATATAAAAAACTTAATCTTTATTTGGATTATATTAAAAAATCTAAACCTAATTTATAAAAATACAAAGCGTTATTTTTTCTTTTTTGCTTTAACTTTTTTATTCGATTTAGTCGACTTTTTAGATTTGTCAATCTTAAATATAAAATCAAAAACTTCTTCCACTTGTTTTACCAAATGAAAAGTTAAACCTTTTTTTACTTTTTCGGGGATTTCGTCCAAATCTCTTTTATTTTCAAAAGGGATTATAATATGTTTGATAAATCCGAGTCGTTTTGCCGCAATGGTTTTTTCTTTAAGTCCGCCGATTGGAAGAACTTTTCCGTTTAACGAAAGCTCGCCCGTCATCGCCGTGTCGTTTCTTATAACTTTATTCATTGCAAGCGATAATAAAGCCGTAGCCATAGTTATTCCCGCCGAAGGACCGTCTTTTGGAGTAGCGCCTTCTGGAACATGCAAATGTATAATAGCGTCCGAAAAATAATCTTCCGAAACTCCATAATTTTTAGCGATACTTCTGATATAACTATAAGCTATTTGAACGCTTTCCGTCATAACCTCGCCAAGTTGTCCCGTCATATTTATCGAACCGCCGTCTTTTTTCTCCGCTACTTTTATCGATTCTATCGTGAGAGTCGCCCCGCCCATAGAAGTCCAAGCGAGTCCAATCGAATTGCCCGCTTTATTCGCTCTTTCCGTCAAATCGTTTGTAAATATTGGTTTCTTCAAATATTTTTCTATATCTTTAGAATCTATATTTATATTGTAAGCTTTTTTATCTTTTTCCACTATATCCGCCGCAATTTTTCTGCATATTCTTTCAATTCTCCTTTCAAAATTACGAACTCCCGCCTCGCGAGCGTATCCGTTAATAATATATTCTATTGCACTGTTTGTGAATTTTATATTTTTTATATTTAGTCCATGAGCTTTAATTTGTCTCGGAATAATATATTTTGAAGCGATTTTTAATTTTTCCTCCATAATATAGCCCGAAAGTCTTATAATTTCCATTCTGTCGAGCAAAGGAGACGGAATCGTATCGAGAGTATTTGAAGTCGTTATAAAAAGAACATTCGACAAATCAAAAGGCAAATCCAAATAATGGTCCCTGAAAGCCGAATTCTGCTCTGGGTCCAAAACCTCTAATAACGCGCTCGAAGGATCGCCCTGATAACTCGTTCCCAATTTATCTATTTCGTCAAGCATCAAAACGGGATTTTTTACTTTAACTATTTTCAAAGCTTCAATTATTTTTCCCGGCATAGCTCCAATATATGTCCTTCTATGTCCTTTAATTTCCGCTTCGTCTCTCATGCCTCCCAACGAAAATCTAAAAAACGGACGCTCCAAAGCTTCCGCTATACTTTTTCCTATGGAAGTTTTTCCAACGCCCGGAGGTCCAACAAAACAAAGTATTGAAGATTTTTTATCTGGGTTTAATTTACGAACGGCTAAAAATTCGTATATTCTTTCTTTAACATCTTCGAGTCCGTAATGGTCTCTGTCCAATATTTTTTTACTTTTATTTATATCTTTTCTTTCTTTCGCTTCATCGTTCCATGGAAGAGAAAATAAAGTGTCCAAATAATTTTTAGAAACCGTATATTCTGGAGAATGATTATCGATAGTGGATATTTTTTCTATTTCCTGTTCCATTCTTTCTTTCACTTCTTCAACTACTTTAAGTTTTTTGAGAATATTTTTATACTTTTCAATATCTCTTTGTTTAGGGTCTGTATCGTATCCCAATTCTTTTTTTATTTCTTTTAACTGTTCTTTTAAGAAATAATCTCTCTGTTGTTTTTGAACTCTCGTATTTATGCTTCCCTGAATTTTTTGTTGTATTTTAGTTATCTCTCTTTCTTTTTGTAAAAGCAGAAGAACTTTTTCGAGCCTGTCTCTAACCTCGAATGTTTCCAATATTTCCTGCTGACTCGCTCTTTCCACATTTATCATCGAAGTGACAAAATCCGCCAATCTTCCAGGGTCGTCAACATTAATCATAGTAAGGCGCATTTCTTCCGTGAATAGAGGATTATTTTCGCTTAAAGCTTTAACCTCCGAAAGAAGCGCTCTCGTATATGCTTTAATTTCGTTTTCGTCTTCCTTGCTCGAATAATCGCTAATATCGGGCATATATAAAGGTTCTACTCTTAAAATGGATTCCGTATTTATAAATCTAATTATTTTAAATCTCTTTATAGAATTGATAAGCAGATTTAGTCCGCCGTCTGGGAGATTAAGTTTTTTAAATACTTTTACTATTACTCCGACTTTATAAATATCTTCTGGAAGGACTTTCCCGTCCTCTCTCGGATTATCGGATATAAATAAATTGAGTCCCAAAAATCCGTTCGATTCTTCTATCGCCTTATTTACCGAATCCGCATAAATCGGAGGAATTGGAAACGGAGCGTAAAGTCCGGGAAATAAAGGCTTTCCCATTACTGGAATTACTATTAACCTCGAAGGCAGTTTATCTTCTAAAATTGAAAGCGTATTTTCGCTATTATTTTCGCTTTCATTTTTTGTATTTTCTTCTTTTATTTCTTTTGAATCGTCCATAAAAAATTTAAAATCCTTAATTGTTTTATATTAATAATATAGAATAATATATATAAGTCAACCGTTTATTAATTTTGATTTATTTGATTTATTTAAAATAAAAAGGCAAGGTTAATAAACCTCGCCCTTATTATGATAAAAGAAAACTTATAAGCCTATAAATAATTAAAAATTAATCGTCAAATTTCTGCCCTATTAAATTTCCGCTACCATCTATATAAAGTTCCATCATATTATTTAGCTTCACTTCAAAAATTGTATATTGTTTTTCTATCTTTATTATAGCCGCTTGCGGATAAGTTCTTTTTACCGTAGCCATAACATTTGCAGGCAAAATAGAATCGGGCATATTCGTATAGGTTTTAACCTCTTTCCAATCGCCGTTTGGGAAGAATTCTATTTGAGTTCCGTTTGCCAAATAAACTTCTATATCGTCCCAGTCTCTTTCAATATATGTCACTTCAATATTTGGGAAATGCTGCCTTATAAAATTTTGAGCGTTTTGAGGAATCGAAGAAAGCGGAACTCCGTAACCGTATTGAGCGTTAGGGTCGGAAACGTATTGATTTCCTTGAGCGAATAAAATCCCCGAAACAATAGAAAACATAAATAAAGCTGTTAATAATTTTTTAAAATTTTTCATGAGTCGTTCTCCTTAAAAATAAATTTTGTAAATCAAATTTAAATCAAATTATCATTACTAAAAAGATTATAACATAATTTAAAAATAATATCAAGTTTATTTACTAATTTTTTAAAATAAATTTACATTAGTTAATAGCGGATTGCTCGCAATGACGGGTAAAAAAGTCGTCATTACGAGCGTGAGCGAAGTAATCTATTCTGTGTGGATTGCTTGCCGAAGGCAGACTTTAGTCTCGGCAGTAGCCTCGCAATGACTATTTAAAAAGTGGTGCAATGACAAGAAAAATAAAGTTGCAATGACGAATTTAAGAAAATAATGACTAAATTATGTTAACTTTATTTATAAATTTATTTCTATTAATTTATAAATTGCTTGAATTATTCCTAACTTTATTGTTTTTTATAAAGTTCTTATTTTTAAT
>NZ_JBNMIZ010000157.1:0-6213 GCF_050873525.1 Brachyspira sp. | reverse complement strand
TTTCATAAATTCATTACTTTTTTAGAATTTCTTATTTTTTTTTTTTTTTAACAACAATAAAAAATTTTACTTGACTTTTCTTAAAAATTTGTTATACTATGAGTGTAAGGATGAAGTTAATTGATTTAGAAATTTTAAATTGATTAAAAAAAATTGATTTTGGAAATTCTAAATTAATAAAAACGAAATTCTTATAAATAAATTTAATTATAGGAGGCTTGCTATGAGAAAAGTAAGCGATTTTAAAATTATCGTATTTCTAACGATAATGGCTATTGTGGTTATTGGACTTGTCGCTTGTGGAGGAAACGACGCGACTAATCCGAGCAGTATTAGTCAAGGCGGTTCTGGTGGAGGAGGAAGTAATCTCCCTACATTTACCGAGAGGACAAACATTACTTTTATCACTAACACGGGAACTGTGACAAATGAGAATGGAG
Organism: Brachyspira sp.; assembly: GCF_050873525.1. Taxonomy (GTDB): domain Bacteria; phylum Spirochaetota; class Brachyspiria; order Brachyspirales; family Brachyspiraceae; genus Brachyspira. Next base: position 5,773 of record NZ_JBNMIZ010000157.1, on the reverse strand, counting down.
GAAGCTCAGGCGGAGATAGTGGAGTCGGAGATTTGGGCGACAATAACGGAGACACGGGAAATGTATGGAATGTCGAACAAACGAAAGGAAAAACTTATTACGGCGCTTCTTACAGAGGAGTATATATTTTCGGAGTGAATCCGCCATGGACTAGAGTATCTTACAATGATACGGACAGATTGGATAGAATCTGGAAAAACATGATTGACAGAAGACAAAGAGACGGAAAAAGAAGAATGTATATAAAAACTCGAGACGGAGATTTCTTCTTCGATGCGAATTATAATATTCGCTGGAGCAAAAAGCCCGACACCGTATTGAAATGGTTTCAAGGCGGCGCTATCGTTCTATTAAAACAAGGCTACGGAAATAATGTTCATTCTTCTACGGAATACGGAGGAACATGGAGCGGAAATTATACCATAGGCGGACTTTATACTTTTGCGATGCATGCAAGCCAAGCTACTAGTCTTAATAGCGATGTGGTTAATGAATTCTTCTGGGCTAACTCAACGCTTAAAATGAGTCATAGATATGGCGGTAGAATGGAAATATTGGTAGTGCATCCTGGGTATCCTGTGGATTTAGGAACGGGTTTATTTAGAGTAAATGGACAGGCTGGCACAAAAGGTTGGAGCGGAACGGCTTATGCTCTTCAATCATATGCATCTGAGAGATTTACTGGATATGATGATGGAAATGGAAACGGCGTCTATAACATAAAAGGAAACTCTCCTGAAAGATATCAGCCGCATATGAACGAAACGCATCAACTTTACCATTTAAGTTTCCGCTGGGCGTTTGATAAAACTTACGACCCTAATAATTACCCTACTGATAGCGCAAGATAATAAGATAACTTTAATATAACCACAAAATAATTTAATGGAGCTTGCCAGAAATGGCAGGCTCTTTTTATTTGCATTTTAGAGTTTGTCATTGCGAGATTTATTTTATAAATCGAAGTAATCCAAAATAATAGAATTTTGATTTTAAAATTTAACTTTATAATAGTGGATTGCTTCGCTCACGCTCGCAATGACAAGTTATAAAGTCTGCAATGACAGATAAAAATTTGTCATTGCGAGTGAGTGAAACGAACGAAGCAATCCAATTATAAATTCGTTAGCATCTCTTAATAACAAGGGGTTTTCGCTCTGCGTCCCTTCGGGAAACCCCTTGTATTAGGCAATGGGCTAAAGCCCATTGTTATCAGGTTTATATAATTGTCATTGCTATACAAAGTGGATTGCCACGCTTTCTTACGAAAGCTCGCAATGACGATAAAAATAATACTCACAATGACGATTGGCGTAAGATTGGTGAAAATTTTACTTGACTATTTAAAATAAATTAACGGGCTTGTTTTTTTAATTCTATTGTTTTATTATATTTTATATTTATTTAATTTTTTTAATTTAAGGAAATTTTATCATAATGAATAAAACTAAAATCGTAAAAGTCGGAAATATTTTAATAGGAGGCGGAAATCCTATAACCGTTCAATCGATGACGAATACCGACACAAGAGATATAAAATCAACCGTCCGACAATTAAAAGCCCTCGAAGAAGCGGGAGCGGATATTGTGAGGCTTGCCGTTTTGGATATGGACGCCGCAAAATCTATAAAAGAAATAAAATCTCAAATAAAAATTCCTTTAATCGCCGATATTCATTTTGATTATAGACTCGCTTTGGAAAGTATGAAAAACGGAATTGACGCTTTAAGATTAAACCCTGGAAATATTAAAGATAAAGAAAAAGTTAAAGAAGTTATAAAAGAAGCGAAGGCAAGAGATTTGACTATAAGAGTCGGAGTGAACGGCGGAAGTTTGGACAGAACGATTTATAAAGAAGTTAGCCCCGAAAATATGGTTGAAAGCGCGGGAGAACATATAAAATTAATGGAAGATTTGAATTTTACAAATATAAAAGTTTCTTTAAAATCTTCGGATATAAAAACTACAATAGACGCGAATATTTTATTTAGAAAAAAATACGATTATCCAATTCATTTGGGAGTGACGGAAGCTGGAACTTTAAGAAGCTCGTTAATAAAAAGCACAAGCGCGTTATCCTATCTTATAATGAGCGGAATCGGAGACACAATAAGATATTCCATAACGGGCGACCCTATCGAAGAAGTTATGGCGGGAAAAATGCTTTTGAAATTTTTAGGATTAAGAAAAGAACCTTCCGTAGAAATAATATCCTGTCCAACTTGCGGAAGATGTCAAGTGGAAGTTGAAGAAGTTGCAAGCTATATTGAAAAGCATGTTCAGAATATCAAAAAAAATATTACTATAGCGATTATGGGATGTGTTGTAAACGGACCGGGCGAGGCGAGACATGCGGATTTCGGAGTCGCTGGAACGGGAGACGGAAATTTTATTTATTTTGAAAAAGAAAACGAGCCAATTAAAATTTCAAAAGAAAATATAATAAATTTTATAACTAAAAAAATCGAAGAATTTTAATTTATTTAACAAATTTAAAAACCTTGATAAATAATATTTCCGCTGTCGGTTATTCTTATAACTTTTCTGTCGGAAAATCTTATTTTATAAACTCCCGCTTTTTTCTCTATATCGACTATTTTTGAATTAGCCAAAAAAGAATTTATTGAATTTATAACGGCTTCGGGCAATACTTTTTCTGGAACATAATTATAATAGCCGTCTATTTTTATCCAGTTTCCGTCAGCGGTAAAAGATATTTTTGCGTCATTTACAAGTTTTACCGTATATACGCCTTTATCCATTTTTATTTCTTCGATAGGAGTTTGAGGATAAATCGATTCTATAAATTCTTGAGCGTTTTTAGGCAAAGAACTCGGAGGAATTTCAGATTTCGCATATATTATAGCGGAAACGAATAATAATATAAATATAATTTTATTTTTCATTTTAATATCCTTTCTATTTCAAATTTTAGACGATTAAATTTTAAAAAAGTTCCCGTTTAATCTTTTATATAATATCTATATCCAGAATCTTTAATCGCATCTTCTAATAATTTTTCGTCCAATTCTTCTTTCATTAAAATAACCGCTTCCTCTTTATCGAAGTCTACTTTCGCATAAACATTATTTATTTTATTAAGATGATTTTCTATATTTTTAGCGCAGTGAGAACAAGTCATTCCGCCGATATTCAAAACTTTTTTGTAGGGATAATGCTTCTTATTTTTATCTTTTACTTTCACTTTTTCGGTATTCAAAGTTCCTTCTCCCGAGCAACAGCTTCCCGATTTCATTCTTTTTATATAATTCACAATTCCGACTATAGCGATAATTCCAATTACGATTAATATTATCGTTTTTTCCATAAAAAATTTATCCTTGAAATAATATAAAATTAAAAAGTTAATATATTCTAACATTTTATAATTTATTGTCAATATAATATTTTAGTTTATTGACAAATATTTACTATTTTGATATAACTTTAATAAATATTTGCATTAAAATCTTAAATAATAAAACGAGGTAATCATAATGAAGAAAGTATTATTTTTATTATTAACTTTATTAACTTTTTGTTTTTCCTGTTCGGTAAGAAATTCCAACGACATAATAAGAGTGAGCGTTGGAGCCGAGCCTCAAAGTATAGACCCTTCTTTTTTGTCTGCAATAGACAGTATGATTTATGCCGTTCATACATTCGAGGGACTCACAACAAAAGATAAAAATAATAATATAATAGGTGGAGTCGCTAAAGATTGGGAAATCTCCGAAGACGGTTTGACTATAATATTTCATTTAAGAGATAACGCAAAATGGAGCGATGGAAAACCAGTCGTTGCAGAAGAATTCGTTTATTCTTTCAGAAGACTTGCAAATCCAGAAACGGCGTCATCTTACAGTTTTTTAATTTCTCCGATAAAAAATGCGGATAAAATAATGGCGAAAGAATTGAATATAGAAGAGTTGGGAATAGAAGCCATTGACGATAAAACTTTAATTATAAAATTTGAAAAACCTACGGCTTATTTTTTAGAGCTTGCTTCCGTTCCTATATTTTCGCCTCTTAGAAAAGAATTTGTAGAAGGAAACGATAATTGGACTTTTTCGCCCGACACTTATATCGGAAACGGTCCTTATAAAATGATAGAAAGAAAACCCGATGAAAGCATCTCTTTGGAAATAAACGATAATTATTGGAATAAAAATTCTTTGAAAGCAAATAGAATAGATTTTATTATGTTTTCCGATGTGGCGACCGCTTATGCCGCGTTAAAAGAAGGAACTTTGCTTTATTCTTCAAGGATTCCAAATAGCGATATAGACGCTTTAAGAGAAGAAGGCTATTTGGTTTCGACTCCTTCGCTTGGAACTTCTTATTACGCTTTGAATAATACGAATTCTATTGTGAAAGATAAAAGAGTTCGCAGAGCTTTAGCCCTCGCAATAGACAGAAATTATATAGTGGAAAATATTACCAAAGGCGGAGAAAAACCTGCAATAGCTTTCGTTCCTTACGGACTCAAAGATATAAAAGGAGATTTTAGAGAAAACGGAATAAAATATTTCAGCGCCGATAAAGAAGATTATAAAAGCAATGTTGAAGAAGCGAAAGAACTTTTAAGTCAGGCGGGATATTCAAACGGAGCTAATTTTCCAGTATTGGAATTTAAAACCAACCCAGGTTCGGGCGTCATTATAGCGGAAGCGATTCAGCAGATGTGGAAAGAAAATTTAAATATAGATATGATTATAACCCAAGAAGATTGGTCCGTATTTCAAAAAAATAGACAAACTAAAAATTATGTCGTATGCAGAGCCGATTGGATAGGCGATTATTTGGACCCGATGACTTTTCTTCAATTATTTACGATTAACGGAGCGGGCAATAGAGTCGGCTACAGCAATGTTAATTATGATAAACTTATTTTGGAAGCGCAGTCGACTATGGATAATAATATAAGAATGTCAAATATGCATAAAGCGGAAGATATGCTAATAGGCGATGATATGGCTTTGATTCCTCTATATCATTATACGGCGTCTTCTATGCAGAACAATAAACTTAAAGATGTGTTTGTCGACACTTTGGAAATAAGAAGATTTTTTTATTCGTATATTAAATAATTTTTAATCGATTTTATGATAAGCATAAAAAGACGAAGGCAGATAAAATTTTTAATTATATTTTTTGCGATATTAATAATTATAATTTTAGCGGTTATTATATACGGTTTTTATCCTTACGGTTTGCATAAAAAATATATGCATAAAGTAAGAATGCCAAAAGACAGCATTGCGTATATTAGCGCAAAAAATTTTAATAATAGTTTATTAAAATTTTCTGATGAAATAAAATCTCCAATAATTTTTGAAACTTTTAATAATTTGAAAAACGATTCTAATTTTCTAAACAAAATAATATTTTCAATTTTATCAAAAAGAAACGCGTCGATTTTATTATGGCAGTATAATAATAATTTGGAAGATTCGGAATTATTTTATTTTTTGGATACGGGAAATTTGATTAATTTTTTTGCGAATAATTTTTTTCAATTTAGTATAAAAGAATTGAATATAAACGGGACAAAATATAATGTGAATAAAATCAATTATGACGATTTGGAATTTTTTATTATAGGAAACGAAAAACCTTTTTTATATTTTGCGTTTTATAAAGGGCTTTTTATAATAACGAAAAATTATATAAATCTAAAAAAGATAATTTATTTTTTAAGTTCAAAAACGAACACTTTAAAAGACATTAATATTTTGAATAAAATTTCTTTTGATTATAATCCTGATATTTC
>NZ_JBNMIZ010000156.1:0-6270 GCF_050873525.1 Brachyspira sp. | reverse complement strand
ATCTCTATACTTATAAGTAAGAAGTTTTTTATTGTATAGTTCCGAAAGAATTTTTATTTCCGTTTCGTCCATGTCGTCCGTATTGATGGCATAAATATAATTGTCTTCTTCAAAACCTTTGATTATTATATCTATATAGCCGTTAAATTTTTTCTCCAAAAATATTTTAAAGAATATTATTGCTGAGGCAAGAATAATGGAATTTACGATAAGATAAATAAGTATAAACATATAAAAAGTATAAATAAATTCTCTTCCGCTTACCATGATAAAAAATCCGCCGCCTTGAATAATCGCAGTTTCAAATAATAAATGTTTCTTTTCAAAATCGTCCCATTCTTCCGATTGATATTTTAATTCGTTGTCATAATAAAGCATTGCTATATCGAGAGCTTTTGAAAAACTTTCGTATTCAAAATTTTCCGTATTATATTCTCCGTAAAAAGTCGTTTCCGCTTCGTATATGATTTCATTTTTTTTGTTGTCGTAAGATTTGATTATATTATTATCGAAAACCCAGTTAAGAACGGCATAAATTATAATCATTATGAAAGCCATAACCGTTGATATTATGATTATAAAATGAGACGATATGCTTGAATAAAAAGTTTTTTTATTTTCCAAAACGAATAAATAAAAGAAATATATTATATGAGTGATATAAAATATAAAAAGAAAATGATAACCGCGTGTAAGAAAAGAAGAAATTATATTTTCTTTCAAAAATACTCTATTCAAAGAAAAAAAATTTAAAGCGTAAAATATTCCAAGTATCGACATCATAAACGGAATTAAAAAAGTTATTAAATAAAAAAACAATTCTATCCGCGAATATTTTTGAACTTTGTAAAAAAATACCGTGACAAAATAAAAAGAACAAAAAAATTCTATAAATATTAAAACTTTCATTATAGCGGTATTTAAATTCAAAATCATATAAGCCGACATAGAAATTATTACTAAAGAAGAGATTCCAGCAACAATGAAATTAATATTGTATTTTGCTAATTTTTCCAGCATATTTCCCCGCATTTTACTTTATCGTATAACTGTTTAATCATTTTATAATCGAGTCCCAAAAATGAAGCGTTATTTACCAAATTATAAATCGCGCTTAAAAATATCGGCTGCGTATTTTTATTATTGTTTTCGGAGTAAGGATAGGACGCCATTATTCTTGAAATATTAAATAAAATCGCAATCAATTTTGACGAACTTGACAATTCATCGTTTTTTATAGAAAAAGGCAATATGCTTTTCGCCGCAATCGCTATAAAGATTGGATTTATATTTCCCAAAGTAGAAATATTATCGACTGCATTTTCTATCATTTCTTTCGCTTTATCATAAAATTCTTTTTCGTTATATTTATATTCGTTATATATTGGAAGAGAAGCGATATAACTCGTATGCATTATGTCCCGCGCAACCAAAAGTATTGAAACATAATTTGTAAGCTGATTTTGATTAAGATTAAATTTATCATCGTTAATAAAACTGTCTTTCATTCCGTTGGATTTTTCCCAAGACAAAGATATAATCTGTTCTATAATATCGCTCTTTAAAAGCGCATAAGTATATGAAATATAATCCAAAAAAGCCTCGTTATTATCCGAAGTTTTTATTAATCTTAATATAGCGTCTTTTTGATAGTTATAATCTTTATCAAATCCCGGTATATTTGAAAGAAATTCAAAATTAAAATTATTTTCAATATATTCCACGAACTCTAAAAACGAATCTTTATCCAAAAGCACTTATTTACCCTAAATATTTTAAATTATAATTTTGATATAGTTTATTTATTATTTTTCGGAAAAATCGTATATAAATTATAGATATTTTAAATTTGACTTATTATAAAAAAGATTTAATATATTAACAGAGGATATAAAATGTCAAAATATATTTTACCGCAGGAAGAACTTTTAAGAAGTTCCTATTGGATAAGCAATTTTTTGATTCGAGAAGGCTATCATATTGATTATACTTTAAAAAGTTTATTGGAAATAGATAAATTCTTTAACGAAAAAATGTATTTGGTTTTAGAAAACGACAATAACAGAAATTTTATATTTTCAATAAGCGCGTATATTGGCGAAGTTATAAAAAAACATTTTAAAGGAAATTGGGAATTATCGCGAAAAGTCGATTTGGATGACGAATCTATAGGAATAAGTTTCAAAAATTATAATTCTATTTATCCTCTCAATATAACTTTGGAAATTATACAGAAAAAATATACGATAAAAGAATATTTGAAAAATAATTTTAATACCGAAATTTAAAATATAAAATTGATTTAATTAAACGGAAGGTTGTAAAATGATTTCATTAAACGAAGTGACAAAAATAATCGAAGACTCTTATATTTTACTTAATTTGAAAGCGGCAAATAAAGAAGAAGCTATAAGCGAAATGCTAATTTATGCCGAATCTAAAGGCTTGAGAATAAATATAGATAGAACTATAAATTTCATGTATAAAAAAGAAGAAATAATAACAAGCGGTTTGGGTTATGGAGTAGCTTTTCCGCATGTGAGGACAAGCGAAGTCGAAGAAAATAAATTAATATTTGCAATTTCTAAAACGGGACTCAATTATTACGCTTTGGACAATAAACCCGTTCATTTGCTTACGATGTTTTTAACTCCAGTCGGCAAAAGTGAAAAATATCTTAATTTATTGTCTTTATTTACTAAAGTATCGAGGCTCAGCATGTATACGGTTTTACTTTTAGAATCGAGAAAAGAAGAAGAATTTAAAAAGAAATTAATTACAATGGTAAAAGATATAATGGAGGAAAAATAATTATGCCTAAAACTGTGGCAATCATTCCCGCGAGATTCGATTCTTCGAGGTTTCCAAAAAAATTGACTTACGAAATATTAGGAAAACCTATAATAATAGCCGTTTACGATAATGTAAAAGCCGTTTCGGAAATTGATGATGTTATAGTGGCAACGGATTCAAAAGAAATAATGGATATATGTTCAAAAAATAACGCGAAGGCGGTTATGACTTCAAAATATCATACTTCTGGAACTTCAAGAATAATTGAAGCGGCAAAAAAAATCGACTGCGATATAATAATAAATGTGCAAGGAGACGAACCTTTAGTCAATGAAGAAATACTTTCTCCGATTATAAAATGTTTTGAAGATAAAAAAGTCGATATAGCAACGGTAAAATTAAAAATCGAAAAAGACAGCCATTTAATAAAAGACGAAAGCGCCGTTAAAGTCGTATGTGATGCGGACGATTACGCGATGTATTTTTCGAGAGCGACAATTCCTCATAAAAGATTCGATAACGATATTGAAGTGAAATATTATAAACATATAGGAGTTTACGCTTTCAGAAAAGAAATTTTATTAAAAATAGAAAAACTTAAAGAATGCGATTACGAAAAAATAGAAAAACTCGAACAGTTAAGATGGCTTTATAACGGAATGAAAATTAAAGTTTTGGAAACGAATCAATTTATTCATGGAATAGACACAAAAGAAGATTTGGAATTTGTGCAGGAATATTTAAGACGACATGCTCAAAGCGAATTGAATAACGAAAATTTATATAAAAATAATTAAAAAAATTATTCAAGTTTTATTTTCAAATCGGACTGAAGTTATATTAAATTTATTAAGCCTCAATATAAATATCGCAACTATGACAATCATAATAAAAGCGGCTAATATAAAATAATATGTTATCGGAAGAGTTTTTGTATTTCTTAAAATATTTAATTGTTCCGATTTTGAATTAATGCTTTCGTCTATCGCGTTCGCTTCGGCAAGATTTCCGTTTTCTATTAAAGTTCCCTTTCGCATTCTCAAATTATCTATTTCTTTAACTATCGTGTCGACTGTTTTATCCTGCTTAAATTTTTTATATAAATTAAATCCGCAAATTAAAGCGCTCGCAAAAAGTAGAATAGAAGTTACTATTATAAGAATTAGTATTGCAAATCTTCTCTTCCTAACGCTCAAATGAGATATTGCAACGGATTTATTTTTTATCTCTTCTATATGTTCCAAGATTTCTTTCGACTCGGGATAAGAAAGTTTTGCCTCCTCGATGCATGATAAAAGATTAACCATAGATTTATATCTTTCGGTTCTTTGGAATCTCAAATAATATCCGTCAATTTCTTTTATTTTATCTTCAACGCTATGTTTGACAATTTTAGGTTTTAGGAAATATGATTTATTCGGTTTGATTTTTTTATTTTCCTTATTTGATTTTACTGATTTTATTTCTTTTTCTTTATTATCGTTTTCTATATCGTCTTCCAAATCCACTAATTTTATATTTCTTTCTTCGGAGTTTTCTTTCGATAATATTCGCTCTCCGCCTAAAGTCATTTCCTGTCCCATTGTGTTTCCGTTTCTGTCTTTTACCTGAACTCTTATTCCAAACACTTTTTTAAACATCGATTCAACGGTTTCAACGCTCGTGTCTTTATCGATTACAATAAAAGATTTTGGATTTTTTCTCGGGTCTGCAATTTCAAAAAGTTTAATATTGTCTGATTTCAAAGCGCCTTTATATATTCCAAGCGAAACGCCAAATTCTCTGTCGAACGAATCGAGCAGCGCGGATATTGTTGTGTCTAAAGTTATTTTCATTATATTCTCTTATAAATTATTATAATAAGTATAACATAAAAACATAAAAAAAGAAAAGTATAATTGATTTTTTAATTAAATTACTGTATCGTATTACTAGTAATTTGGATATATTTATGATTAAAAAAATTATTTCCATATTTTTGATTTTCAATATTTTAATTTTCGCCGAACAGAGAATTTTTATATCTTCAAAATTGAAAGGAAACGATTTAAGAAAAGCGATTATAGAATGGATAAAATCCAAATCGCAAAAAGAAAAAGATTATAAAATTTTTGACAGCGGTTTAATATATTTATTTTTCAATTCGGGCAATATCGTAAATAAAAAATCTTTATGTTTCGACATTAATTTTTATTTGGAATACGATAAATTTATCGTGGATTTTTCAAACGCAAAATTATTGAATATTGAAACCGAAGAGATTGAAGATTTGAAATTTAATATTTTGGAAACTTTAATGAATAGCGGCTGGTTTAAAAAATACAACGACAATATTACGAAAATAATCGAAGAACTGGAAAGTATCATTAACGAATAAAAAAGACTTGACATTTTAAAAAAAATTGTTATATTATAAATAGATTAAATAATACTTATATAGTTGAATATTGACAATTAGGCTAGATAAAAAATTGGAGGTATTCATTATGAGTATTTTTAATCATTTAAAATTAAATTGGCATTTTATTAACAAATGCAATATGCAGTGTAAATTCTGCTATTCTTCAAAAGAATCTTGCGCCGATATTACATTTGAGGTAATTCCAAAGATTAAACCTTTCAAAGAGATTAATCTTGTCGGCGGCGAGCCTACCATTTACGGAAAATATATTTATTTGCTTGAAAAATTGCATTCTCATGGACATATTTTAAGCATAGTAAGTAACGGAACGATGTTTTTACGCGATAATAATATTTTTAATAAAACTATAAAATATTGCAAAACGATAGGTTTAAGTATAGATTCGATAAATAACGAAACATGTCTAAATATTGGCAGAAAGATGCATAATCAAAAAACAATAAGCGAAAAAGAATATTTATATATTTGTAAAAAAATAAAAGACAGCGGCAGATTATTAAAAATAAATACTGTTGTAAACAAATATAATTATAAAGAGGATTTGAATTCGTTTATTGAAAAAATTAAACCCGATAAATGGAAAATATTTCAAGTTCTTCCGATAGACAATTTAAATTCATGCGAAGATTTACTAATAACTAAAAAAGAATTTAATTATTTTTTCACGCATCATAGCAGTCATAAAAATATAATGTATATTGAAAATAATAATGTTATGACTTCGTCTTATATAATGCTTGACTCGAAAGGCAGATTTTTTAATAATATAAATAATAAATATGTCTATTCAAAAAGCCTTATATATGATAAGGTTAACTTGGAAGAAGAATTTTTGAAAATGAATTACGATATATCTAAATATAACGACAGATATATCAAATTAGAAAATAAATAAAATAAAGGAGAATAAAATGGGACAATTATATTTAGAATTTGACGAAAAGGAATTAAAAAAGAATTTAGAATTATTTGAAAGAATTCAAAAGGAAAAAAATGGAGATTTAGAGGAAGCGTTTAAATTATTCGCTGATAAATATATAAATGATGAAATGGAT
>NZ_JBNMIZ010000155.1:0-6310 GCF_050873525.1 Brachyspira sp. | reverse complement strand
GTAATGAATTTATGAAAGAATTTAAGCGAATTTACGGCAAAAGTTAACATAATTTATATATTTTCTATTTTAATTAAATGATTTTTTATTGTCATTGCAAATATTTTTAATAATTCCGTCATTGCGAGCTTTCGTAGAAAAGCAAGGCTAAATCCAATCCAAAATAATAAAATTTCTTTGTTCTGGATTACTTCGGTCGTTCGCCAAAGGCGGGCAGATGCCCCACTCCCTCGTAATGACGGTTAAAAAATATCGTCATTGCGAGCGTGAGCGTGGCAATCCAATATTAATAAAGTTGAATTTTTAAAATCAAATTCCATAGGTTAACGGAATGAAAGCCAGTGTATTAAACTGGTAAGCAAACACTTTAGTCTTAATTATTCCACAGAACGCAAAATTGCGGAACTTCCATCCGAACCTGCCGAACCGTCATCTTCCGCCGAAGGTCTTGAAATAATTTGCGACTTTTGAGCCAAAGAAGATTGAAATACTTTTGTAGCTTCGTCTTCCGATTGAGCGTCAATTATTCTTTGAGTTGCCGCGGATTCTGAAGCTATTAACTCTCCGCTCGAATGAACTATCATAACATCTTCTGGACGAACCGTTATCAAACCGTTTTCAGTTCTAACGGCTAAAGCGACTCCCGTATCGTTTTCCATAACCATTTCAACCGGTCCCAAAAATCTGTTTCCCGCTTCGTCCATTACTTCAACGCTTTTACCGAGCATAGAATAACCCGTTTGACTCGAATAAAATGTTTTCATAGATTCCAAATTTTTATTAACCTGCGTCATTTGTTCCACCGAAGAAAACTGCGCAAGCTGAGCTATCATATCTCTATTATCCATAGGAGACAAAGGGTCCTGATGACTCATTTGAACGGTTAATAATTTTAGAAAATCGTCTTTCCCCAATGAATTTTTACTCGGGTCACGCTCATAATTATTTTGCAAATTAAAAGCGCCCACTTCGTTTTTTAATATTCTTATTTCTTTATCCGTCATTCTTAAAGCTTCCGCCGATAACATTATTATCTCCTTAATTTTAGTTAATAAATTATTTAAAAATTATATCAATAAATTTAATTTTCTCTCTGGGACAATATAATTTCTAATATCCGCAACTGTTTCTTCTACAAAATCTCCGCCTCCAAATCTTCCGAAAGAATTATTATCCGCAAATTCTGAAAATTCTTCATTATTAGGCATATCCTGTCTTAACATTACATCGAAACCTTCTATATTAATTCCGATTTCGTTTAACGAGGTTATCACGGTATCCAAATTTTTTGTGAATATATCTTTTATTTCGGCATTATCGACAAATATTTTTCCGACAAAATTATCGCCTTCCATACTTATTTTTAATCTAACTTTTCCCAAATATTCTGGGTTAAGAGACATTAAAACTTCGCTCTTTCCGTTATTAATCGCGACTTGAGCCTTTTCGACAAGTTTGCCCATCAAATCTTGAAATTTAATCATATTTTCTGTTAGACTATTTCCGCTTTGAGTTTTTGAAACATTATTATAATGATTAAAACCTTTCAAGTTAGCGCCTTCGGGAGAATCCTTCATATTTATAATCGTAATCTCCGCTCCCTTATCGTCCGAAATTGTATTATTTAAACTGTTATTGGAATTATTATTTAAGTTTTCGGTTTTGTTTTCGCGTTTATTTGATTGTATATTATCTTCCAAATCAAAATTATATTCTAAATCAATCTCTTCAATATTTTCTGCATTTTTATTTGATTCGGTTTCTTTCAAATTTTCTTTCAATTCTTTTATATTTTTTTCTTCCAAATTTTTAATTTGCAATTCTTTATTTTCTTTTATATTTTCGCTTTTTTCTTTTGAATTTTCTATAATTATATTTTTTAGATTTTCTAAAGATTCAAATAAATTTAATAAATCTTCTTTTTCATTTTCGTTTAATTCTTTCGATTCTAATTTTTTAATTTCTTTATTCAAATCGTTTATTTCTTTTATAAGATTTTCTTTTTCTTCTTTTGTCATATTTAAAAAAGAAGAAGATAATTTTTCCGCATTCTTATCGGTTTTTAAATCTTTTACGGATAAATTATTTTTTTCTATAAGATTTTTTGCTTTTTCTTTTATTGATTTAAGAGTTTCAATTTTTTTCTTGTCGGAATTTAAATCATTGGAATTTTCTTTAATAGCGTTATTTTCTGCATTTTCAGTTTTTTTATCTTCCAAAGAATTTTCTATATTATTATTTTCTTCTTTATTATTTTTTATTTGCTTGTTATCGTTTTGATTTTCCAAATTATGATTAAATTCTTCAACTTTATCGTTATCCATAGTTTCCAAATATTTTTGAAAATCGTCATTATTATTTTCTATATTGTCAGAATTTTTATAATCGTCTCTATCAATGCTTTTATTTGTCGAACTTTCCGAATAAATATCTTCTTTTTGAAGTTTATTCAACATTTCGGCAAAAGAATTATCGTTAATAATTTCCAAATTGTTACTTGAAGAAATATTATTATCTGCAAAAGCTAAAAAATTGCCAACTCCGTTTATCATAATTATAATTTCCTTAAATTAGATTTTATATATTACTACAATTATATTCGGAAGCATGGAATTTTCCTTGATAAAAAAATTAAGAAGAAAAATAATTTAATCAAAAATATGCGAAGTTTGAGATATTATATTTGTTCCCGTTTCAAAAGTCAAAAAAGGAAATTTTCCCATTATTCCCGCGACTATACTCGAAGGCGGCATTGAAGTTAATTTATTATATTCGGTTATATGATTATTGTATATTTCTATCGCTTTTTTTTCTTCTTCAATTATCGGTCTTATATCGGACAAAGCTTTTATATAGTTTTCGTTCGTTCTCAAAACGGGATAATTTCTCGCCGTATAATTAATTTTATCTATATTTTCCTGTATTCTTGCATGCAGATATTGAAATTCCTGAAAAGTAATCGGTTTTTCTATCAAAGTTTTATCGGTATTTATTAAATTTATTCTTCTTATATAATTGCTTAAAGAATTCAAAGTATATATATCCAATCTCGGAATCACGGAAACGGCATTATAATAATTTATCGAAGCTATATTTTTATTTGAATAAATTTCTATTATTTTATTTAAAGAAGCTCTTGAAAGTTCCTCTTCGTTTATTATCGATTTTCTTATCGAAACCGACACGACAGTCATAAATACGGTTATGGCTATTACATTAATAACTACAAATATAACGGCTACAACCGAACCTTTCATTAATAAAATCCTTTTTTAATTTATATTTTTCTTTTATATCTTAAAAACCAAAAATTAAACATTATATAAAATAATTCGGAATTTTTAAAATTATAATTATTATAATCAATGTCAATTAATATTTTTATTTGACAAAATTTTAATTATAGATTAATCTTTTTATAAATTTTATATTTTATACATTTGCTACATTTAATTATTTTTTAATTATTAAGGATTGTTTGTGAAAAATAACGAAATATTATACGATGACGATGATTTATTATCTCCATCCGATGCCGCAAAATTAGTCGGAGTCGCAAGAACTACCGTAAATTATTGGATTAGATATTACGGACTCAAAACGCAAGTCACCCCGGGAAGAAGATATAAAATAAAATATTCCGATTTCAAATTATTTTTAGATTTCAATCAAAACAAAAATAGAAAAGAAAAAAAAATAAAAAGAAGAACCATAAAATATAAAATAGCGATTTTAGAGCCTATTCTTGTAACGAGAAAAAATTATATAGAATGGCTTAAAGACGATTACGATATAATATGCATAACAGATTTGGCAAAACCTTTAAGAGAATTAAAAAGAATAGTTCCCGATATAATTTTAATGGATATAAATTTGATTGATGATAAAGTTTCTTTTTCCACTTTGGAAGAAATAAAAAAAGAAATGAAATTAAAAAATATTCCCGTAATAATCATAACAAAAAATTATAGCGAAGACGATGTAGTGAGCGGTTTGGAAAAAGGCGCATGCGATTATGTAAAAAAACCCGTAGGACAAAACGAACTTAAAGCGAGAATAAAAAATTTATTAAGATTCTTTATCGACATATAAAATATATTTTAATACTTTGTTTTTTATTAAATTCGCTATATAATAAGATTATAAAAAATTAGGAGCTATTATGACATTAATAATCGAAAATGCGGATAAAAATTTAGAAAGAGCTATAAAAAATGTAGTCAAACTTACTGATGCAAAAATGACAATTCAAAAAGAACCGAGCGATGAACTAATCGAAGCGATAAAAGAAGTTGAAAACGGAGAAGTGGAAAGATATAAAAATTTTGAAGAGTTTAAAAAGGCAATGCTTAAATGAAATACGAAATAGAAACTTCAAAAAAATTCAAAAAACAATTTAAAAAATTATCGCCACAAAATTCAAATCTCGTATTGGAAGTTATAGAAAAATTATCAAACGGCGAAATTTTAGAACAAAAATATAGTGACCATAAATTGAAAGGAAATTATAAAGAATATAGAGAATGCCATATAAAACCAGATTTACTTTTGATTTATAAAAAGAAAGAAGATATTTTAGTTTTAACTTGCATTGATTTAGGTTTACATAGCGAGTTATTTAAGAAATAGAAAACAATAAATGGACGAGGTTTTATCCCCGCCCTGTTCAATTTAACTAACGAAATATTTTCTAACTTTATTTACTCTTCAACTTTTTCAAAAATAACGGGATTATTTATATCTATCGAATATATCGTAGCAATGGCGTTAAAACTATTTGCATCGGCAAGCCCCACGCTAAACGCAAGTAGAAAATTATTTAAATCTCTTCTGAATTCCGCTGTATCGAGAGGATATGTAACAAGCGAATTATCATTGGTTTGTTTTATTCCTAAATAAGTTCTAATTTTTCCTTCTCCCATTTCCATTTCGCTTACATAATAAACAATATCTTTATCGTCCTCATTTTTATCGTTTATTTTTGAATAATAATTTGTCGTATTATAACTTATATCCTCTATTTTATCCTTACTTATAATATATTTATGAGGTTCTTTCTCGACAGAGCCTTCTAAAAAACCTTCATAAACTCCATTTTTGAAAGAATTTCCGCCACAGCCTACAGCCAAAATTAAAATTAAACTTAATAATATTTTTCTTAACATTTTTATTCTCCTTTATGATAATTTTTCATAATTCATTCACTCAAATCTTCGTAAAAATCTTCTTCTTGACTTCCATCCTCATCATCTGGAAACATTTGCCCTCTTATATATTCTTCTTCAATTTCCCACTCTTCAGGACTAAAATCTGTTTCATCTCCTTTGCCGTTAGTCCAAACATTATTTTCATCGTCCCAAGTCCAAATGTCTCCATTTTCATCTGTCCAAGATTTTTTATTTCTCATTTTTAACTCCTTTACTTTAAATAATATTCAAATTCTTCTATTGGAATAAATCCTAAATATTTTGTATCCGTAAAATCATTATATACCCGAAGGTTCTTTTCTATCTCCTCTTTTGTATAAAATACTTTATCTCTTTTTTGTATTGATTTTCTATAATTTAAAAAATCATTTGTAACTTCATTCCAAGTCGGTTTTATTAATGATTTATTATTTAATTGAAAATAAACAGTCTTTGTTATAGAATCCATTCTATCATTATATGTAAACCATTCGTTCCACCACCTATCGTAGGTTGAATAAGAATACCGCATATCTGGACTGCCTTCATAAACTATAACCATTCCATTAGAATTATAATTTAATAATCCGCTTTCTTCAAAATAATCATCATTGCTTTTATAATATTCATTTTGTAAACACAACCTACTAATAATAAATCCTCTGCTATTAAATAAATATATTCCTCTATCATTTTTGTTAATAATTTCAGGTTGAGTTAAACTATATTTATATGCTTTTTGTATATAATCATTGGTTTTAGTTATTCTAAAGCTTATTGAACTATCATAATAAATAAGATTATAAAAAGTTTCTCCAAATCTATTATTAGTAATTTCATAAAGTCTATTTGCATGCATGTTTGTATCTGTCCAATTAGTAGTTAAATTACCTTTTATATCATAATATTCCCCATATATATCATAATCATGCTGATTATACAAACTTTTATTAACATAGAATAATTTTTTCTCTTTAGTTTTTAAATTATACAAATATAAATTTTCATGCTTATCACTATAATCTTTATTTGAGTAAGTAGTTATAAAAACATATTCGGATGGAATTATTTCCGTTTTCAAAGTGCTATGATATAGTTTATTTGTATAATAATAGTATTTAAAT
>NZ_JBNMIZ010000154.1:0-6337 GCF_050873525.1 Brachyspira sp. | reverse complement strand
TAAATCTTTTTTAACTTTAATCAAATTTACTTTCGATAGCTTATCAAGGAAAATAAAAATTCCTTGTTTAGTTATAAATAAAAAATTTTTTAATAAAGGAGGCTTTTCAATCATGAAAAGACTATATTCATTCATGCTTTTTTTATGCTTTTGGGTTTTGGTATCCTGCGGTAGTT
Organism: Brachyspira sp.; assembly: GCF_050873525.1. Taxonomy (GTDB): domain Bacteria; phylum Spirochaetota; class Brachyspiria; order Brachyspirales; family Brachyspiraceae; genus Brachyspira. Next base: position 6,161 of record NZ_JBNMIZ010000154.1, on the reverse strand, counting down.
CTAACGGCGAGGGAAAAGAACAGTTAATGGTTTATACCTCTATGAAAGAAGTTATCATAGGAAAAATCAGAGACGAATTCACCGCTAAATATCCAGACATAGAATTCGATTATTACTCTGCGGGCGCTGGCAAATTGATGGCGAAAATAGCGGCGGAAAGAGAATCTGGACAGTTGAGTGTCGATGTTTTATGGACGAGCGAAATTCCAGATTTTTATTCGTTGAAAGAGGAAGGAGTTTTAGAACCTTACGCTTCTCCAGAATTGCCTAATGTGGTAAGTCCCGTAGAAGACCCCGATAACGCTTTTTCTCCCGCAAGACTCGGAACGCTAGGGATAGTTTATAATACCACAAAAATTAAAAATCCTCCGACTTCTTGGGAAGATTTATTAAAACCAGAATATAAAAACGGATTCGCAATAGCCAATCCCGCTTTATCTGGAACGGCTATGGTTTCTATAGCTTTAATAGAAAAAAATATGGGCTGGGATTATATTAATAAATTGAAACAAAACGGCGCTAAAATGGGACAAGGTTCTGGACAAGTGGTTGACGATACGGCAAGCGGAGATTTAGTCGCAAGTTTGGGAGTCGATTATATCGTTTTGGACAAAATAGCAAAAGGCGCTACTTTAGGTTTCGTATATCCTAAAGAAATGATAGTTATACCGAGTCCAGTCGCCATAATGAAAGGAACTAAAAATCTTGAATCCGCTAAAAAATTCGTGGATTTCCTTTTATCTTCCGAAGGACAAAAAATAATAGCTTCAAGTTATACTTTGCCCGTTAGAGAAGATGTGGCTATAGACGAAAAATCTGGATTAGTTCATCCTAAAGAAGCCGTTGAAAGAGCGATGAAAATAGATTATATAGCCTTAAAAAGCGAAAAAGAAAGCATAATTAATCAATTCACGGAAATAATAAATAAGTAGATTGTTTATTATTTTAATTCAATTATACCTTATTAAATTAAAATTAAACTTAATAAGGTATAATTTTATTTTAATTTTGAGAGGAAATAATGGCAAATATATTATTTAAAAATGTATTTAAATCTTTTGAGAATAAAGATATTTTAAAAGATTTAAGTTTTGAAGTTAATTCTGGGGAATGTTTTACTATAGTAGGACCTTCTGGCTGCGGTAAAACCGTAGTTTTAAGATTGATTGCGGGATTTGAAGTTCCCGATAAAGGAACTATAACGATATCGGATAATATAGTCGCTTCTTCAAATCCAAAAATATTCGTTCAGCCCGAAAATAGAAAAGCTGGAGTAGTTTTTCAGGATTATGCGGTATGGCCCCATAAAACCGTTATGGGAAATGTTATATATCCTTTGGAAATTCAGAAAGTGGAAAAGAAAGAGGCAAAAAGAAGAGTGCAAAAATCTATAGATATGGTTAATTTATCTGGTTTGGAAGACCGTTTACCTTATCAGCTTTCTGGCGGACAACAGCAAAGAGTCGCTTTATCGAGAGCTTTGGTTGCGGATAATAATGTTCTGCTTTTGGACGAACCTTTAACGAATTTAGACGCAAATTTGAGAGAAGAGATGCGTTTTGAAATAAAAGATATTCAAAGAAAGACGAATAACACCATTATATATGTGACTCATGACCAAGAAGTCGCATTAGCCATATCGGATAGAATAGCCGTAATGGATAGCAAAGGAAGTTTTAGACAAATAGGAACTCCTTTGGAAGTTTATAAAAATCCAATAGACCCTTTCGTTTTTAAATTTTTAGGACTTGCAAATTTTATACATTTAAAAGTAAAAGATAATAAAGTCGTTATATTTGAAAACGATAAAGATTTTCCTTACGAATTGAATAAAGATATACAAGGAAAGGATAAATTTTTAGCGGCGATTAGACCGATGGATGTGGATGTATCCAAAACAAAAACCGAGAAAAGTATTGAAGGAACTATAGAAAGAACCTCGTTACTTGGAGCTATAATAGATTATAAAATTAATATATACGACAACATAAGCGTAAGAAGTCAAATACAAACCGAAGAAGCTCATCAAAACGGCTATATATTTGGCGAAGGCGAAAGTTGTTTCATAACATTTAACGATATAATTTTTTACGAAAACGATGATGAAATAGACAAGGAGATTTTCTAATGAAAAAGATAATTGATTTTTTGAAAAGAATTAGCATTGCTCAACTGGTTTTAATTTTATCGATACTTATATTGGTGATTATAGTCGCGGTTCCCGTTTTATTGATATTGTTTACCGCGTTCTTTGAAAACGGTAAATTAAATGTCGCGGGAGTCGTAAAAGTATTGTCCGATAGAGACACATATTCGGCACTTTTAAATTCTCTTATAATAGCTATAGGAACTACTTTCATTTCGACTTTATTCGGAGTATTTTTTGCATGGCTTGTCGCAAGAACCGATTTGCCGTTTAAAAAATTCATGAAAATAATGTTCCTTGTTCCTTTTATGCTTCCTTCGTTTATAGGAGCTTTGGCTTGGAAAATATTATTATCTCCAAACGCGGGATATATAAATAGATTATTGGTAAAAATGTTTAATTTATCTGCGTCTCCTATAGATATAATGACAATGGGAGGAATAATAGCTATAGAAAGCATGTATTTATTTCCTTTCGTATTCTTGCAAGTTACAAGCGCTCTTGAGAGAATGGACCCTACGCTTGAAGAATCGGCAAGAATATCTGGAGCGGGACTCTTTACGATAACCACGAAGATAACATTGCCTTTAGTTTTGCCGAGCATATTGGCGGGAGCTTTACTTGTCGCTTTATATTCTTTGGCTCACTTTGGAGTTCCAGCTATACTAGGAACGGAAAAAGGCATATATAATATTCCTACAAAAATTTACGAAAGAATATACGCTTCGGCGGGAAGTTTTTCGGCAATAAGAATAGGAACTATACTTTCTACTATACTTGTAATATCGGCGGCTATTATACTTAAAGCTCAAAGTATGCTGTTAAAAAGAGGAAAATTCCAAATTATAGCGGGTAAGAGTATGCGTCCAGTCGTTCTAAAACTCAGAGGATTAAAAACTCCTTTATTTATTTTCTGCATAATTTATATAGGAATAACGGTTATATTGCCTACTATTACGATATTTTTTATAGGCGGATTAAAAACTTACGGACTGCCGATAGCGTTGGAAAGTTTAACTTGGGATAATTATGTCGAAATATTTAAATGGAAAATGACGAAAGATTCTATAATAAACAGTATATATTTGTCGCTGTCATCCGCTTTTGTTACAATGCTTGTCGGAGTTATGATATCTTATGTTATAGTAAAAATGAAAGTCAAAGGAAAATTTATAATAGAGTTTTTGGGCGTTTTGCCTTTTTCTCTACCTGGAACGGTTATAGCTTTGGGAGTCATACTTACTTGGAGCGGAAGATTCGGAATCAATTTATATAATACGGCGGGAATAATATTTGTAGCCTACATTGCCAGATATATGGCGTTTTCTTTGAAATCGAATTCAGCCGCTTTAGAGCAGGTATCGGATTCGCTCGAAGAAGCTTCGAGAGCATGCGGAGCGACTCACTGGCAAACTCTTAAAAATATAGTTCTTCCGCTGGTAAGACCTGGTATGATAAGCGCTTTTTTCCTTATATTTTTACCTGCGTTAAGAGAACTTACCACTTCGGTTTTATTATACGGACCTAAAACCAGAACTATAGGAGTGGCAATATACGCGTTAAACGAAGACGGAGAAACGGTTAGAGCGGCGGCTTTGGCTTCCGTAACTTTGGTTATTATATTTTTCGCCGAAAGTATAATTCGTTATTTTATATCTAAACTTCAAAAGCAGGAGTAGTAAAATGTCATTAAAATTAGTAAATATAACAAAAAACTTTAATAAAGTCGTAGCGGTTAATAAACTTAATATAGAAGTAAATCAAGGAGAATCTTTTTCATTTTTAGGACCTTCGGGATGCGGTAAAACCACAACATTAAGAATGATAGCGGGATTTGAAGATATAGACGATGGAGAAATAATCGTAGACGATAAAGTATTTTCTTCGAGCTATAAAAAATTCTATTTGCCTCCAGAGAAAAGAGATTTTGGGATGGTATTTCAAGCGTTTGCCGTTTGGCCCCATTTAAAAGTATGGGATAATGTCGCTTTTCCTTTGGCTATAAAACATATCGATAAAATAGAAATAGAGAAAAGAGTAAATAACGCGCTAAAGCATACGAATTTAACCTACGCTAAAGACCTTTATCCTTCCACTCTTTCTGGAGGCGAACAGCAGCGAATCGCTTTGGCAAGAGCGGTTGCCACAAATCCTAAAGTGATGCTTCTTGACGAGCCTTTATCGAATCTTGACCCTAAATTAAGAGAACAGATGCGTTTTGAAATAAAAGACTTGCAAAAACAATTCGGTTTTACGGTAATATATGTTACTCATGACCAAGCGGAAGCTATGGCTTTATCCGATAGAATATTGGTTATGAATTTCGGCGTATTACAGCAGCTTGACACTCCTTTAAATGTTTATAATAATCCTATAAATAGATTTGTCTTTAGTTTTATAGGTTTGTCGAATTTTATTCCCGTTATATTTAAGAATGGGAAAATATTTGTCAAAAACCATGAAATAGCGGGAAATATAGAAGTAAATATTCCAGAAAATTATAATAAAATCGATACTTTGGCATGCCGACCTGGAGAAATAGATTTTGTATCCTCTGGCGGAATAAAAGGCGTTATTCATAGAAGCACTTATTTAGGCGATATGGTAGATTATTCCATAAGAGTTGCTGGAAGTGAAGAAAGCGGAGAAGATATTTTTATTAGAGTTCAAAAACCTTCAAGAAAGTATATTCTTAAAGACGGTGAAAATTGTCAATTGCTGATAAAGCGAACCTTATGGTATGGAGAAGACGATTAAATTTTTATCATGGTTAAAAGAGCATGCAATATAATTTGCATGCTCTTTTTTATTAAATTTATTAAACTTGACAAATTAAATTCTTATTCTAAAATATTATCGACTATTTATTTGGAGAAATTAAATTTATGAAAGATGTCGTTATAGCTTTGGATATTGGCGGAACGGCTGTGAAAGGCGCAGTCGTAGAAGAAAACGGAAATATTTTATATAAAGAAAGTTTTGAAGTTAATGCAAATCATACAACCGAAGAACATAAAAAAAGAATAAAAGAAGTCGTTGAAAAATTAAAATCAAATATTACTGCGGATTATAAAGCGATTGGTTTGGGAATCGATTGTCCTGGAGTCGTAAATAAAGAAACCTTGCATATCGGAGGAGCGGAAAATGTTCCTGGTTTGCATGGATTAAAATTTTCGGAAATAGGAGATTTATTTAATATTCCCGTTAAAACCGTAAACGATGCGAGCGCCGCGGCTTTGGGCGAGGCAAAATACGGAAGCGGTAAAGAAAAAAATTATCAGTCGATTTTATTTATCACTTTAGGAACGGGAGTAGGCGGAGGATTAGTCCTCAACGGAAAATTATTCACGGGAGCTTTAGGCGGAGCGGGCGAGCTTGGGCATGTATTCGTTGTTCCAGACGGAGACAGATGCAATTGCGGTTCTTCGGGCTGCATAGAAAGATACGCTTCGGCTACGGGATTTATAAGCATGGCAAAACAGAAGATTCATAAAAATCTTATTCCCACTTCATTGACCTACGAAAAATTGGATAAAGGAAAGGCTAAAGCTATATTTGACGCGGCAAAAAACGGAGATATTCTTGCCAAAGAAACTATAGCGGAATGTTCTTACTATTTGGGAATGTCGATAGCGCAGGCTTTGAATATGCTCGATTTGGATTTGGTTCTTATAGGCGGAGGATTATGCAAAGATTTCGATATGATGATAGACGATATTAAAAGAGGAGTTAAAAATTACGGTTTGCGAATGATGGTTAGAAATTTGGAAATAAAACCCGCTTCTCTCGGAAACGATGCTGGAGTTTTGGGATGTGCCGCTTTATTTTTTAGAAACAATTAAATTAAATATTTAGAATATTTATTTTGCTTCCGTTAAGTTCTATAATTTTTTCTTTTGCGAGTCTGTTTAATTCTCTCGATAAAGCGCTTCTGTCGGCGGAAATGAATTCTGCCAATTTGTCTCTGCTGTAAGGAACGGTTATTTTTTTAGATTTTTGCATATTAGACATATAT
>NZ_JBNMIZ010000153.1:0-6442 GCF_050873525.1 Brachyspira sp. | reverse complement strand
GTATATGATATAATATTTTGCACTAATATAGAATTATTATCTATTTTTGCTTTATTATCAACGACTTCTTTTTGTAAAATATATTTTTTAGAATTATCTGGAAAATAATATCTTGATATATTTTTACCACCTATAACTTTATAATACTTATCATTAGGTATTTCATCTAGAGATAACTTTTGATACCCCACACCTCTTCTATTTATTATAAAGTCATTTAAATAAATTCCCGATTTTCTCATCTTATAAGCTATATTCAATTCTTCATTAGAAACCGCATTCAAATAAAATCCAAATTCTCTAAATGTTTTTTTATCAATTTTGCCAACCGTTATAATATTATTTTCGTTTCTTTCGGAGGCTTTATAAGTATCGACTTCGGAATTATTGCAAAACATAATTATAACTTGTTCCAATTTAACTTCTTTCCAAACTTTACCGCAATCTACCAACTCTTGCAAATCGTTTATAATCAATTCTCTTGAGCTTTCCCAATTTGAAGCGTATATAAAAGATTTAGGAATTATAAAACCATTAACGCCTTTGTCTTTTAATAAATGTTTTGATAATCCTATAAATAGTGCTGCAGTATTCGTATTGCTTAAATTATATTTTCTTTCTAAATAATTTCTTTCAATATCCATCAACTCTGCCCCGTAAGGAGGATTGCCGATAACAATATCAAATCCGCCGTTCTTAAAAATTGAAGAAAATTCACGCTCCCAATCGAAGCAGTTAATTTTATATTGCGTTTCAATATCCATATTAAGTATATCGCCGCCGCTATAAAAATCGTTCCCTATCAAAGAATTTCCGCATTTGATATTTTCGTCCAATGAAGGCAAAGCCCGTTCGTTGAATAAACTTTGATTATTCATTATCGATGCTGGAGTTTCGCCTTCCATACATTTCAAAAGTAGCGATAATTTTGTAACCTCCACAGCGTTCGAGTCAATATCGACTCCGAAAATATTATTTATCAGTATCTGCTTTTTTACCCATAATGCCAAATCGCCGTCTTCCGTAATAGCGTCTTCTTTCGAGCCAAGAAATTTCTTTTTACCTTGCTTTGAATAATATTCTCTATGATAATTAAGTAAATATTTATAAGCGCCAAGCAAAAAACTTCCGCTGCCGCAAGCGGGGTCAACTATTTTTATATTTGATATTTCTTTTGGGCTTTTATTTTTAATCTTCTCTCCAACCGTATTCTCCACAATATAATCGACTATATACTCGGGCGTATAATAAACTCCGCCAGCCTTCCTTACCTCTGGTTTAAGTTCGATTTTCGCTTTATGATTATTCCCAATCGTTATAGTCTTTCCCAAAAACTGTTCGTATGCATTCCCTATAATTTCCACCGATATTACCGAAAACTCATAAGGACTTTTTGGATAATACAAATCGTTAATTATTTCCTTAATTATTTTATTCTCCGCTTTTATATTTTGCGTTATTTCGTCTTTCCTAAAATCAAAAATCCCCGAATTATATTTCCCGTCCGCCTTCTTAAAAATCTCAACTATATTCTTATAATAATTTACGCTATTATTAATTGGATTACTTCGGACTTTGTCCTCGTTCCAACGGGACGCCTTTGGCGAATGACGATTTACTCCACCGTCATTGCGAGCCTCACGAAGTGAGGCGTGGCAATCCTTAACTTCATTGTCATTGCGAGGCTCTGCCGAAGCAATCCGATTATTACTACAAGCCTCCCGCAAATCTCCATAATTCTCAACTCCTCTATCTTCCGCCACTCTCAAAAATATTATTCTGTCGATTATATGCTGAACCGCAAAATTCAAATCTCTTTCAGGCAAATTATTTAATTTGCTTATGCTCGAAGCCAATTTTGTCCTCAAATTATCGAGCGAATTAAGAAAATCAATATCTACGCTTTCCGTTCCTTTTTTATTTTTCGTTTCGGCATTATATTTTTCCAAAGAGCCTTTCAATACATTTTCTTTTGCAAATGTGTCGTATAAAAAATCAAACCTATTTAAATAATCTTTATAATTTATATATTCTACTCTCGACATCGAGGCTTTATCGTTGGGCGAAGGTTTTTTAGAACAGTCGTAAATTGCAAACTCTTCAAAGTCCGTCAAAATACTCACAGCTAATTTTCCGCTCCAAGCGTATCGTTTCACTTGATAAGCCGCATCCGAATCCTCTTTCAAATTCAAACTCGGTTTTTTCGCTTCCACAAAAAATACTCTATTCCCGCCAATTCTAAAAGAATAATCGGGAGCTTTTGTCTCTTTACCAATCTTCAATTTATCTTCATGAATAACTTCTCTATAAGTCTGCGAATAGCCTTGTTTATTTGAAATATCCCATCCCAAATACTCGAAAAACGGATTAATAAAATCCTGCCTCGTCAAAGTTTCGTTATAATCGCTCGCATGAAACTGCTTATAATTATTTTCAAACTTTTCAACAAGCCCTTTAATTCCTTCAAATGCCAATTCTTTATTTGTTTTATTCTCTGCCATATAAATTTCCTCTATTCAATAATAATAAGATTATATATCAAAATGAAATAAAATAAAAAACAAAATATTTGATTAATTAATATTTTACTTAATACATAAACATCGCATCGCCGTAGGAAAAAAATCTGTAATTATTTTCTATAGCAGTTTTATAAGCGTTCATTATATTATCGTATCCCGCGAAAGCGCTTACCATAGCCAAAAGTGTGGAATGCGGAGTATGGAAATTCGTTATTAAAGCGTCAATGCATTTGAATTTATAAGGCGGATAAATAAAAATATTTGTAGCGCCTTTTAATCTTTTAAAATCTTTATTTTCAAATTCGCTTTCCAAAACTCTCGCCACCGTAGTTCCGCATGCGACTATTCGCCTTCCAATTTTTTTTGATTCTTTTATCAAATCGGCGGTTGCTTTTTCGATAATAAATTTTTCTTCATGCATTATATGATTTTTAAGATTATCTTCTTTAAGCGGATTGAAAGTTGAAAAACCGACATGCAAAGTAATATAACAAATTTCAATTCCAATATTTTTTATTTTATTCAAAAGTTCGTTTGTAAAATGAAGTCCCGAAGTCGGAGATGCAATACTTCCTTCATTTTTTGCGTAAATATTTTGATAGAATTCTTTATCTTTATCGTTATATTCGCTCTCTCCTCTTTTTTTTCTATTTTGAATTATATAAGGCGGAAGAGGAATATTTCCAATATTATTCAGAATTTCGCTATTTATCGGTTTTGAAAATCTGATTAATTTTGTAGAAATATTATCTTTTTCAATAATCGCTTCTATATTATCATAATCTAAAAATAAAATATCTTTTTCTTTTATATTTTTTCCTTTTATCAAACATTCCCAAAAATTTTCATCCGAGTTAATTTTTTGCAAAAGAAGTATTTCAACGATTCCGCCAGTTTTCTTTTTTGCGTATATTCTCGCGGGAATAACTTTGCTGTCGTTCAAAACTAAAATATCGTCTTTTTTAAGATAATATATTATATCGTAAAAAAATTTATGTTCGATTTTTCCCGTTTCAATATTCATTGTCATTAATTTGCATTTATCTCTGTCGTAATTCGGAGTTGTCGCGATTAAATTTTCGGGCAAATAAAAATTGTAAGTTTCTTTATTTAAATAGTCTGTCATAATTATTAAAGTTTAAAAAGTTATTATTATTCTTCTCTGTCTTAAAAATTTAATTAAAGATTTCTTGCTCATAGAATTCGATTTCAGCATGCAGTATTCTTCGTTAAGTTTAATTATATTTATTCCTTTTCTTTCAGCCTCGCAAATTATCTCTTCGATTTTATTTTGATTTTTTATATTAATAAGCGTGACATTTTCGTATATTGAAGATATTATTCCTCTTTCATACCACCGTTTAAGATTCGTTTCGATATGCTTTGGAATGCTTACTGAATTTTTTTCCAAAGTTTCTTTTAAAATATTTAAAAAATTATAAAAACTATATTTTGAATTCGGATTATTTATTATAGTTTTTCCTTTCAATATTTTATCTTCCGTCATTGTGTAAGTGTAAACCGTTTCTTTACTATCGAGTTCAAAATATAAATTGCACATATAAATAAAATCGTTTGAAAATAAATTATGATTGATTAAAGTCATTTCAAAATTGCTGTTTATGAAACATTTTTTACTTAAATTATTTTTATTATAGTAAACATTTTTCAAAGATATAATCGCCTCTTCGTAAAAAGACGCTTCCAAAAATCCGAGCAAAAACATGGAATATAAAAGATTGTTATAATCTTCGTTATTTAAAACGATATTATATTTTTCTTTTAATTCTAAAAATAATTTTGATTTCGATATTATATTATTATATTCCAGCGCTTTTAAAATTTTTTTATAATGAGGATAATAATTTTTATAAAATCTTTTTGAGATAATTTCAATTCTATTTTCCAAATTTTCCGAAAAATAATTTTTTATATTATCGTATTCAAGCAAAATAAATCCTCGATTGTCTAATTTTATCAAATCCAATTTCAAACAAATATTCGCTATGATACCCGCTCTTACATTGAAACTTAAAAATTTAATGTCAATATCGTCAATATTTAATTTTTGACAGTCCGCTTCGTAAAGCAAAGTTTCAATATCGTTCAAAATATTTATATGATTATAAATGAAAGCCGAAGAATAAATATTTTCGTCAAAGCTATTTTCTATTTTTTCTATTACTTTATTATTATTTATTCCAATATAAGTTTTAAAATTTTCTTCGTAAAAATAAATGCATAATATATTTGCATTGCATAAATCTGATAAATCTTCGTCCGATATTTTTAATTTATCTTTTTCAAAAACTCGTCCGTTTTCGTATATTGAAATTATATTTTTGAAATATTTTTTATATATGTTTTCGTTATATTCAATGTAGATATGATTTTTAATTTTTAATTCTTCCAAAATTATATTTTCAATTATTTCCTTTATGTTTGGAAGAAAAAATAAAATATCGTCTCCCGATGTCAATCTTCTTCTTCTCATTCTCACATATATTAATCCCGAATCTTTTATATATTCTACAAAATTAAAAAATGTCGGCAGTTGTTTCGGCGAATAGCGAAGCGAGTAAGCTATATCGATGGAACTTAATCCTTTGCCTTCGTTTTTTAAAAGATAATAAATTATATTTTTTGATTCTATCGGCAGTTTATAAAATTTAAAAGAAACGAGCGAAATATTTGAAGATTTATTTTTTAATTCTTCCGCGTTTTTTACTTTCCAAATTTTAAATAATTCTTTTAATGTCTCCTCGGAAATTTGCTCATACATATTATTTTCTAATTTTATTTTATTTAATTATAAAGTATTTAAAAAATCCCTGCTTTTCCACATCCGCGGGTCTTTTCGATTGTATCCAAGCTATCATCGGCTGTCCTTTTATCAATCTATAAGGAACAAGCCCCCACATTCTGCTGTCGCAACTTTGGTCTCTATTATCGCCCATTACAAAAAAATAATCTTCGGGAACGGTATATATAAATTCTTCCTCATTATTTCCAGTATTTGGAATATATATATTCATCCAAAACCATAGCTTTACATCATCGCTTACTATTTTATCGTTTATATAAACTTCAAAAGAAGAAGTGTCGTTATAATAATCCGCTCTGTCTACAAGTTTTCTGAATATTATCGTGTCGCCTCTTTTAGGAACATAAACTGGTCCGTATATGTCGATAATCGGATAAAATTCTCTCTCTCCGTAAAAGAAATATCCCCATTTATCTTCCACTTGCGCTCCATCTATAAATATATTTTTATCTCTTAATTCTACCGTTTCTCCAGCGGTGGCAATAACTCGTTTTACGAATTCTTTTCTCGGGTCCAAATCAACCGTTTTAAGTCCGAAGAATAAAGGCATTGGAGCTAAATGTTTTCCGCCCGTAAGTTTTTCTCCTATAAAATCGGCTAATAAAAATCTCGGGTCCCAGGTAAACGGAGTAATCGAAAATATCATAATCGGCAATTTTAATAATTGAACTAAAGGCGAAGGCTCGTAATAAGGCATGGCGGATTCGCAGCCGAAAGTTGAAGAAGGCGGCGCTCTGAAAACAACCAAATCTCCCCTTTGAGGCGATTTAATTTTTGGAAGCCTATAACCCAAAAGTCCGTCCGTGAAAGGAAATTTGACTCCGTAAACGAATCTATTTGCAAATAATCTGTCGCCGGGCATTATTGTCGGAATCATAGAACCAGTCGGTATTTGATAGTTCTGTATTAAAAAAGTGTTTATAAGAAATACTATAACTATCGCGTATAAAATTTCTTTTAATGTATGTTTGAAATTTCTGCATTCGCCGACTATAGTATCCATAATATCTTTTATATTGTTTTTCATTATACAAGCCTTTTATAATTTTTTTAATTTTATAAAATCTAAAAATATTAATGTAGTATTGTATAATGT
>NZ_JBNMIZ010000152.1:0-6620 GCF_050873525.1 Brachyspira sp. | reverse complement strand
ATTAATAATAATGCGATTAAAGATACAATTTTAGCACTTGACTTGACTTGACTTGACTTGACTTGACTAACGAATTTACAGTAATTTTTGTTGTTTTTCATTTTTTGCCTCCAAAAAATTTATTTAAGGTATTTATATTATAGTATATTTTTTAGAGTTTGTCAAGCGAAATATACAAATTATTTATTAATATATTGAAATTAATTTTTAGATATTATTTATAAATCGCTATGAAATAATATTTGATTTTTTTAATATATTGATATAATATAAACATAATATTAGAAAGACTTTATTAAATTAATAAATTATAATTTTATAGCTATAGATAATGAAAAAAACGATTTTTTTATTTTTTATAATATTTCATACTTATTTATTTTCCCAAAGTATCGATAAAGAAATAACGGATAGATATGTTAAAGAAAATATCGCCGTTTTTGAAATCGAAGATGTTTCAACGGAATATAGAAAAGATTTAGGAAAAAAAGTTACTTCGCTTATAGAAAATTCATTAACGAGAATGAATAGATTTAATATTGTCGACAGAGCGAATTTGGATAAATACTTAAAAGAAATGGAACTTCAATTAACGGGAATTACCGAAAAGCAGGTTATAGAAGTTGGAAAAATTTACGGCTACAGTAAAGCGATAACGGGAAGAATAACTTCGGCAAACTCGACTTTTGATTACGATATTGAAACGGGAAGCGGAAATATTTATGCGAATGTAGATTTGATTTTGCAAATAGTCGATGTCGAAACTACGAAAATATTATATTCTTCAAAAATTTCTGGTTCGGCATATTACACAATAAGCAGATATCCTTCTATAGCGTTGAGAGAAGCGGCTTTAGACGAAGCATGCAACGATTTGGCTATTCAAGTGGAAAGCAAAATGAAAAATGTTTTTAAAATCATTTTGAAAATATCCGACATAAAAGACGGAAATGTGATTTTATTTGCGGGAAGCAAACATGGAATAAATAAAAATACGAGATTCAAAGTTTATTCAAAAGCGGAAGATATAGTTTTGCCTTCGGGAAATATTATTGAAGGAGAATATAAAGAAAAAGGAACTTTAAGAATAAAAGATTTGGGAAGAGAATATTCGATTGCAAAAATATCGCGAGGAAACAATATTCAAGCGGGAGATATAGCGAGAGAAACTCATATTGGAAATTTTTTGATAGGATTCAATATTAATTATTCCTCTTATAAAATTAAACCTGTTCAAAAAACTTATCAAGGCACTACAAATAGCGGACAGTTAAATATTAATCTAAATAAAAACGATTTCGCTTTGGGAATGCATTTGAAAATCGGATATGAGAATAATATATTTTCGCCCAATTTGAGTTTTGGATTATTATTCGGCGACTTTTTCAAATCGAGCTACGGAATCGATATAAGATTTAATTTTGATATTAATGTCAATATTTATAAAGAAGTTGTCAGGTTTGTGTTTATTCCGCATCTTGGAATCGGAGTGACTTTTACCGATATTGGAAATGTGAGCGGCGGCGATTATTATATCGACAGTTATACTTCAATTCCAAACGAATCTAAAATTACATCGAACGATATTCTTTTAGGATTGGGGCTTATGGCGGTGATTCAATATAATATAAAAGACACTTTAGGATTTAATTTCGGAGTAGGCTATAGACTTTATACCAATCCGATTAATGCGGGAACTTATTATGACGGAAACAGTTTTCAATTGCCCGAAAAAATTAAAACGGTTAATTTGACGGGATTTGATTTTATGATAGGAATATACGGACTTTTATAATGAGATTTTATATAATAATAATATTTTTAATAATAAGCAGATTTGCATTCGCAGATTTTTATTTTTCCGATAAGGCAAAAGATTTAGGAACTAACGAAACTAATCAAGCGCCAATTATTGAAGAAAATCATGAAGTCAGTTCGGAATATTCCATAGACAGAAATAATACGAACAATATAGATAATTCAAATAATTTGAAGATTACAAATAACTCGATTTCTTTTTTTGAAATGAGCGGAACTAATATTATAAATCAAAGCGGAGTCATTACTTCTCCCGTTGAAATAGAAAATCCTTATAGAAGCCATCCTTTCAGATATACGGAAGTTACTTTTATATTGTCAAGTTTTTTGTCATACACTTACGCGTCTTTTTTGGTATTCGGTTTGGACGCTCTGGAAAATACCTTCGTTCAGCCTTCTACTTCTGGACGAGCGAGATATAAATCTTTATGGATTTCGACAACTATATTTGAAGTGACTGCGGGCGTAATTTTTGGAGTCGCGGTGGCTTACGACAGTTATCAGAGAGTTTACGGAAAGAAAAAAGAGGGAATGAGTTTTAATTTCGTCCCTTATTACGAACCTATAAATAGAGACGCTGGATTTATGTTTTCTTTAAGCTATCCTTATTAGCGATTTAATTTAGCCGTTATTGATATTTTGATTGGAAGAATATTTTTGTTTGTTAAAACAGATTATAAAGAAAATAACCAAAACTGCGAACGATAAAATAATTATTCTTTTTACATTTATATTTATTTCTTTTTCGGAAGAATACTTTTGAACGGGAGCTGCGGGAATATCTTTAACTTCTTCGTCTTTAATTATTTTAATTATTTTTTCGTTTTTTGAACTATCCAAATATCCGAAAGTTTTTGCGTAAGAAAGTATATATTCTCTGTCGGTTTTTAATCTTTCTATATTGTTGGTAAGCCTTATTTTTTGCCTGTTTAATTCGGCTACTTTTTCTTTTCTAATTTTTAGAAGTTCTTTTTTTGAATCGATATTTCTAAAACCTTTAGGACTAAAAACGAATATAAATACGGTAAAAATTATTCCAATTAATATCGTTCCGTAAAAAATTCCCGCTTTCAGCCTAATATTAAAATACATAAATTACAACCTTACAAAATCTATCATTGATTATCGGAAGGTTAGTCTTTAAAATTAAGAATCGCGATTTTAAATTAATTTGAAAATAAATTATTGTCTGAGCGATTTAATTTTTATAAATATCAATTCCGATAATTAATTATATTCTTAAAATAAATTTCTAAAAATCAATAAATTCAATTTTCAAATTTTCAAAACAAAAATAAAAAAATAATAAAGCGATTTTAAATTATTACGAAAATAAAAAAGAATAATTATATTTTTTATCGGCGAAAGTCGTAAGGAGATAAAAATGAGAGTTACAGAACAAGCCCAATTTAATAGAACGGTTAGCAATATAAAAAGAAATTATACCGAGTTGGAAGCATCTCAAACGAGATTGTCGACTGGACAGAGAGTGCAATATCCTCATCAAAATGTTACTTCAACGATTAATTCAATTTATTATAGAACGAGAATGTCATCTTTGAATAGATATCAAAATAATATTGTGGACGGAAAAGAAAGATTAAATGTGGCGCATGATTCTATGAGTTCTATAACTCAAGCTTTAGCGAGAGCGAGAGATTTGGCGGTTCAAGGAGCGAACAGCACTTATTCGGCGGAAGATAGAAATAAAATGGCTATGGAAATAGAAGAAATGCTTGAAAGAGTTTACGATATTTCAAAAACTCAAAGCAAAGGAGAATTTATATTTTCTGGAACGAGCGTAAAAACCGAACCTTTCAGAGCTTTTTATTCGCATGACGAAAAAGCGGGACGCTCAATAATAAAATCCGTTATGTATGAAGGAGACGCTAATAAACAAAATAGAGAAGTGGAAAACGGGCAGTATATGAATGTCGGAACTCCGGGAAATTATATTTTCTGGGGAACTAATATGGAAATAATGTCAACTACGGATGCGGCAAATTATATAGCTTCGGAAAATCAGGATATTATGATAGACGATTTGACGATTAGAATTAAACAAGGCGACAATATCGAGGCTATAGTGGAAAGAATAAACGATGCGAACGGAAATGTCCGAGCTAGCATAGGAGATTTGAGAGGCGGCGCTAAAGTAATACAATTAAGAACTTCGACTCCTCATAAAATACTTTTGCAGGATTTGGCGGGCGGAACGGTTTTGCAGGATATAGGTTTGGTTAGAGCGGGAGCGGGAAATACTTACGAAAATAATTACGAACCGAGCGCTTTGGTGACGGGAAAATCCGTATTTGAAACATTGATATATTTAAGAGACGCTATGCTTAACGATGATGTCAGAGCGATTGGCAGCGAGGCTTTAGGTTATATCGACAGCGCAATAGATAATGTTCTTACGGTTCAGGCTAACGCTTCTTCAAAAGTGACAAGACTTGATATGGGGCTTACGAATTTTGAAGACCAGAAATTGGCAATAGAAGAGGCTTTGGCAAAAAACGAAAATATAGATTATGCCGAAGAAATTGTTAATTTCAATTTGTGGCAATACGCGCATAACGCTTCTTTACAAACTGCGGGAAGATTATTAGGCAGAACTCTTATGGATTATTTAAGATAATAAATTTTATAATCATATTTTTATCTGCATATTTTTATTTAATCAAAGGAATTTAATTTATGCCTGAAATAGAATCCAGAATATTGGGTAAAATAGAAGTTTCCGATAAAACTCTCTATCATCTTGACGGAAGCATTTTGGCTTTTGAAGATTATGATGAATTTTATCTCGTCAATATGGACAGCGAAGGAACTTATAAAATACTTCAGTCTAAAGACGATAAAAATATTTGCTTTATACTTATAGACCCGTTTTTAGTATTTAAAGATTATCAGCCCGATATACATGACGAAGATATAAAATCATTGAGTATAGAAAGCGAATCGGATATATATTTATTAACGATAGTAACGATTCCAAACGGCGATTTGAAATCCATGACGGCAAACCTTATAGCGCCGATAGTTTTTAATATTAAGAATCATAAGGCTAAACAATGCACCGCTTTGGGAGATAAATATTCCACAAAGCATTTTATACTGTCCGAAGATGATAATGAACATGATAAAAAGGGAAAAAATTAAATATGCTTGTGCTTTCGAGAAAAATTAATCAAAGTATAGTCATCGGAGACAATATAGAAATAATGCTTGTCGATATAAGAGGCGACCAAATAAAACTCGGAATAAACGCTCCGAAAACCGTTAAGATTTTTAGAAAAGAAGTTTACGAAGAAGTTGAAAATCAAAATCGCGAAGCGGCAAAATCCACTATAGAAGAATTAAATATTTTAAGTTCGTTCGTTAAAAATAAACTTGGAAATAATAAAAACTAAAATAATAAACTAATTTCCGCGCCGATTTTTGATTCATATCCGAAATAACTAGAAGCACCTCTCGGTTTACCGTATCCGAATTTCAAGGCTATAGAATATCTATAAAATTCTATTCCCGCGGCAACATTAACCGATGCATGCCAATTTTCTTTTATCAATTCCAATCTGTCTTTTTTATCCAAAATCGCGCCTACATTTATTCCCGTTATAAAATTAATTTCTTTATATATTGGCAGTCTATAATCAAATCCCGTGTGAAATCTAAATAACTGCGGACTATTTCCAACCGCGTTATAAGAAAATTCTATTCCGCCGTATATTGTGAAACGATTTATATAATAATAAGTCGAAACGGAGGCGAACTCATAACTGCTTCCGCTTTTTATATGAACATCGCCCTTAAATCCGTCAACCAAATGTGTCGATTGATGATACATTGGAATAAATCTTATTTTCAAATTTATTCCCGTAAGATTTTGAAGCCATAAATCCGCAAATAAATCGAACTGCCCCGAAAAATCGTAAACATCGAATAATCCGCTTTTTCTTCCGAGTATTGAAATTTCCATTCCAGCGCCCATTCCAACCGAAAAATATTTATTTCTATAAAACATTATTTCGCTTGCAATTCTTCCTTCGATATATACGGCAACCGATTTGAAATCCCAATTTGCTTCGGGAGAAATTGTCATTAAATTCTTTTCAACATCGAAATTTTTGGCAAATAATAATCTTCCGATAAACGCTCTCGGGTCCTGCCAGCCCATGTAATATTTGTCGACTTCGTAAACTCTGAAAGGATTTTTAAATTCGTAATCCAAATTTGTCTGGGAATATAATTTTGAAAATAAAATAAAAGACATTAATAAAATTCTACATATTTTGAATAATATATTTTGCGTTTTTGATTTTTCTAAAATATTCATAATTCATAAAATCTCTCAATTAAAAAAGTGATTATGTAATTATATAAGAATAATAAAACTTGTCAATAAATATTAGTCTTTTTGTATTGCTTCGCATTAGAAATGTTAGCAATGACATTTAAATGACGCCGTCATTACGAGGATTTGTCGCCGTAGGCGTGCCTTTGGCAAAAATCCGAAGTAATCCAATTAAAATAGAATTTTATTTTAAAATTTAGTTTTATTAATAGTAGATTGCCACGCTTTCTTGCGAAAGCTCGCAATGACAGATTAATTAAAAATTTCAATGACATAATTTTTTTATTTTAAACCATTGACAAATTTTTAATCCATGCTATACTTCATTAAAAATTATTAAAGTTGAGAAACAATGAAATATAAAAATATCATAAATAAACAATACTGTAATTTTGTTAAGCAAAGCAAAGCAAAGCAAAGCAAAGCAAAGCAAAGCTTGTATTGT
>NZ_JBNMIZ010000151.1:0-6686 GCF_050873525.1 Brachyspira sp. | reverse complement strand
TAATTTCATTAATTTTAATAAAATATATTATATCATATTTTCGGAATTATTGTTTTAAAATTATAAAGACATAATTAAAATTTGATTTTTTAAATATAGTAATAAATTTATAAATTATTATTTCTTATCGCTTTTGAATTTGAAATAAGAAATCTCATCAACCATATTTTCCGTTCTGTCAGAAACTTCTTTACTCGACATTGCGCTGTCCTGCGCCATATTTGAATTTTCCTGCGTTATATTATTCAATTCCATTACCGCTTGATTTATCTGCTCTATTCCGTCCTCTTCTTGAATAGCCGAATTTGATATTCCCGTCAACACTTCCGAAACTTCATTTACCGATTTCTCTATCTCGCTTAAAAGTTCCGAAGATTGAGCGACAGATTCATTTCCTATCTCTATTTTATTTACCGTATCTTCAACTATATTCGTTATATTACTTGCAGCGTCATTAACCGTTTGAGCCAAAGAACGAATCTCGCTTGCGACTACCGCAAAACCTCTCCCTTGTTCACCAGCTCTCGCAGCTTCAACCGCCGCGTTCAAAGCGAGTATATTTGTTTGAAAAGCAATAGACTGTATCATTTTCGTTATGTCGGAGATTTTTTTGCTCGATTCGGAAATCTCTTTCATGTTTTCTGCCGTCTGCATAACCGCTTCGACTCCGCTTTTCGTATTGGAATATGCTTTTGCGCTCATGTTTTTCGCTTCGGACGCTCTCCTTGCCGTTTCTTTCAAAGAAGATGATAAAGCTTCGATTGAACTTGCCAATTCTTCCAACGCCGCCGCCTGTGAATTGCTTCTATCTGATAAATTGGAACTTCCTTCCGATATCTTGCTTATCTCGTTATTTATTACATCTATTCCTTGTTTTATTTTATAAATTACCGAACCGATTCTTCTTTGCATCTCGTCTATAGAATTTGTGAGGGCGCCTGTTTGGTCTTTTTTATCTAAAAGTTTCTTTTCAAATCTCGCGTTAAAATCCCCTTGTCCCATATTTGTAATAATACTTATCGCTCTATTCAATGATTCCGATAAAGGACGAACGACTACTGTTACTAAAATCGTTTCTATTCCCATGAAAGCAACAATAACAATAATTAAAACCATTATTAGCCTTCGCATGAGATTATCGAAGTAAGCGGTAGTTCCATGTCCAGCTATAAGCCATGGCATGTTTTCTATACTCTGAACGCCAGCCCATTCTTTGCCTTTTACTTCTATCAAATTATTTTTGCTTGAAATTGCGCTTTGAAAATCTGAAAATAAAGGATTTGAGAATATAGTATTTTTTTCGTTTAAAATATATTTACTATCTCTATGGGTAACATACATTCCGTTTGTCATTATTATATTTATTTCGGAATTTTCCGTCCCCCCCCCCCAAGTTCTGAAATAGTTTCTGTAATTTTGGCAAGAGATACATCTACGCCTACAACTCCTTTAAGATAACCGTTAGTATAAACGGCTTTTGTAAGCGTTATTAATCGCTCTCCTGTGGAGGCTATTCTTGAGACAATATAAACTCCTCTATCGTTTACCGCTCTTGTAAACCATTCCCTTGTTGTATGATTATAGTCTGGTTTACTTCCGATTAAATTTATAAATATTCCGCCATCATTATATTTTGGAATCGTATTCCCAAAATATATATCAATAATTTCTTTATTTTTATTCATAATATCTGAAAAAGCCGCGAACATATCGTTGCTGTTTATCGAACTTTTTGTATATGATTCTATTATATCTATTTCTGAATAATAAGAAGCAGCCCATTTTAAAACTTCTTCAGATGCATCTTTCATTTTTGTATTAATATTATTCAAAAATAATCCTCTATATTGAGGTCTATAAATTATATACATACTTATAGTGACTATTCCTAAAAATATTGCAAACGGAACTAAAAATTTACTCATTAAACCGTTTCTTTCATGCGATTTTTTAATCTTTATCTTTGACATAATTTTTTCCTTAAATTGTTTTATAAATAATTTAATTTCATTAATTTTAATAAAATATATTATATCATATTTTCGGAATTATTGTTTTAAATTATAAAGTTATAATATATATTTAATTTGGCAGTATTTGAATAAATTTATATTTTTTACAGGTTGACAAAAAATTAAATTGAATTTAATATTTATAAAAATAAATAAAAATAAGAAAGATAAGACAGGAGGATATATTATGTCTAAAGAAGTATCGGGATTATTTTCATTCATTTTGGGAGTAACCGCTGGAGTTGCGTTGGGCGTTTTATTTGCGCCAAAAGCTGGAGAAGAAACGAGAGAAGATATTAAAGAAACTATTGATAACTTAAAATATAAAGTGGACGATTTATATCATAGAGGCGTTTTGAAAACTACGGAACTCTACGAAAAAGGCAAAGAAAAAACGAACGATTTTCTTGATAAAAGAAGAAAAAAATCGGAAGCGGATAGTTAATAATATAAATAAAGTTAATCGTTAAATTATGGAAGATATCGTATTTCAAATAAATGTCATAGCTATATCTTTAGCTTTCATTGCGATAGCCATATTGATTTTGTCGCTTGCCATATTTTTTATTCTGCTTGCAAGTTATTTCAGATTTACAAATAGATTCGATAAAATACTCGATAATATGGAATCGATTAGCGATAAAATTAATAATATAGCTTCTTTTGTCGACTCGGAAACGGAGAAAACTAAAAGAACTTTGGACGATATGCATGACGCTTTCGACAATATAACAAACAGCGTATATAATTTTACTTCCGCCGCAAGAGGCTGGACGGAAAATTTAAGTATAGCGAATATAATAAAATCTATAATCAATTTGTTTAGAGGCAGGCAGGAATCCGATGACGATTTTTAGAAAATTCTTTATTTTTATAATTTATATTTTTATTTCTACATTATGTTTACATGCTCAAGATAATGATTGGGTTATAAGAATAAGAAATTCAGAGGGAGAAGAAAAAAAACTTCTCACGGTTAATGATTTTATGAGCGAACTTTCAAATATAGTCGTTTTGAGAGGACTTCCCACCGAAAATTTAAATATGCTTCTTACGAACGATTTACAATTATGGCAGTTTGCGTCCCAGCTTATCGAACAGGAATTAGTATATATTATAGCGGTTGAGGAGGGTTTGGATAAAGACGAAGAATTGACTTCAACTATTTCAAAAGAAAGAGATAATCAAATCGCTCAATTATATATGCAAAAAAATTTAAGAGACGATTTCAATGTCGTGACCGAAGAAGAGAAGAGACGATTTTTTAATAATAATAGAGAAAGAATACAGGCGGCAGGAGGAAATAATGTCCGATACGAGCAAGTCGCAACGGCTATAGAAACTACGATACTGCAAGAGCGAATGCAAAAAGAATACGACAGAATCATTAGCGAAGCGAGAACAAATTATAAACTTGAATATTCTTCGACTAAAGACCCATGCGTGACTATTGACGATAAACAAATAGCTTTATCGAATTTTAACGAAATGTTTAATCAGGCTTTAAGACAATCAAGCGAATCTGGACAAAATATTCCAGCCGCTTTGAGAGTTCAGGCGAGAGACAATATGTTTAAGGCTTTTGTCGCAAGAGAGATAATGATATACGAAGCGAATAAAATCGGTTTTTACGATAATCCCGAAGCGAAAGCGATTGAAAATTATATTACGAGAGCCGCCGTTGTCGCTCATTATATAGACAAAACGATAAGGGCTACAATTCCAGAACCAACGGAAGAAGAGATAAATCAAGTTTACGAACAGTATGGAAAATTATACAGAATAGATTCTCTTCCTTATGCAGAAGCGCAAAAAGCTTTGGAAACTTTGGTTATAGAAGCGAAAACTCAACAAAGATACCAAATATTGACAACGGATTTAAGATATAGGTATAATATAGAAAAAAATCTTTCACTTGTTGAAAATCTTGGAAAGAGCGAAAAATAATTTATGAAAAAGTATTTTATATATTTCTTTTTTATATTTGCATTATTTTCTAATTATTTATTTGCGATTAGAAACGATTATTATTTTGATATTTCGCCTTTAATACAAAAAAATAAAATGTTTTCTATAGGTTTGGGCGGAGTATTCGAAGAGTATAATTCTTGGTTTCAAAACGATGGAAAATTATATATCTTGGACCCTTATAACCCGAATATAAGCAGAAGAGATATTTATTTTACTTTAGCTCCTTTTTTTAGCATTCGTCCGATTAGATTTATTGAGATTGGAGCTTCCGCAAGTTTTCTATATCAAAGGCAGGATTCAAGAAACGATTTGACGGCGATGACGAATATGACGGACAGTTTCGGTTTTAAGGATGTCGATGCAAATATTAAAGTTACAATGCTCGACTGGTATTTGTCTTTGGGAGTTAAAGTCGGATTTAGTTATAGTTTTGCCAAAAGTTCTTTTTTATACGAACAAACTAAAGATAATTTTAATTTTTACGGCAATTTTATGATAGCTGGAGTTCCGAAAGTTATTCCCGTTAATTTTTTATTCTGTTATATATTTGATACAAGAGATAATCTTCTTACCGATATATTAAATTACGGAGAGATAATCGCTGGAGTGGAACTTATAACTTCGCCTTTTATAACGATATACACGGGAGTAAGTTATTTGTTTCCGTATAGGAGCAGTTTAGATTTTACTTATGTTGAGCCTTTCGTAAAAGTTAAAGCCACAATATCGGATTTTCTTTATATGACGGCTTCTTATAATAAAATAGTCTGGGGAAGCGGAAATATTCCAAACACTTCGACTTTTAATTTTTCAATAGAATATATGTTTTATTCTCCAAAATGGAACTGGTGGCATATTGGAGAGATTGGAAAATCAAAGTCTAAATAAAAATTATAAAGATAAAATCGTCTTAAAAGTGTCGCCCAATAAATAGCTCGATATATTTTGTATAAACGACAAGATAGTTCTTAATATTCCAAAAAATAATAAAGCGTATAAAATCAAAAAACCGTAAGGATATATTTTGTCGTAAGTATTTTTTCCTTTCGGAGATAAAAAGAATCTCAATATCCATCCGCCGTCCAAAGGAGGAAACGGCAGAAGATTAAAAAACATAAGCATTATATTTATTATATAAAACATTAAGAGCATTGCGAGAAAAATCGGAATTATATTTAAAACCATATTCGTTACAATATTTTCGTTTGTCTGCATGAAAATTATTAATTTATTTATGATAAATACTCCGTTAATCGAAAATGTAAGAATCTTCATTATCAAAAAAGAAATCGAAGCGAGTATTAAATTCGCAAAAGGTCCCGCAAACGAAACTATCGCCTGGTCTCTTTCAAAATTCTTAAAATGATTCGGATTAACGGGAACGGCTTTCATCCATCCGATTATTGGAATTCCAGTAAAAGCGGCAAGCAAAGGCAAAATTACCGTCCCTAAAATATCAATATGAGCAAGTGGATTCAAAGTGAGTCTACCCAAATCCCGCGCCGTTTTATCGCCGAAATTATAAGCCACTCTTGCATGAGAATATTCATGAGCGCTCGCAGACATTATAAATACGAAATACGAGATAATTCCGATAGACAATCTATTTGAAAATATTTCATAAACCATTTTATTTTCCATTTAATTAATTTTTTAGTTTAATCGGATTTTTTAGCGTAAGTATAAATCAGCATTACCGTTCCGACTATAACCATACATATAGAATATATAGCTCCCGAAGTTATCGGTCCTATAGTCCATTCCGTTATATCTCTTGCAAACTGTTCTATAAAAGCTCTAAACAATCCGTATAATAACATCCAAACCCATAATCTCGTTCCCGTTTTTATTTTTTTATTTTTTTGACTCAAATATAAAATAAAATAAGAAACTAAAGCCAAAACCAATCCTTCCAATATAGCCTCGTATAATTGCGAAGGATGTCTCGCTTCCGTATAAGGTCTTATCGCTGGAAACATAGCAACCCATCTTTCGTATCCGCCGACAGAATCGTAAAGAGGAAATTGCATTCCGATAAAAGAATCCGTCACTCTTCCGTAAAGTTCCGCATTCATAAAATTTCCAATCCGTCCGAAGAATAAACATAAACTCGATGGCAAAGTGGCATGGTCGCCTATATCCAAAATTCTATAATGATATTTTTTGCTGAAAATAATTAACGAAATACACATTCCTATAAATCCGCCATGAAAAGACATTCCCGCAAAACCCGAAAAACTTATTCCGTTGTCAAAATTTATTCCTAATATTTCCCAAGGTTTCAAAAAAGTAGCGGGAGAATAAAATAAAAAATAACCTAATCTTGCGCCCGCTATCGCCCCGACTGCGCCGTAAAAAACCATGTCGTAAACTCCGCCGTTATCGGAGTCGTTATATTTAATCCATCCTTTCTTTTTTATGCGACTTAAAACCAAACAGGAAACGATTATTCCGACTATATACATAAGCCCATACCATCTTATTGGAATATTCGGCGAGAATACGAAAGGCGTTAAAAATTCTGGATATTTCATTCTACTTTTCCTCTTTAATAAATATAAATCAAAAATTAAAAACTAATAAATTGATTAAGTTATATTATATTAAAATGATTATTGTATCAAGTATATTTATTTAATTTTATTCTATTCTTAATTAATTATTTTCTTTTATAGCTTTTATCAAATATAATATATATAATAT
>NZ_JBNMIZ010000150.1:0-6717 GCF_050873525.1 Brachyspira sp. | reverse complement strand
TAATTACTCCAATAAATATTATTAGAAAAACTATTAAAATAAAAATAATTTTTGAATATTGCGAATTTAAAAGAAAATAATATTGTAGAGAAAAAACCGACATTCCCATTAATAAACTCGATAAAAAAGTTTTGAAAATTCCGATTTTTTTATTTATTATAGTTTTTGTATTCATTTTTTTCATTAATAAAATATATAAAATGCAAAAAGAAATTATATTTGCAGATACGCTCGAAATTGAAATTCCTATTATATCGAAACGAAAAATATAAACGCATAAATAATTGCTAACGGCGTTTATTATAAAAGAAAAAAAAGCGGTATATACGGGAGTTTTCATATCTTTCATAGCGTAAAATGACTGAACGATTATTCTATAGCTTGCCACAAAAAATAAAGACAAAGATAAATATCGTAAAGCGCTTGAAACCAAAAAAGTAGAATTGGAAGAAAAAGCTCCGTATTGAAATATCGTTTCTACAATTTCTTTTCCTAAAATAATAAATCCGAAAGTCGCGGGAACGGTTATCAAAGCGACTAATCTTAAAGAATAACCCAAAGTGTCTTTTGCATCTTCTTTTTTTCCGTCAACTAATAATTTGCTTAAAGTTGGAAGCATAACGGTTGCGATACTCACGGCAAAAACTCCCAAAACGAATTCATGAATTCTGTTTGCAAAAGTAACCGCCGAAACTCTGCCTTCTCCAATCGCTCCCGCGAAAGCCGTAGAAACGAGCAGATTGATTTGATAAATACTCGCTCCGAAAATTCCGGGCGCAAAAAGTTTTATCATTTTAATAACATAAACATCTTTAAAATTAAAATAAGGTTTAAAACTAAATCCTAATTTTTTGACGAAAGGCATTTGATAAAAAAACTGAACGAATCCTCCGATTAAAACTGCAATACTAAAAACATAAGACATATTTTCAAAAACATTTGGAAATAAAAAATAAAAAATTAAAGCGGTTGAAATTATAACTATATTCAGCAAAATCGGACTCGCCGCCGAAATAGAATAATATCCTCTTATATTTAAAATTCCCTGCATCAAAGCCGCCAAAGATATAAATAAAAGATAGGGAAACATTATTCTTGATAAACTTGCAGCCAAATCGAGAGCTTCTTTATTAGCCGATTTGTATAAAAGTTTGACGAGTAGCGGAGAGATTATTATTCCGATTAAAACGATTAGAATCAATATTAAAGTTAGAAGAGTGAAAATCGCCCTGAAAAATTTTTTTGATTCTTTTTCGCCTTTTTCTTTTTCAAGTTCGGTAAATACGGGAATAAAACTTGCAACCATATTTCCTTCGGCAAATAATCGTCTTAATAAATTTGGAAGAATAAAACCTATTGCGAAAGCGTCCGCTATAAAAGTAGTTCCGAGCAGCGCCGCCTGTATTTGGTCACGAACAAGTCCGAATAATCTGCTAATCGCCGTTACAACCGACATTTTGAGCGATGATTTTGCTATTTTTGATTTTATTTTTGTATTATCCGAATTTTCCAACATAAAAATCTCTAAAGTAATTTTTGATATTATATATAATTTATGCCGTTTTTCAACTTTTAGTGTTAGAGTAGCAATCTCAAATTAATAGAGTTTGATTTTAAAAATTTAATTTTATTAATATTGGATTGCCACGCTTTCGCTCGCAATGACAAAAATAATATATCGTCATTACGAGCCGTTAGGCGAAGTAATCAAGATTTAAAATAATTCTATTTTCAAATTTAACTTTATTAATAGTGGATTGCTTCGCTCACTCTGTGTGCCTCGCCATAGGCGGACAAAGTCACGGCAACGCTCGCAATGACTGAATTATTAAAAATCCTTACAACAATAATATAATTTAATAATACAAAAACTACTTGAAAAAATGCCTATAAACTATATAATTATAAAAACTAAAAATAAAGTTATGGAATTTTATTTATGAGAAAATTAAAAAAATTATTCTTTGCCTTGCCCGTTTTGTTATTAATATCATGCGCAGTTAAAGTTAAAACCGTTTATGATAAATTTTACGGAACAGAATATTACCAAACTGATAATATGACAATGATTGGTTGGGATTGGTTTCTTAATTTAAGATTTGTAGCGGGTAAAAATCCAAATGTTATACTTGTTATGGCTTCATATTCAAGTGAAAATGCTTTTAATATTTCTAAAAATGATAATATAGTTTTGAGATTTGGAGACGATATTTTTTTAAATCTTGGTTATACCGAAAATGCGCCTACCGCATATACAGGCGATACTTATTATAGCGGAAATTCTTATAATTATGGAAATTATACTTCTCATTATGGAACTTCTTATCAATATAGCCTTTATACTATAAATTCTTCTACAAGAGTTTATAATGATATTGGGACTTTGACGGCAATAAGAATTGAAAACAGTAGAGGATATAAAAATTTGGATGTCAAACCGAGTTTTGCAAAGAAATTTCAAAAAGCATATAATGATATAAAAAACAAAATAAACGAATAGAATAATAAAATTAAGGAATTGTAAAATGAAAAAGATTATAATTTTATTTTTAATGTTTTCGGCAGTAGTTTTTGCAGAATGGCAATATAGCATGGGACATAATAAAGAAGGTGTAAATTATCACTTTTTTATTGTTTATGATATTTATGATAATGAGAAATATTCTAGCTTAATGTTTAATGTAACTTTGGATATTGATAACGGAATGTCTTCTGTAATCATTCTTAACAATAATGTAAAAGAAAATGATAATTTAAGTTTATATATAAAAGATAATTCAGGCGATAGTATTAATTATAGTATTTTTAAAAAAGATATAGAAAAAGGATTTATTGGAATTCAAAATTCAGATAAATATAATAGAGGTGATGCTATATCAAAATTATTGGTGTCGGCACAATCTGTAGAATTATATAATAATGATACTAGAGAAACATTAGCTACATTTGATACACAAGGATTAAAACAAATTTTACAAAAAAGACTTGGAAATTCTGATTGGTATAAATATAAAATAAACGAATAAAATAATAGAATAATAAAATTAAGGAATTGTAAAATGAAAAAAATTATATTTTTATTTTTAATATTTTCTGCGGTAGTTTTTGCAAAATGGGATGTCGGAACGGCTTACACGGAAGACGGAAAAACGGCGACTACTTTTACAACAAGCGAAACCAAAACCGAATCTTCTTTGATTATAAGCGTGGTTTTGGAAGGCTCGGACGGTTATTCTTCGGTTAATATTAAAAATAAAGATATAAAAAGAGGCGATAATTTGAGGCTCGATATAAGAGACAGAGCGGGCAATTTGGTAGTTTATAATGTTTTTAGCTCGGATATTAGAGAGGGAGAGATTTTGATTATCGACAGACAAACGGACAGAAGCGATAGATTGGTAAAAATGTTATTGTCGGGGCAGTCGGCGAAATTATATAATAACGAAGAACTTTCCGCCGCGTTTAATTTGAAGCAAATAAAAAAGTTTATGAGAAAAAATGTAGGTTTTTCGGATTGGTATAAATATAAATTAAAAAATAGAGAAAAGAAATAATTTAATAATTTTTAAAATAAATTAATTTTTAAGGAGTTATAAAATGAAAAAGATTATAATTTTATTTTTAATTTTTTCGGGCGTAGTTTTCGCAAAGTGGGAAGTTGAAACTGGATATGCAACGGATGGAAGTCCTCTAACTAGTTTTAAAACTTATGATACGACAACAATAACAAATTTTATTTCTGAAACAAATCTTAACTTTCTAAATGAAACAAATTCCATGTCCGAAACCGATAAGAACCTATTAAAAGAAGCTATGAAACTATTCTATCCATATATACATATAGGTGTTAATGTAGATGGCATTGGTTTCTCTGTGGTTTCAATCTATCATTTTGAAATAGAAAAAGAAGACAATTTAGTTTTAATTATAACGGATAATGAAGGTAATGATATGCGATGTAATTTTCATGAGTATGATATAGAAGATTATATCATAAGGATAACATCTGAAAGGTCTACAGTATTAACAAAAATGCTTTATAATGGCAAATCCGCAAAATTAATGAAAAACTTTAAACCAATATCTACTTTTGATTTAAGAGGAATAAAACAAATTATGCAAAAACATGTCGGTTCTTCTTATTGGTATAGACGAAAGTTGAACGATTAATATTTATAAATTAGAAATAATAAAATTTGGATTGCCACGCCTCACGGCTCGCAATGACAATTTAAATTAGTCATTCGCCAGATGCGTCCAGAAGGAACGAGGCTATTTATAGATGCAATGAAGTTGGGCAGACGCCAATTAATCCAAAATATAGATTGCTTCGCATTTTTCAAATGCTCGCAATGACTATTGAAATTTGTCATTACGAGGTTTTGCAAAAAACCGAAGTAATCCACATAAAATAGATTTTATTATTTTGGATTGCCACGACTAAATTTTATGGAGGTGTAAATTGAATATTGTTAATTTGAACGATAAAGAACAGATAATAACTTTTTATTTGATAGCTAATTTTATTATAGCGATTTGTTTATTATATTTGATATTGTCTACTATATTTAGAAAAGTTTTTAAAAATGAAAAAAGAAAGAAAAGAAAAAAAGATATAGTGGAACTCTTTTGGGAAAAAGATAAAGAAAGCAAATTAAAAACTATTTTCAAAAGAATATTTTTTATATTTCTTATTTGCCTAACTTCGTTATATATTTTCAATGCCGTTCGTTTTATAATTTATAATATTGAAACCGTGAAAAAAGTTTTGAGGATTGAATAAATCTATTTTCTTTAATTTTTTAAATGTTATAATATTGATAAAATAAATAGAGGTTTTATTTTATGAAGAAAGGTTTTTTATTAATGTTTAGTTTATTGTCTTTATTTTCATGCAAGCCGAAAGGCGAAGTTAATTTTACCATAGTCGAAACTACGGATATTCATGGAATGATTTTTCCATACAATTTTATTACCGATAAAGAAGAAAACACTTCGATTGCCAATATTTTAACTTATATTAAAAAATTAAAAAGCGAAGGAAAAACGGTTTTGCTTCTCGATAACGGAGATACGCTTCAAGGACAGCCTACCGTTTATTATTATAATTTTATCGCCACAAACGAAAAGCATATATGGACGGAAGTTTTGAATTATATGAATTACGATGTCGTTACGATGGGAAATCATGATATTGAAACGGGGCATAATGTTTACGATAGAATTGTAAAAGAAATAAAAGCTCGAGTAGTAGTTGCCAATTTAATAAACGAAAAAACTAAAGAAACTTATTTCAAGCCTTACGCGATTATAAATAAAAACGGAATTAAAATTGCGGTTTTAGGAATGATTGAACCAGCGATAGAAAGACAGCTTCCAAAAATTTTATACGAAGGAATAGTTGCCGAAGATATGGTTGAATGCGCAAAAAAATGGATAAAAATTATAAAAGAAAAAGAAAAACCCGATATGATTGTCGGACTATTTCACTCGGGAGCGAATTATACGGAAGATAAAGAAAAATATAAAAACGAAAACGCTAGTCAGCTTGTCGCGGAAGAAGTGGAAGGTTTTGATATAATATTTGTAGGGCATGACCATCAGGGCTGGAACGGAAAAGGTTACGATGAAATCACAAAACAAAAAACCAAAGATGTAAAAAGTCCGAGCGGTAAAATCATTCCGATATACGGAGGAGTAAACGCCGCGAGGTCAATCGCTTCCGTAGATGTCAGGATGATTTACGATAATGATACAAAAAAATGGAATATTGATTTTAAAGGAGAATTGGTAAATCCTTCAGAGTTTGAGGCGGATAGAGAATTTTTAGAAAAATTTAATACCGATAAAGAAAAAATTAAAACTTGGGTTGATAGAGATATAGGAGAGTTAAATACAAAATTAACTTCGGACGAGGCGATATTTGGCGACAGTTATTTTTTAAGTTTTATCCATGATTTGCAATTTGAAATAGCCGAAAAAGAACTTGGAGAAAAAGCGGATATTTCATTTGCAGCTCCTTTAAGCAAAGACGCCGTTTTGGATATTGGAAAAGTTAAAGTGCGAGACATGTTTAATTTGTATCCTTATGAGAATTTCTTTTATGTAATGAGATTAACGGGAAAACAGATAAAAGATGTTATGGAATATTCCTACTGCCGATGGTTTAATTTAATGACTAATATAAACGACCATTTGATATATTTCAAAAAAGACGCTAACGGAAATTTGATTTTTAATAATAGATATAATTCCTACGACACATTAACTCAAACCTATAATTACGAAAGTATGGGCGGACTGAATTATATTGTCGATGTTAGAAAAGGCTACGGCGAGAGAGTTAATATAATTTCTATGTCGGACGGTTCGGCTTTCGATTTGAATAAAGAATATAAAGTGGCGATTAATTCCTACAGAGGAAGCGGCGGAGGCGGACATTTGACGCAGGGAGCGAAAATAGATTTGAAAACTTTGCAAAATATGGACTTGGTTATAAAATCTACCGATAAAGATTTACGATTTTATATGATTAAATGGTTCGAAGAGCAAACGAATAGCATAACGGTTGAAAAACTGAATAATTGGAAAGTGATTCCCGAAGATTATCTTAAAGCGGGAAGAGAAAGAGATTATAAATTATTATATCCCGATAAATAATAAAGCTTTATTATAATAGTCCGAATTATAATTTATAATATTTTTTGTATTTTATAT
>NZ_JBNMIZ010000149.1:0-6749 GCF_050873525.1 Brachyspira sp. | reverse complement strand
TCTAGCCCAAAACCTCCAAGACTTTCGGCACAAAAATCTTATCAATATCAGCATTGATGAAGATGAGGAGTTTTTCTATGCTATTAGAGAGATATTTGAAGACGAGGAGTATCGCCCACTAAGTCCGCAGATATTTAAAAATGACGATGAGGTGGATTATACGCGATTGCTAGAGTGCTATTTGCAGATTTTTGATATTAGGAACACCCTTTGAAAAAAGCACACAAAATAATATCCGTCATTGGATATGCAAATATTGATACATTGCCGAAAGAAATATATTCCCTTGCTTATGATTTGGGAAAATCAATAATTGATAAAGGATATATTCTTGCTAATGGAGGACTTGGAGGAGTAATGGAAGCAGTTTCAAAAGGCGCAAGAGATTCCGCTAATTATAAAGAAAATTCTATAATAGGCATTCTTCCAAATTATAATAAAGATATAGCTAACGATTATGTAGATATAGCTTTGCCAATAGGATTTGATGTTGGTAGAAATATATCTTTAATTAGTATATCGGATGCCGTAATAGTGTTAGGCGGAAGCGCTGGAACTTTAAATGAAATTTCACTAGCTTGGCAAATGAATAAACTTATAGTCGCTTTGGGTAATTTCGGATGGGGCGGAAAATTAGCTGATACTTCATTAGACGATAGAAGAGACGATAAAATATATAAAGCCGATTCGGTTGAAGACGCTTTAAATATTATAGAATCAAAAATATCGCATTACGATAAAATGAAATTTAATGGAATTTCTAATATTATGTCTCAAAATGACGCGTTAGAAAAAATTTCTTTATATTGTAATATAGATAAAAATTCTTTAAGATTTTTGGGGAGAGGTAGTGAGGGTTTTGTTTTTACTGATGAAAAATTTGTCTATAAAATCTTTAAGCCAAATCCAATACAAGACAAATTATATTTCAATCTCAATTCTTTATCATATAGTTTAGAGAATTTATCATTTGATTTTCACTATCCTTTCAAAGTCGCTTATGAAAATAAAGATTTAATTATTTACTATAAATATTCAAAAAGTAGTGATTTTGTCAATGTAAGCAAAGAGCAATTCCAAAAGTTTCTAAATGAGTATTATTTTGCAAACATTGTTCATTTAGATTTACAACCAAAGAATTTGCGTATAGTTGATGGCAATATTTTTTGTTGCGATATTGGATATGATTTAGCTCATCTTACGCCAAATTTTTTTGAAAGTATGTGCAGGAGAGCTTTTGCCATATATAAACTTCAAAATCATCTTAAAGATTTGAATATCAAAGAATATTTAAGCCCACTCAATAAAAAGCAAGATTTTAGAAAAATAGAAAAATATTTAAAAAGCTCTCATTTAGATAAAGAATTTAAGGCATTTAGAAAAGAAATTGGAGAATTTGTTTTGTATAAAAATATAATTATTGATTTCTATACACAAAATGAGCAATATAAAACTATATTTGATTATGGAAGCGGAGCGGGTAAAATATCGGTTAATTTGCAAAAGATATTACAAAGAAAAGTTTACGCTTATGATAACGATGAAAATGTTATTCAACGATATAAAGAAAATTATAATAATATAGAGTATTTCAGCAGTAATCACGCGGATATAGAAAAGTTAATAAACGAAAATAAAAAGTTCGATTCGGTTCTTTGTTCTCTCGTACTATGCCATCCTTTAGCTTCAAATGAAAATGAAAGATTAAAAATAATAGATAATATTATGCAAGATTTATGCGATTTGAGTAAAGAACATATACTCATAGTTATATGCAATCCGTTATTTAATAACGCTATTTCTAATATACAAAATCGTTTAATAGACAATAAAAAATTTGACTATAACTGCTCGCATTCATTTTATAAAGAAATATTTAGCAGCAATAGAAAAAGAGAGGATATTCATAGACCGTTGGGATTTTATGAAGATTTATTTAAAAGATATAATTTAAAAATAAAAAACATAATTCAGAGCGGAGATTTTAGAGCAAACCATTATAAAATCACAAATTCTGATTTTATGATATTTGATTTGGTAAAAAATAAATAATATTCTATTCTAAGGAGTAGTAATGATGAAGATTTGTATAGCTGGTTACGGATATGTTGGAAAGGCGTTTTATAAATTTTTTAAGAGTTATAAACATTATCAGGTATTTGTATATGACAATTCTAAAGAGATTCAAGAGAAATATGATTTTGTAAAAAGAGATTATGATATTTTAAATAATGTAGATTTGACTGTGATTTGCGTTCCAACTCCAAGTAAAGACGATGGAAGCGTTGATATTAGTTTTGTAGAAAATGTATTGGCAAATATTAAGAAACAAGCTCTCGTTTTAATAAAATCCACTATTCCGCCTAACACTACAAATATTTTATCAAAAACATATCCTCATTTGCGAATTGTATTTAGCCCTGAATATATTGGAGAATCAACTTACGATTTGCCATATCCTTATGACTTCAATAAAGAAGTTATTAAAACGCCATATTTTATTTTTGGAGGCGATATAAAAGATACCACCGAAATGGTAGATATATTTTCTAAAATTGCAGGACCCGTAAAAGAATATATACAAACAACAAGTTTAAACGCCGAAATATGCAAGTATATGGAAAATTCATTTTTTGCGACTAAAATAATATTTTGCAATGAGTTTAATAAAATATGCGAAATATTTGGAGCGGATTATAATTCCGTGCGCGAACTTTGGCTTAAAGACCCAAGAATTACCAAAACACATACGGCTATATATAATAAAGATGATAGTTTATGTTTTGGAGGTAAATGTTTGCCTAAAGATTTGTCTGGCATTATTAAACATTCTGCAAAAAACGGATATGAACCTAAATTTTTAGAATCCGTTTTAAATTCAAATAAGAGAATCCGAGAAGAAGAAAATACCAATATTTTAATGATACATAGAATTTTATACGATGCAGAACAAAAAATAACCCCTTTATATTTTGATAGAGATATGGTTATAAGTTATGAAAAGTTAAAAAGTATTATAGAATTATATTTGGAAAGAGGATTTGAATTTGGAAGCATTAAAGAATGTATAGAAAATCCAGATAAATATTTTTGCTTAAGTTTTGACGATGGATTTAAAGAACATTTATGGGTGGCTAAAAATTTGGTTAAATCCTATAATATCAAAAAAGAATCGCTGCTTTTTGCAATAAATGTTGGGAATTCAATTTATCATAAATTTAGCGGAATGGATATGGTTTATTATCTTATTCAATCTAAAAGATTAAAAGAGGCTTTTGAATTTTTTAATCTTAAAGTTCCAAGTAATAATACATTTACTAATATTCGTATATTTAAAGAACATTATATTAAACAATCTCCAAATATTTTGTTAGATTTTTACAATGAATTTTCGCTCGATTTGGATTTAGATTTTTTAAATATTAAAGATATACAAGATATATCCAAAATTGCCACTATTTGCTCGCATGGAATTACTCATAGAGATTTAACTTATCATAAAGAAGATAGCGATATTGAAATCATAGAATCAAAAAATATTTTAGAAAAAATTATTAACGATAAAATTTCGGTATTTGTTTATCCCGAAGGAAAGAGCGATAATGACTTATATAAATTTTGTAAAAAACATAAATATAAATATTGTCTCTCTATTGTGAATAAAAAATCTAATAATTTTTGCATAGGAAGAAAAGATGTTAAAAATTACGGTTATAATTGCAACTAGTAACGATAGAACGAATTTATTATAAAAAGTAATATTGGGAATTTATATGCAAGAAACTATTATTGTAAATTTACACGGTGGATTAGGCAATCAATTGTTTCACTATTCTTTTGCAAAAATTTTATCTAAAAAATTAGATAAACAAATTTTGCTTGATGCAAGTGATTATAAAATTAAAATGGGCTACAATGTAAGGAATTTTGAGCTTAAATATTTTGATACAAAAATTGACTTTATACACACAAAATTTGACCTTTATAAAAAAATGGATATATTATTGATTT
Organism: Brachyspira sp.; assembly: GCF_050873525.1. GTDB lineage: Bacteria > Spirochaetota > Brachyspiria > Brachyspirales > Brachyspiraceae > Brachyspira. Next base: position 2,738 of record NZ_JBNMIZ010000149.1, on the reverse strand, counting down.
GTAATTTGAGTATAAATAAAATATACAATAATTTTTTCTATAAGAAACAAAATAAAAAACTTTATTTTAATCCTAAAAAATCAAAAATACTTTTTGCACCAGATTTGTATTTTAAAAATATTGATGAAATGGTTAAAAACATATCAAATATTAGATATATTCTTAAAGAAAGATTTTGGAATTATACAGATTTGTATCCTTATAAAAACGAAATATTAAAAGATATAACTTTAGATTATATAAAACTTGATGATAAAAATAATAGGGTATTATTAGATATTACTAAAAACCAAATGAATTCAGTTGGTATTCATATTAGAAGGGGAGATTTTTTGATAAGAGATTATCCAATCAACCTATCTGACAGTAAATATTACCATAATGCAATAAAGTTTATAAAAAGGAAAATCAATAAAGCAAGATTTTTTATTTTTAGCGATGATAAAGAATTTGTAAAATCTCATTTTAATAAAATGAATAATTGCAAAATTGTTGATATAAATGATGATAGTAATGTCATTTTTGATTTTTATCTTATGAGACAATGTAGACATTTTATTATGGCAAATAGCACTCTTTCTTGGTGGGTAGCGTTTTGTAATACTTATAAAAATTCTATTATTCTTACACCAAAAAGATGGTTAAAAAGACAAGAAGAGGTTGGAGAAAATTATGCCCCTAAAAAATGGATAAGGATTGGTATTGAGTAATGAAAGCATATAAAATAACAGTTGTTATAGCAACTAGTAACAATAGAATAAATTTACTATTCGATAGAGCGTTAAAAAGCGTATATAATCAAACATATTCAAAAAATGTTAATGTAATTATAGTTGACGATAATCAAGATGAAACTCAATATAATATCATTAACAATAAGCTAAAAATAATTAGAAAATCAATGAATATTGGGAAAAAATTTCCAACTAAAATTATTAAAAACAACAGAGCTAAATTCCATTCAGGCACAGGAGCTTGGAATAGCGCCGCTTTTTCTTGCATAGATTTAAAAAATTTGGACGGCATTTATTGTCATTATCTTGCTTTTTTAGACGATGACGATGAATGGGAAAATTCTTATTTGGAAAAATGTATAAATGCCATAAATATAAACGACAAATATATTGTAGGATTGGTGGCTTGCGGAATTAACTTTATAAATCATAATGATATAAAAAAATTATATCCTAATAAAGAAACTATTACCAAAGAAAATATATTTATAAAAAATCCGCATATTCAAGGAAGTAACTTATTTATAAATCTATGGGTATTTTTTTCTATAGGCTGTTTTGATGAAAGTATGAAAAGCACAACCGACAGAGATTTAATGATGAGATATGTCGAATTTATAGAATGCAATAAAAATATAAAAACATTATTTATAAAAGAAACTTTGGTTAATTATTTTTATGATAATCAAATAAATAGAGTTACCACAAATAAAGATAGCAAGTTTCAAGGACTTAATCTATTTTATCGCAAATATTCGCATTTTTTTAACAAAGAAATTAAATTAGAATCTTTGAAAAGAGCCAAAAAGTTATTTAACTATAAACCATACGATAATAAAGAAAAAACTGAAAATAAATTTAAAAATAAAATAAATGAAATACCAAATAATACGAGCAAAGTTAATCTTATTCTGGGTTTTATATGTTTTGACTGCAAAAATCTTAACGATATACTTTTTTCTTTTTCAAAAAATGTTTTAAAAGATTCTCTATATTTAAATGATTTTTTTATTTGCATAATAACTTCGCCAGAGTCTGCAGAATATTACAATGAATTTAATAAAATAATGAGTCAATATAATTTTAAAATAAATGTAAAGTGGCTTAAAAATAAATATTCAATATCCAAAAATCGAACATATTTGCAAAGATTTATTTATAGAGAGGGAATGAAAAAATATGGAAATAATTTTATAAGCTGGATAGTCGATGACGATAGCAGATTTTATGGAATATACCAAAATAAACCCTGTAATATAAACTATTTGTATTATATTTCTAAATATAACAGTAGCGATATTGACGCGTTTGTATGCGGTAATTGTGGAGAACCGCCTTTGCCGTTTTTTTCTATTATAAGAACTCAACTTTTAGATTTGCATTTTTATATAACTTTTAATAGTAAAACAAAAAAACATATAGATAATTACTTGGATACATATAAACAGGAATATTATTATGATATTTCTTCAAAAAATTTTGATTTTTTAGAATATCCTTTTTTAAATTTTGGCATCACTATAAAAGATTTTATAAACAATCTCAAAAATGGTTATTCTTCGACAAGGAATATAGAAATAGATATAAATTCAATAGGCGAGATAGGAAACGATACTTTATATAGAGGAGGCAATACTATTATTTACAATCCAGAACTTTTGAAAATTGAAAATTTCACTCCAGATAACGGTAAATATAATCGAAGAAGCGATTTTAATTGGGCTATTGTTAATTCTATTTTGCTTAATAGAAAGATTAAAGAACTCAATTTACCTGTTACGCATATAAGAAATTCAAATATGGATTTGAAAAAAGAATATGAGAAAATGGAAGCCGATTTAATAGGATTAGTATTTTATAGATTATTTAAATATATCTGCAAAGAAATTAAATTTAATAAAAAACCTTCTTTTACAATGTGTAAAAAATATTTATCAAGTTTATTAGACGATTTGAAAATTAAACTTATATCAAATACATTGAGAATCAAGACTTTAAATAAAG
>NZ_JBNMIZ010000148.1:0-6760 GCF_050873525.1 Brachyspira sp. | reverse complement strand
TTTAACAATAGACATGAAAAAATTAAAACCTTATATTAAAAAAGATAGTTTTTATTGGAACTACTGAAACAATCCAAATTTCATTTTACTTTATTTTGATTTTAATTTATAATATAACAATCAAATAATGAGGATAAATAAATGAGTTATAACGATTCGAATAATAAAGAAATATCGGATAGAAGTTGGATTGTAACTTTATTACTTGCGATATTTTTGCCCGTTCATAGATTTTATGTCGGAAAAATAGGAACGGGAATTTTGTATTGGCTTACCGCTTGGGGTTTCGGCATTTGGTATATAGTCGATATAGTTTTGATTTTGCTCGATGCGTTTACCGATAATCAAGGCAGAAAATTAAGAAAATAAAAGGGACTTGTTTTTTCAAATCCCTTTTATTTTTTTAATATTATTTTAATTATTTTTCAATAATTATTTTTTAATATTAATCAAAATATCTCCAGCATTTATAGAATCGGCAGAAGTCTCCTCTATAGCGCCGTAATTTTCAAAATTGGTTATTACTATCGGAGTTATTACCGAATAGCCCGCTTCTTTAATTTTTTCGGTATCAAATTCCATTAGCAAATCGCCTTTTTTAATTTTTTGTCCTTCTTCTATATGCGAAGTGAAATGTTTTCCGTCAAGTTTAACCGTATCCATTCCAATATGTATAAGAAGTTCTACTCCTTTATCGGAAGTCAAACCTATCGCATGTTTAGTTGGAAATGCCGTTTCTATAACGCCGTCAAATGGAGCGAAAACTTTTCCATCTTCTGAAGGTTCTATTGCAATTCCTTTGCCAACCGCTCCGCTCGAAAAAGCTTCGTCCAAAACATTTTCAAGTTTAACGATTTTACCTTTAATAGGGCTATAAATCGTCTCTACCAATATGCCAGCGGAATTTGAATTTTGATTTTCTTTTGTCGTATTATCATTAACCGAATTTGTGGAATTAATATTTACCGAATTATCTTCAATATCGCTTATAGGGTCCTTAAGATATTCTTCCAATTTCGATTTTATAACCGCTACTTTCGGACCGTAAACAACTTGAATTCCGTTTCCTTTTTTGATTATTCCAGAAGCTCCGCTCGCTTTCAATGTGGCATCGACTACTTTGCCCGCGTCAAATACGGTTATTCGCAAACGAGTAATGCAGCAGTCGACATCGCTTATATTTTTCTTTCCGCCGAGTCCTGCGACTATTAAAGGCGATTCTCCATATTCGCTGTTTTTTGAAGATTTTGCCGCTTCAACATCCGCTCTTCTGTATAATTTAGGTTCTTCGCTGTCTGGTTCTCTTCCCGGAGTTTTTAAATCCATCTTTTTAATTAAGAAAGAAAATACAAAATAATAGACGAAGAAATAAACTATTCCGACAATCACAATCCATATCCAATGAGTTTTTGAATTTCCCTGAATAACGCCGAATAATAATAAATCTATCAAACCGCCCGAAAAAGTCATTCCAACCGTAACATTCAAAATATGCATAAGCATGAAAGATATTCCAGCAAAAACGCAGTGAATCGCGTAAAATAAAGGAGCGACAAAAAGAAATGTGAATTCTATCGGTTCGGTTATTCCCGTTATCATTGCCGTTAGTGCGGCAGAAAATAATAAAGCGCCGACAACTTTTCGTTTTTCGATTCTTGAAGTTCTATACATAGCCAAAGCGGCGCCTGGAAGTCCGAATATCATAAAAGGAAATTTTCCCGTCATAAATCGAGTGGCTTCAACGCTGAAAACCGTAGTATTTGGAGAGCCTAATTGAGCGAAGAAAATATTTTGAGCGCCTTCGATTAATCTTCCGTCTATCATCATAGTTCCGCCCAACGAAGTTTGCCATAAAGGAGTGTAGAATACATGATGAAGCCCGAACGGTATCAAAGCTCTTTCGATTATTCCGTAAAATAAAGTTCCAATATATCCCGAACCAGCTATTAAATCTCCAAGTTTATTCATTACCACCTGAATCGGGGGCCATATAAAATACATCGCTATTCCGACTATTAAAAATACTATAGACGAAATAATCGGTATAAATCTTGTGCCTCCGAAGAATGACAATATTTGAGGCATTTCTATCGCGTAATATCTGTTATGCAAAGCGGCGACTCCGAGTCCGACTATGATACCGCCGAAAACTCCCATTTGAAGCGAAGTAATTCCTACAACATTGGCAGTAGAACCCGCCAAAAGTTTATCCGTTCCGCCCATAATATCTATCATTTTTCCAATCGAAGCATGCATAACGAAAAATGCAATCGCTCCCGATAAAGCGGCTACTTCTTTTTCCTGTTTAGCCATACCGATAGCCACGCTCATGGCAAATATTATAGGCAAGTTTCCAAATATTATACTTCCCGCTTCGCTTAAAACGGACAATATTCCGTAAGCCATAGTATGCGGACCGAGTATATTGATTAGGTTATAGGTTTCGAGCATAGTCTTATTCGTTAGCGAACTTCCTATTCCCAAAAACAAACCCGCTACTGGAAGCACGGCAATCGGAAGCATGAACGACCTTCCTATTCTTTGCAATACTCCAAAAATTTGATTCTTCATGATAAAAAACTCCATGTTTTAAATTTTTTGTATATTATATTAATTAATTTATATAAGTCAAATAGTTAATAACTATAATCAAATAAAGTCGTTTCGTCTTTCGTATAAACTTTTTCAAAATCTGCAGAATCGTAATTAAGATTATATTTTTCTTCCAAATATTTTATTTTTTTGTGAATCTTATTTTTGTATTCTTCTTTTAATTCGCCGTTATTATTATAAATATAAAGATATTTTTTATAATGTTCGGGGAAATTTTTTCTTACAAAATTTAAAAATATTTTTCTGCATTCTCCTTTCAAATTCAAAACTTCGCAAATCGCATAATCCAAATTATTTTCTTTCGTTTTTATAAATATATTTTCAAGTCCGTCTTCGGTTATAAAAGGCATAACGGGAATCGCATGAACTCCGACAATCGCATTCGTTTTTTTGAATTCTTTAAGCGTTTCAAATCTTTTCAGCGGACTTATAACATTAGGCTCTATTAAAGAAGATAATTTTTCATCGGCTGTAGTAATAGTGGAGGCGATTCTAACGGGAACGATATTTGAAAGTTTGGCTATCAAATCAAAATCTCTCAATATCAAATCGCTTTTTGTGGATATAGTCATTGGAGTTTTATATTTTATAAGAAGTTTCAATATTTCGGGCATTATCTTATAATCTTTTTCCGCTGATTGATAACTATCGGTGACGCTTCCCAAATTTATAATATCTCTATTCCAATTTTTTGAAGATAATTCTTTTTCCAATACTTCGACAATATTTTTCTTAACGAAAATCTCTCCGAAAAAATCTCGCGAGTTAATATATTTATGTGAATAAACGGCATAGCAGTAATAACATTTATGGATGCAGCCTCTGTATATATTTAAATCGTTGCAAAAACCGAATTTATTTTCTATTTTATTTATGGCGGATTTGCAATTTATCTCTCTATATATCGCTTTACTATCTTGCATTACGATATTTTATTAATAACTTAATTATTAATATTATCGAAAGGATTATAAGTCAAAGAAGTAGGCTCTTCTTTAGAAATATAATTTTGAGTTTCCCTTCTCGTTTCCGCTTCCGTGTAATCTCTTCTCGATAAAGATATTTTTCTTTTTACCTGATTTGTTTCTCTAACTACAAAAGGATAAGTTTCGCCCACTTTAAGCGCCTCTTCCAAATTAGCTCCTTTAGGCAAATCAACTTGAGATATATGCATAAATCCTTCCAAATCGTTTTCCAAAGAAATTATCGCTCCAGAATCTACAATCGCTTTTACCGTTCCATCGACTATTGAACCAGCGGGATGCTCTCTATCGAATATTCGCCAAGGACTTTCCGTAGTATGTTTAAGGCTCAATTTTATTCTCTGTTTATCTCTATCTATCGCCATTATAACCATTTCAATATCTTCGCCTTCTTTGATATAGTCGTTCATATTAACTACATTACTTTTCCAGTCGAAATCTCCTATATCGCATATTCCTTCCAAACCGTTAGGAAGTTCGAATACGGCAAAATTTTTCAATATTCTTTTAGGTTTGCATTTTACCGAAGTTCTTACTGGAAAATCGCTACCTACCGTATCCCAAGGATTCGATTGAGCCTGTTTCAATCCCAAAGTTAATTTTCTTTCTGGAACATCTATACTTAATATTTTGCATTCCAAATAATCGCCTTTTTTAACAAAATCGCTCGGACTGTTTACATGAGAATTCCAACTTAAATCGGATATATGAATCAAACCTTCCACATTGTCGTAAACTTTAACGAAAGCGCCGAATTTTTTAACGGTTGTAACTTCGCCTTTTACCGTATCGCCGACATGGTATTCTTCTACAAACTGAACCCAGCTGTCGTTTTCAAGCTGTTTTAATCCCAAATCGACTTTTCTTTTTTCTTTATCTATTGAAAGAACTTTAAACGCTCGCTCTTCGCCTCTTTTGATTATACTTTTCGGATTAACGATTTTTGCCCAAGACATATTAGGAATTGCAAGAAAACCGTCCAAACCTTCCGTGATTCCGACAAAGGCTCCGAACCTTTCTATATTTTTCACTTTTCCGTTGATTATATCGCCTTCTTTCAAATTATTCAAAAATGCGTCTATATTTGAATTTTGAGTTTCTTCCTGCAAGGCTCTTCTTGAAACTACTATATCTTTTCCTTTTCTTTTAATTATCTTAAAATCGTATTCTTTTTCAAGATGTTCTTCGTCTTTTATTCCTTTATTTAATTCTATTTGAGAGAAAGGACAAAAAGCCTGATAACCCATTATTGATATATTGAATCCGCCTTTTACGATTTCTTTTACCGTTCCTCTAATCGCATCGTTATTTTTTTCGGCGTTTTTTATCATAATATCCGCTTTTCTTTTATCGTATTCTTCTTTTGACAATATAAAATATCCGTTGTCTTTATCTTCGCCTTTAATTATCGCTTCGATTTCTTCGCCGACTTCAGGCTCTTTTTCAAATTCGCTTCTGTTTATTTTTCCTTCCACTTTATAATTAAGATTTATAAAAACATCCGCATCGTCAAATTTTTCAATTTTTCCTTTAACGATATTTCCGATTTTATAGGAATTATTGCCGTCATTTTCTCCGAACTCTTCCACGGCTTTAAGAAATTCTTTTCTTTCTTCTTGTTCGTTTGATAAAATATTATCTACCATTTTGTCCTCTCTCTTCCTCAAATCATTATGAGGATTTTTATCTAAAATTCGACTTTCGTTATTTAAAACTATGTCGGTAATTTTTTCAACCACTTCGTTTGCAGTCATATTAGTCGTGTCTATTATAACGGCATTTTGCGGAATTATCAAAGGGCTATCTTCTCTATTTGAATCGTATTTGTCCCTTTTTTTGATGCTTTCTTTAATTTCTTCAAAACTTATATTTTTTCCTTTTTCGGTTTCTTCTTTAAATCTTCGTTTCGCTCTCTCTTCGATTGAAGCGTCAATATAAAATTTAAAATCGGCATTTGGAAAAACCACGCTTCCCGTATCTCTTCCGTCCAAAATATAATTATCTTCTTTTGCAATATTTCTTTGCAAATCAACCATGCTTTTTCTAACCGAACTTATTGCCGAAACTTCCGAAACGAATTTAACTACTCGCTCGCTTCTTATATAATCGCTTACATCTTTAGAATCGAGTATTATTCTGCATTTGCTGTCGAAACCTATATTTAATTTATTTAAAGCGTTTTTTACTTCGTCTTCGTTTTTTATGTCAATATGATTTTCAAGCATATATAAAGTAACGGCTCTATACATAGCTCCCGTATCCAAATATTTAAAACCCAATTTATTTGCGGCTAATTTGGCAACGGTGCTTTTTCCTGCTCCAGAAGGACCGTCTAAAGTAATTATTTTGTATGAATCGGACACTTTAACATTCTCTTAAATATAATTTTGAAAATATATTATATCATAAATAATTATAATTGCAAATACTTTAACTTAAAATTTTTAAAAAATTTTTAAAATTTCAAAACAAAAAACAATAATCTAATTCAAATAATAATGAAATCCCAAATACATATGAGTTCCGAAATAATATTCCTTATACGAAATCGACAAATCTCTAATCATAGAATTATAATAATTGTTCATACCGCTCGAGTAATAAAAAGCCAGAGCAAAATTACTTTTAGAAAATTTATATTCTATAGATTTCAAAGTTCTGTAAAAATGGAGATAATTCACAAAAGTATTTACATTTTCATTATAAGCGACAAAAACATATACATCCAAAATCAAATCTAATACTGGAAAATCCTTAAACCACATTGCCGAACTTACCATAGGAAAACTAAGAATTGTTAGATTTTGAGAATAATTATTATAATTTATAGTTTCAATGCCTTTCAATTCTTTTTTTTCCAAAAAATACATTGGCGAACTTGAAATATAAGCGGTTAATTGACTTGCGCTTAAAGTGGCAAGCAGAATAACAATAAATAAAATCTTCTTAAACATAATTAAAATATTATAAAAAATTTTTAATTTAATTGTCATACATTATACAAAAAATTAAAAAAATTTAAAGTATAAAATATAAAAAATTTATTGACATATTTTATATAATATTGTATTATCGGAATAATGAATTATCTATTTTATTTTAACATCTGGAAGGAAAACATTTATGCATCGCAGAAATCTAAAAATAAATCTACTATATATATA
>NZ_JBNMIZ010000147.1:0-6774 GCF_050873525.1 Brachyspira sp. | reverse complement strand
ATATTATGGATGTAAGGATTGAATAAATCCATATAATTTTTATCAAAGGAGTATTTGTATGGCTATACAAAAAAAATTAATCATCGTTTTATTGGCTTTAATGTTTGTGTTGGGTTTAACGGCTTGTAAAAAGAAAAAGACCACCGACCCTACAAGTTATGAAAAGGGTTGGAATGAAACCCCTTCCACAAATAATACCGGTCCGGAAACTTCTCTTCCTACTTGGGGAAATGACAAGGTTTTCACGAATGAAAATACTAATCCTCCAGTAGACCCTGAACCAGAACCAGACCCAGACCCTGACCAACCTGACAAACCTAAATTGCATGACGAGAATTTTAGAGTATATCTTCCTTGGGCGGGAGTGCATGACGGAAACGGAAACTGGGAATACACTTGGGTTAACTCTTCCGATACGAACAAAATCAATAGGCTTTGGAAACAGTTTATAAAAAGAGTGGCTTATGCTAACGAACCTTTTTATATCAGAAACGCTAAAAATGGAAACTCTCAAACGATGTTGAAAAGCGGAAACGATTATTATTTATTCGATAATGATTTGGATATATGGCATGGAGATAGAAAACATCAAACTCCGTTAAAGAAATTCGTTGCGGGCGTTATAGTTCAGTATAAAGGCGGAGATTTTAACGGCGCTTATACGATAGGCGGACTTTATAGAACTTACGCAAAAACGAATCCAGCGAGCGGAAACTGGGATGATGAAGGTATAAACATATTTATGGGAATAACCAATGGCAAACCTACAAGAAAATCCGTATTAGACGGACATAAAGGCGACTTGGAAGTTATAGTGGTTAATCTTGGAAAGAAGAGAGCAGATAGAGAAGTAAATAGCGCTAACCCTAAACAAGAATATGCGCTTGATATTTATTACAGCGACCAAATATACGATTCAAAAGGAGTATCTGTAGGCAGAGCTTGGATAGAAGACGAAACGACTTATATAGGACAAGACCCTAGAAACAATTACGGATATAAATTGAATAGGTCACTTTTCTTATCCGAAGGCTGGTATTATAATAAATATTTCTACAGCTTTGTTCCTTACTGGGATAAATAATTAGAAAACGATAAAGTCAAAAATAAAAAAACGGTTTATACTTAATTGTGTAAGCCGTTTTTCTTTTATATGCGTAGTCATTGCGAACAAATATATACATTGTCATTGCGAGATTTATTTATAAATCGAAGCAATCTAAATTTAGAATTTTGTTAATATTTCTAATAACAAGGGGCTTCAGCCCCTTGCATGCTTTTCTCTGTATCGTTAACACAATGGGTTCGCCAAAGGCGTCCCGTTGGGAAAAGCCCGTTGTTATTAGGAAAGTTAGCGAATTCTGATTTGGATTACTTCGCTATCGCTCGTTCCCACTGGACGCAGAGCGAATGACAATCTTTTTTACACCGTCATGCGAACAAAGTGAAACAATCTATACTGTGTGGATTACTTCGGCATTTTCAATGCCTCGTTCCCGCAGGGACGCAGAGCGAATGACAAATTATTTTTGCACCGTCATTGCGAGCATTTGCAAAAATGCGAAGCAATCCACTATTTATAAAGTTAAATTTTTAAAATAGAATTTCATTAATTTTGGATTACTTGGCGACTGCCCGCTTCACTCTGTGGGCTTTAAGCCTAGCGTAAGCGTGGCAATCTATTTTTGAAATTATTTAAGCCCAATCTCTTTAAGCCATTCGACTATTTTTTCTCTCGCCGTTTTTCCGCCCGAACCGAAAATAGAAAATCCTTTCAAAACTTTTTTAGCTTTGGATATTTTTTCAATATCCTTAAAAGAAGTTCCTTCTCCGCCGCCTCCATGCGTGCAAAAAGGAGCTATAATTTTATCGCTGAAATTGGCGCTTTCCAAAAATGTAATTATCGGAGGAGCGATAGTGTCCCACCAATTCGGAGAGCCTACTATAATAATATTGTAATCTTCAATATTAACATTATTTTTTATTTTAGGTTTATAGCCCATATTTATTTCTTTTTTAGCCTGTTCGACTACATCATTGTAAGGGACGGGATATAGATTTTCGGGTTCTATTTCCATTATATCGCCGTTTACTTCTTCTTTTATTATTTCCGCTATTTTCTTCGTTTTTGAAGAATGCGTATAATAAACTATTAAAATTTTATTTTCCATTTTATTCTTATTCTCCTTAAAACTTTATTATTAGTTTTTATTATATATTATAAATATTTCTTAATTAATAAAAGACTCCCGAAAATTCGAGAGCCTCTTACAAATATAATTTAAAGGAAATATGAAAAAATTTATTCTTATTGTCTTATCAATACGCAAATTTAATTTATAAACCGCCAATAAAACTCATAATAAACGCCCCTTATAAGAGGCTTAATGCTCCGAGAACAGGGCTCGAACCTGCGACCCGGTGATTAACAGTCACCTGCTCTACCGACTGAGCTATCTCGGATTATCAATTTAATTTATTATAACATATTGCAAATAAATGTCAACACTTAAATTAAATTTTTTTTAACTAAAATTCTTCAAATCTCTTGCAGCATCTTCGGGAGTTATCGAATTAATATAAAGTCCGCTTCCGAGTTCGTAGCCCGCCAATTTGCTCATTTTAGGAATTATATCCAAAAACCAGTGATTTGAAGAAGAATAATTTTCTTTTTGTTTTAATGTCGGCGATAAAGTATGCAAAACATAATTAAAACTTATCTCGCCCAAAATTTTATTTATTCTGCAAAATACATCTCTCACTATGTCGGCAAAATCGGAATTATAATCTGAAGAATCGATTATGCTGTCAAAATGTTTTTTCGGCAGAATATATATTTGATAAGGAAATCTCGAAGCGAAAGGAGATATTGCAATAAATTCTTTATTTTCGCAAATTACTCTTTCGTTAAGATTTTTTTCTTCGTTTATTATATCGCAATATACGCATCTCTTTTTTTCGTTATAATATTCCAAAGCGCCGTTTATTTCGTCAAACATTTGAACGGGTATAAAAGGAGTCGTTATCATTTGGGAATGCGAATGATACAAACTCGCTCCCGCTTCTCTTCCGAAATTTTTGAAATACAAACTATATTGCATATCGCTTTCTTTATATAATTCTTTTAATCTTAAAATAACCGCGTCAAAAATTTTTAATAAATCTTCGCTTTTCGCGTTATAAAAATTAAAATTATGATTCGGATTTTCTATTATAACATCATGAAAACCTTTTGAACTTGAAGCGTTAAATAAATCCGTAATATTCGGAAGTTCGCCCGCTTTAGTTTCGGCGATTATCGGATATTTATTCGGCACAATTCTAACAGCCCATTCGGAGTTATTGTCGAATAAACTAACCGAAGCGTCTGGAGTTATATTTTCATGCCCTTTGCAAAAAGGACAATTCAATTCGGAATTTGTAATTCTTTCATCGTCTTTAACGGAAATATAATCGCTAGGTCTTCCCGTTCTGTCGGAAGCTATAATTACCGATTGTTTAGTTACTGGGTCTTTTCGTATATGCGGCATAAAAAATTTTAACCTATAAGCCTTTTAATTTTGTCTTTGATTTCTGTCAAGTTGCCCGACTTCAATATATATCCGTCTGCGTTCCATACGGAAAATTCATGTCTAAAATTATTGTAAGCCGTGCATATTATTATTGGCAAGTCTCTGTGATTTTCTCTTACCTTGGCAAGAAAATCGAGTCCGTCCATTTTAGGCATTTTAATATCTAATGTTATCAAATCGATTTGGGGATTTCCGCTATCAAGCATTTTCAAAGCTTCCTCTCCGTCATCGGTTGACACCACATTATATCCTTCGTCTTTAAATTCTTCTTCAAACAAAGTTCTTATGCTTTTTTCATCGTCCAACACTAATATCGTTTTCTTAGGCATATAAATGCTCCTTAAAATATAAAAATATATTTATACATATTATATAAATTGAATAAAAAAAGTCAAATTTATTTTTAATAAAAAATAATAAATATTCTTTATTATTGAGACAATAATAATTTATCGCTCAAAGCGTTTTCTTCGTTTTCAAATTTCTTAAGCAAATCTGAAATTTCCAATGATTTTTTTTCTTCTCCCGAAACATCATAAATAATATTTCCATCGTTCATCATTATAAGGCGGTTTCCGTAATGAATCGCGTCTTTAATATTATGAGTAACCATAAAAGCGGTTAATTTATCCTCTCTTATTATCTCTTCGGTAATTTCAAGGACTTTTTTTGCCGTTTTTGGGTCGAGAGCCGCCGTATGTTCATCAAGTAAAAGCAGTCGAGGTTTTTTAAGAGTCGCCATTAATAAAGTAAGCGCCTGCCTCTGTCCGCCCGAAAGAAGCCCTACTTTCAAATTCAATCTTTTTTCCAAGCCCAAATCGAGTCTCTTCAATTTTTCAATATATTCGCCTCGCTCCGCTCTCGTTATTCCCCATTTCAAAGTTCGCGGATTTCCTTTCCTTTTGGCAAGCGCAAGATTTTCTTCTATTCCCATATTTGATGCCGTTCCCGTCATAGGGTCTTGAAACACTCTTCCAAAAAGTCCCGCTCTCGAGTGTTCTTTTTTCTCGGTAATATCGATTCCGTCAACGAGTATTTTTCCATAATCGGATTCGTAAACTCCAGCGATTAAATTTAAAAGAGTGGATTTTCCCGCTCCGTTTCCGCCGATAACCGTGACAAAATCTCCTTCGTTTAATTTTAAGTCGATTCCGTTGATTGCTTTTTTTTCGGTTATAGTTCCTCTGTTAAATGTTTTATATATTTCTTTTAATTCGAGCATAATCATCCTTTTCTTTTTGGGTTTAGTATTTTTGTAGCCTTTTTATTAAGCACTGGAACTGAAAGAGCGATTGCCACTATTATTGCCGTTAATAATTTTAAGTCGGTAGCCTTTAATCCTAATTGAAGAACTATCGCTATTATTATTCTGTAAATTATAGAACCCATAACAATCGAAGATAATTTATATAAAAAATTAAATCTATTTCCAAAAATAACCTCTCCTATTATAACCGAAGCGAGTCCGACTACTATAGTTCCCGTTCCCATTCCTACATCGGCATATCCCTGACTTTGAGTAACCAAAGCGCCTGAAAGAGAAACTAAAGCGTTTGAAATCATAAGCCCGATTGTTTTCATTATATTCGTATCGACTCCCAAAGCTCGAATCATTTTTTCGTTATTTCCAGTCGCTCTTATTGCGCATCCCATTTCCGTTCCAAAAAACCAATACATAATAAGAACTATAAAAAATGAAAATATAAAACCGACAAGCAAATCGGATAGAACTTTACTTAAAGAAAGAATATTTTGAATAATCGTTAATGAAGTAGCCATTCCTAAAAGCGGTATATTCGGTCTTCCGCCCATGACTCTTATATTAATAGAATATAATGCTATCATTGTAAGAATTCCCGCCAATATTCCGGGTATTTGCAATTTAGTATTTAATATTCCCGTTGCAAGTCCTGCCAAAGAACCCGCCAAGAAAGCAAAAATTAAAGTTATAAAAGGATTCATTCCGTTTGATATTAATATCGCGCTTACCGCTCCGCCCAATGCAAAACTTCCGTCAACCGTTAAATCGGGAAAATCCAAAACCTTAAAAGTTATATAAACTCCAAGCGTCATTATTCCCCAAATTATTCCTTGAGAAGCCGCTCCTTGAATAGCGAGAAAAATTCCTTCAAACATTAATTAACAGTCCTTTATTATATTTCAAAATCATTATTGATTATATAACGATTGAGGAATAGTCAAACCGATAGATTCAACCATATTCGTATTAACAATCAAATCAAATTTTTTCAAAGTTTCTATCGGCATTTCGGCAGGCTTTTTTTCGCCTTTCAAAATAGAAACCGCTTGAACTGAAGTTAATTTTCCGAGTTCGTAATAACTTATTCCGTAAGTCGCGGTTCCGCCGAGCATAGTCATTCCTCCTTCTCCGCAAACTACGGGAAGTTTAGCTGGTTCTGCGACTAAAGCGACTGTAGCCATTCCTGCGGCAATCATATTATCTGTAGGAGTATAAACCGCTTCGACTTTTCCAATAGCGCTTTGTAAAACCTGCTGAATTTCATTAGGATTAGAAACCGTCAAATCTATATATTTTATTCCCATAGAATCCAATTTTCTTTTTGCCATATTTATTTGAAATACGGAATTCTGTTCGCTCGAGCAGTATAAAAGCCCAACGGTTTTTACATTCGGAGTAATTTCCGTTAATAATTCTATTTGCGATTCAACTGGAGTCAAATCGGAAGTTCCCGTAACATTTCCTCCAGGAGCGTTATTGTCGTCAACCAATTTTGAGTCGGCAGGGTCGGTAACCGCGGTTATTAGTATAGGTACATCTTTAGTCATATTTGCAACCGCTTGAGCCGCTGGAGTAGCAATAGCCAAAATTAAATCGCTTTTATCGTTAATAAATTTTTGAGCTATAGGAATGCAATTTGCCTGTTCGCCTTGAGCGTTCTGATAATCGATTGTTATATTTTTTCCATCTTCATAGCCCGCTTCTTTAAGTCCGTCAACGAATCCTCTATAAGATGCGTCTAAAGCGTCATGTTCCACCAATTGCAAAACGCCTATTTTTATTTTATCGGCATTTGAACTGCAAGATAATAAAGAGAATGTTATAAGTAGTAATGAATAAATGTATTTCATAGGAACTCCTAAAAAGTAAAATTATTAAATTGTTATAAAAAACTATTATACTATATCAAGTAAATATTGTCAATATAATATAATTTTATTT
>NZ_JBNMIZ010000146.1:0-6786 GCF_050873525.1 Brachyspira sp. | reverse complement strand
TTAGAGATTTTTATAAATGCATATAAAAATAAAGATAGTTTATATACATATAATTCAATTTTTTTCTCTTTTAAAATAGAATATTTAGAAAAATATAAAAACGAATATCAGGATTTAGAATCTGATATAAACTATATGATTGAAAAATACAATGAATTTGAAAAGATAAACTATAAATATTTACATAAAAAATAATATATTTACTAATTAAATTTATTTCTAAATTTATCTCTCCATTTTCTAACAGGAATACACCAAGCCAACTTATTAACTCTTTCCTCATTCATTTTAATTGAAATCTTAATTCCAAACAAATAAAACATTAAATATTCTTTCGTATTATAAATGCCAAAAAATTTAATCCAATTTTCAGAATATTTTTTATTCGCTTCAGCTTCTAAAATATTTAGTTTTTCATTAATTTTGTTTTCTAAAGATTTTACTTTTTGCTCGGCTATTTTATTGATTGCCCAAATTGGATTATTTTTAAAATAATCCGTATATTGATAATAATTCCAAAAACCATAAAAATATTTTTCTTCCGCAACATTTTCATTCCATGGCTTTAACCAAGTTATATGCAATATTACTGTATCTTCTCCCGTATCGCATTCAAAAAATTTATCTAAAAGAGTTTTATCGTAACTAGAATTAGTTCTCATGTAATTATATTTAGGTTCAATAAATTTTACTTTATTATTAAATATAAAATTAAAACAATCTTGGTCCATAAAATGGCGTCTATCTTTATTAATCTTATAATCTAAAAGTAATTCTTTAATATTATTTTCTCTCAATAATTTTGAATTTAAAAGCATTACTCCACTATTAAAATAATCTTTTATTCCTAACGGCAAATGCTGTTTGAGTATTTCGGTTGCGATAAAATCTTTAACCGCAGCCGCATAATACTCGTTTATATCTATATTAAAAAGTTCCGTTAAATCTTTTAGAATTATCGTGTCGCAGTCAATATATAAAATTTTATCATAATCGGATAGAATATTTGCTATATCGAATTTAAATATTGCTGCGGAAGTTACATAAGGATGAGTATCGTCAAAATTATAATGCTGATTAAAATGCAAAATTTCTATATGTATTCTATCGTTAATATTTTTCACAATAAATTCATCCAATACTTTTTTATTCTCTTCATTTATGGAAACTCCAACAATATAAATTTTATAAATAGAGTTTTCGTTTTTATTCATTATTGCCGAAGTTATCGAAACTATCGTAGGCATAACATAATTGTCGTCCGTGATATAAGCTATTACAACTTCACTCATAAGTTATCTCCTCAATGTTTAATTCTTGTAGAAGCCAAAGAAAGTGTTTAGATTTTTTAAATAATTTTTTAGTTTTGCAACGAAAAAACAGCCAAAAATTATAATAATGGCTTGTATTGTATTGTATTGTATTGTATTGTATTGTATTGTATTGTATTGTATTGTATTGTATTGTAGAATTTACATCCGCTCATTTTTCAAAAGTCCTTTTTTTAGTTTTTTAATTTTATCAATTTATTTGATAATAATAAACAAATAATTAAAATTTGTCAAGCGTTAAAAATATTATTTACCAACAAATTCTATTATCTATTAAGCAAACTCACTATATCGCTATAGCCTTTTTCCCTCGCATACATTAAAGCGGTTTTGCCGTCATTATCTTTTATATTTTTATTTGCCCCCGCATCGACAAGCAACTTCACAATATCTCCATGTCTATAAAACGAAGCGAGTATTAAAGCGGTTTTCCCGTAAATATTTTGAATATTCAAATTGGCTTTTGCGTCTATAAGCTGTTTGGCAACCTCATCGTATCCCTGCCTCGAAGCGTCAATTAAAGCCGTATGTCCGAAATTATCCTGCAGATTTAATCCCGCGTTTGCATCAAGCAGTATAGAAACTATATCGCTTTGTCCGTTGAAAGAAGCCTTTATTAAAGCCGTGTCTCCGAATTTATTTTGAGCGTCTATATTTAAAGATTTATCGTTTATAAGACTTTTGACTCCGTTTATATCGTCTTTCGCATAATCGATAAAATTCGCTTCTTTTGAAGTTATCGGGCAGATAATTTCTATGATTGACAAATAATCGTATCCTCTTCTTATAACGGATAATATATCTTTATTTTCTTTATTTTTTATCGTAATATCCGCTCCCGCGTCTATAAGAATTTTTACGACATTATTTTTTTTATTATAAACGCTTAAAAGCAAGGCAGTATCTCCTTTATTATTTTGCATATCCAAATTTACTCTTGACGATATTAAATTTCTAACAAGTTCTTCGAGTCCATTTTCCGAAGCTATCATTAAAGCGTTATTTCCGTCATTATTTTGTTTATTTAAATTCGGTCTTCCTCTTATTATCGCTTTAGCCCCGCCGACATTATTATTTTTAACAGCGTATATTAAAGCCGTATTTCCGTCTCTATCCGTAACATCCAAATTCGGTCTTGCCGAAATAAGCGCTCTGACTATTGATTCTTCTCCGCTTGACGCGATTAACATTAAAGCGGTAAGTCCTTCTTTATTTTGAACATTTACATCCGCCCTTCCGCTTATAATCGCTCTCATTTTCTTTAATTGATTTCTATCTCCACTTTCGGATACAATATTGATTAAAGCCGTGTTTCCGTTTTCGTCTTTCGCGTTTACATTGACTCCCGCGCTAATCATATTTCTTATACTTCCGCTATAATCGTAATTGGAAGCGTTTTTAGACAAATATAATAAAAGATTTTCGTTATTTATGCTTATATTCAAATCGGCTTTCGCCTTTATCAAAGCGTCCGCTATATTATAATGTTTATTGTAAACCGCGTTTCTTAAAGCACTCTCTCCTTTTTTATTTTTAATATTTAATTTCGCTTTTCCATCTATCAAAGCTTTTGCGATTGGATATCTTCCCCAAAAAGAAGCTATCATTAAAGCCGTGTCTCCGTTTTCATCCTGTTCGTCAATGTCCGCTTTTTCGCTTATTAATGTTCTGAGTAAATAAATATCGTTTTTGGAAGCCGCATAAATTACGGGATAATCTCCGAAAGCGTCTTTAACATTTCCCCTGCTCTCTTTAACTTTTCTTATCAATTTACTTCTCAATCCGCTTGGAGCGAGCATCAAAGCCGTTTCTTTATTTGAAGTTTCGTATTTTAGATTGACATTTTTATTTAAAAGTATGTCTATTATTTCGCTATAATTATTATAATTCTTGCTATTTATTTGTTCAAAATTTATCGCGAATACGCTTTTTATAATCGCCGTCTCTCCATTTTCGTTCTGCAAGTTAACATCTGCTCCCGCGTCTACAAGAGTTTTTACCACATCTTTATGTCCCGAATCCGCGGCGTATATTAAAGCCGTATTTTTCGTTCCTTCCGTATCGGCAACATTTATATTTATGTCTTTTTTCAAAAGTCTTTCCACATTTTTAACTTTTCCATTTTTAGCCGCATCCAAAAGCGCTCTTTCGTCTTTAGTTAATTTTCCGTTTTGGGCAAATGCGGATATACTTGAAAATAAACTTACAAAAATAATGAATAAATATAATCTTTTTATAAACATAAACGCTCTCTTTATAAAAAATTAATTACTTATATAATAATATATATAATTTAAAAATCAATAATATAAACCGAAATTTATCTCATAAGAAAAATAAAAACGGAGGACAATTCGGCAAATCAGCCTCTACAAATACAATCTCGTCTTTTACGGGATGCGGAAATTTCAAACTCTTCGCAAATAAAGCAAGCGGAATATCGTTTCTGTCGTATTTAATATAATTTCCGTATTTTCTGTCTCCGTATATTGTGTGTCCGATATTTGAAAATTGCGCTCTTATTTGGTGAAATCTTCCCGTTTCAAGTTCAACTTTCACAAGAGACAAATTTTTTATAATATCTTCTTTAACAACATTATATTTGAGTTTAGCGAATTTTGAATTTTTAGTATTTTCAAAAACTATTTGTGCTATATTTCCTAATTTATTGCTTTTTTTAATAATATAATTTTCCAATGTTCCGTTTTTTTCGGATAAAATTCCATTGACAACCGCGTAATAAATTTTTTCAAATTTTCTATCTCTTATAGCTTCGCTTAATCTTCCCGCAGCTTTCGAGGTTTTGGCAAATACCATAATTCCCGCGACTGGTCTATCCAATCTGTGAACCAGTCCCAAAAATATATTTCCGCTTTTATTATATTTTAATTTTATATAATCTTTCACATATTCAAAAAAAGAAATGTCCCCGCTTTTGTCTCCCTGCGTTGGAATATTCGGAGGTTTCACGGCAACTATCAAATGATTATCTTCGTATAGAGGATTGATATATTCGGTTAATTCTTTTAAGGATTGCATATTATTATCGAATATGCCGAGTCAGGGAATTGAACCCTAGACACAAGGATTTTCAGTCCTTTGCTCTACCAACTGAGCTAACTCGGCTTAATTAATGGAATTATTATAACATAATCTAAAAAAATGTCAACATCTTAAATATATTAATTGCAATTAAAATTCAATAGGATAAATTATTAATTCATAATTTTTACAAATAATAATTTTTTGTTTTAATATTTTTAAAAGTTCTTAACTTTAATTTAAATAATTTATAAAATCTATCTATCCTCTTTAAAAAAATGCTCTTCCACTCTTATGCATAATTCATGATAAATCGCTTCATGATATTCTTGAGCTATATGAGTTTCTTTTGCGGGGGC
Organism: Brachyspira sp.; assembly: GCF_050873525.1. Lineage (GTDB taxonomy): Bacteria > Spirochaetota > Brachyspiria > Brachyspirales > Brachyspiraceae > Brachyspira. Next base: position 2,054 of record NZ_JBNMIZ010000146.1, on the reverse strand, counting down.
TTTTATTGGAATATCCGCCATTTCCGACAATTTGCCGCCTTTTTCGTTTGTGAAAGATATGATTTTTATTCCCATAGCTTTTGCAAGTTTAGCCGCATATAAAATATTTTTAGCGTTTCCAGAAGTGCTTATTGCGATGAATATGTCTCCTCTATCTCCGAAACTCAATAATTGTTGAGCGAAAATTAAATAAGGTTCTCTGTCATTTAAATACGCGGTTGAAAGCGCAAAATGCGAAGTAAGGGCTACGGCTTTTAACGGAGCTTCCAAATTATCGGCAATAAATTTTCCGTCTTCCATTTTCAATAATTCTTTTCTTATCTCTTCGTCAATCGGTCTTTTTTTAAGAAAACTTTTTAATAATTCGCCCGCTATATGTTCGCTGTCGCATGCGCTTCCGCCGTTTCCCGCTATCAAAACTTTTCCGCCTCGCTCGTAGCATTTTATAATTTCTTCTATTGCAAGTTCGATATTTTTTTTAATCGGTTCTAATTCTGGCAATCTTTTTATTAAATTCTCTATCATAAATTAAAATATCCTTAAATAAAATTTTATCTAACTATTATAACAAAAAATAAATATAATGACAAATAATAATTTTTATTTATTAAAAAAATCGTAAACTTCAAAAAAAGAATTTATATAATAATCATTTTTCAAATCCAAAAGAATATTTTTATCAGTTATTCCATACAATGCAAGCAAAACTTTTATTCCCGAATTTTTAGCGAATTCATAATCGGGAATTCCGTCCCCAACCATAATCGTTTTATCTTCAATCAAATTATAATCATTTTTCAAATTAAACCAAATATTAATGTCGGGTTTTCGGTAAGGATAAATTCCGTCTCCGATAATCGCCTTAAAATAATTAAATATATTTAGTTTTTTAATCGTATTAACCGCAATGTCGTTCGGCTTGTTCGTTATGATAAACATATCAATATTTGATTCAAAAAGTTTTTTCAAAGTATCGCCGACTCCTTCGTATAAATAAGTTTCGTCAATACAATGTTCGTAATAATATTGAATATAGAAATTATACATTTTTTCTTCAAGGCTTTCCAAATATTTTTTATCGTATTTACCGACAAAATAATTTAAAGTTCTTTTTATAAGCGCTTTCGCTCCGTTTCCGACATATTTTCTAATATTATCTATAGGAATTTCTGGCAGATTAATATATTCCAAAGATTTATTAATAGATTTATGAATATCGGGAATGGAATCAATTAAAGTGCCATCCAAATCGAAAATTATATTTTTTATCTCTCGCATAATATTAAACGCTGTAAGAATGTTTAGGGCTGTTTCTTAATTCTTTCAATTCTCTTTTTAATCTTCGCTTTTGATAGGATTCCAATCTGTCAATAAAAGTTATTCCGTTTATATGGTCGATTTCATGCTGTAAAACTTTTGCTATATAATCGTTCGCTTCCAATATTTTTTCTTCTCCGTTTGTGTCGATATATTTTACTTTAATGTTTTTATATCTCGCAACTTCGTCTCTTATTTCGGGTAAAGATAAACATCCTTCTTCAAGAATTTCTTTTTCTTCGCCATGCCAAATTATTTCGGGATTGATTAAAGCCAATTTGAAATCTGGTTTTTCATTATCTTCTTCGCTATCAAAATCTGGAACGGATATAACGATTAACCTTTTCAATATTCCGATTTGAACCGCCGCAAGTCCGACTCCGTTCGCCTTATACATGGTTTCAAACATATCTTCGATTAAATCGAGAATTTCTTTATCGACTTTTTCTACAAACGAAGATTTTTGCTGTAATCTTTCGTCTCCGTATATAATTAAATCTCTAATCATTATTATTTTCCTAATTAATAATAAAATTACAAATAATTTAACGAATATAATATTAAATTTTTTATTTATAGTCAAGCCTAAATTATAAATTAAAGTATTGATATTTTTTATCAAACATGCTATAATTTTTCTAAATTGATAGAATTAAAAACTAAAAAAAGGACTTTTGAAAAATGAGCGGATGTAAATTCTACAATACAATACAATACAATACAATACAATACAATAC
>NZ_JBNMIZ010000145.1:0-6790 GCF_050873525.1 Brachyspira sp. | reverse complement strand
ATAGATAATTAAATTAAAAAGAAATTTATTTTTAATTTATAAAATCATAAAACACTTTTATTTTAATTTTTATTATTTATAATTATTCAATCAAATAAATACATATAAAAAATATTTACTATAATTAAAATAAATTCTACTCTTCTGAAATAATCAAAGAATCTATATCAAAAGAATCTAAATTATTAATATTATCTTTCGCAAGTTTATAATTTGAATCAATTTCCAAAGCTTTTTCAAAATAAATTTTAGCCTCTTCTATTCTATCTAAATTTGCCAAAGCCACGCCGTAATTATTCAACATCTCGCAATTATCGGGTTTAATTTCAATTCCTTTTTCGTAAGATTTGGAAGCGTTATAATAATCTTTCAAACCGATATATGAATTTCCAAGCCAATACCAAGTTTCAAAATCATCCGCTTTTAATTGAGAAGATTTTATAAAAGATTCTACGGCTTTATTATATTCGCCTATTTTGTAATAAGAGTATCCAATTGAATTCCAATTATATTTGCTATTTGGATTTAGCTCTACCGCTTTTAATAAACATTCTATAGATTTCTTATATTGTTTATTTTCGCAATAAGAGTTTCCTAATAAATTCCAATTATCATCGCTATCGGGATTTAGTTCTATTGCTTTTAATGATAACTCTATAGATTCCTTATATTGTTTATTTTTATAATATGATTTTCCTAATGCATTCAAATTCATATCATTATTAGGATTTAATTTAACGGCTTTTAAGAATGATTCTATAGCTTCTTTATATTGTTTATCATAATCATATGAGCGTCCTAATTCATACCAATTATATTCGTTATTAGGATTTAATTCTACAACTTTCAGTAAACTTTCTATAGCTTCTTGGTATTGTTCATTATCACAATATGCGCGCCCTAATCCATACCAATTATATTCATCGTCAGGATTCAACTCTACGGCTTTTAAGAATGATTCTATAGCTGCTTGATATTGTTCATTATCATAATATGAGCGTCCTAATTCATACCAATTATATTCGTTATTAGGATTTAATTCTACAGCTTTCAGTAAACTTTCTATAGCCTCTTTATATTGTTCATTATTACAATATGAGCGCCCTAATTCATAACAATTATATTCGTTATCAGGGTTTAATTCTACGGCTTTTAATAAACTTTCTATTGCTTCTTGGTATTGTTCATCATTATAATATGAATAACCCAACCAATACCAATTAAGCTCCTCTTCGGGATTATATTCTATAGCCTTTAATAGAAAACCTATAGCTTTTTTATATTTTTCGATTTGAACATAAGACATTCCCAAATAATGCCATCCTTCATAGTTATCTGGATTTAATTTAATTAAATCTAAAAATATATCTATGGAGTCTTCATATTTTTCATTTTCATAATAGGATTTCCCAAGCGAAAGAAAATCAATTTCCTGCTGGCTATAGGTTTCTTCAAATTCTTCATATTCGTTCATAATTTCTCCTTTTAATTTATGTTAACATAATATATTTTATTTTTTAAATTTTTTTATAATTTCTAATTTTTCTTTATCTAATTCCATTTTATTTATCACTTTATTATTTTTCTTCCCATATTTGTTTTTCTCTTTCTCTTGCCAATTCAAGCAATCTATTAAATAAATCGTCCGATATTTTAGGCATTATTTCAGGGTATAAATACGAACATACTTTATAAAAATTAAGCATATTTTCGTATTGAAGTTGATAACCAAACATAGCGAACATAAATAATTTTTTATAATCTTCGCTTCTAGCCATGTATAAATCGTTATAACCAGGATTTAATTTTAATAATCTCGGAACTGATTCAAGCTCCTCGATAACAAAAGTTTTTTTATCATAATTTTCGCTATAATTATTTCTAAAGAAAGTTTTTTCATCAACTTTTATTATTAACTTTTCTAAACCATAGGTTTCTATTTCTCTATTTAATTTTGACATTACTTCTTCATGTTCCGCTATATAATTAATTCCTCCCCCAGCCCACATTCTATCTTCAGGAGTGTCGGTATTTTCCAATCTGCTTTCCCTTTCTTCAAAAAATATTGATTTATTGGATTTGCCTTCCTGCTTTAAATATTTTTTTATAGCTTCATTTACTTCACCATTATATACAAGTCTTTCGTATCTACTATTTAATGTTCTCATAGTATGAAAATCTTCATCTTTAAGATAAAAATTCTTTATAGCTTCCAATTTGTCTTTTTCTAAATCCGTTTCAATAATATATCTGCTTCTTAATTCAAATCCTTTAAGTTTTCTTCGTTTGTTTCTTATTTTTTTCATTATAAGATTAAAATAAATTTTTAATTCCGTAGTAGTTCTAAATTTAAGTTTATTATCTACTCTTCTTATTATTCTCATTGTATCTCTGCCGCGAAACTTAAGATTTTTATATCTCCATATAAATTTACTGCCGTCAATTTTCATTTTATTCATTCTCATTATATTTCTCCATAAATAATTAAAACTTTTAATATAATTATGATATAAACAAATTATTTATATAAGTTTTGATTTTACCAAGCATTTCTTCCGATATGTCGCATTGCCTGACAATAATATTTGAATTTTCGCTAATCTCCAATAAGCATCCGCCGATTCCCGTTATATAAATATCCAATTTTTCATCCAAATATTTTATAGTAACTTTTTTCTCAAAAACCGCCGTTAGAACACTTGAAAGCAATTCAAAAATCAATTCGTCTTTATTCATTTCTTTTTCTTTCCTTTACTTTTACTTTTATTGTTTTCTGGTTCGCTTAAAATTCCGCTTATATCGTTAAAATCAGTTTTTCCTTTAATAATCAATTTTAGAAAAAATTTAGTTAATTTTAACATATTATTTATACCACTATCTTTTTTATTCATGCATTCCTCCTATAAATAATTTTGGATTTTGGACAAATCTGCCACAGTAATCGCAAGCTATTTCAATATCGGCGTTATAAGAAGAGGCTGCCAAACCGTTTTCGCTTCCAAAATATTCGAATAGTTGCGAAGAATAAAAATAAGGATAACCGCAATTACCGCATCTATGCCTTTTTCTTCCGTCATCCGTGCGTATATATTTAATATCTTTATCTTCCTCATAAGATTTTTTGTAAAAAATATGCGGACGATATTCTTTAAAATCGTTAGCCGACATTAATACCGTTTCAAATTTTTTAAAATCTTTTATATGTTCTCTATCGGACAACTCAAATTTTCTTTGCTCAACCCAATCAAAAAACATTTTTTCAGTAAAATTGAAATTATTTAATACGCTTATGACTTTCGAGTTTTCTTCTATGATAAATTCTTCTTCTTTTTCTTCGCTATAATATTCATAGATTTCTATATATTCATTTTTATACGCCACTATTCCCAAATATTCCGAAATCCATGCATTCATAAGAAAACCTTTTTTATAAGATTTTAATTTTTGAATTATATCCATTAGTTTCTCCTTTTTTATTATTTAATATAAATATTTACAAAAACTTTTAACCAAATATTATTAGCTTTTATCTTTATTAGAACCTCCAAGAATTTTTCCAATAATTCCAACCGCTCCCGTTATTAATGTAACAGTTTTTGGGTCTATTTTTCCAGATAGTTCATTTAAAGTATCAATTCCTTTTGATATACCAGATACTATGCCGTTTAATGAAACTCCTTCATTTGAAGATTGCAAACTCTGTAAATTATTTTTAGCCAATTCATAATTTGGGTCTAATTATATCGCTTTACTATATGCAATTTTAGCCTCTTCTATTCTATTTAGATTTACTAAAGCTACGCCATAATCATTCCAAGCAAAAGGATTATTAGCGTCAATTTTAATAGATTTATCAAATGAATATACGGCGTTATCATAATCATTAAAAGAAAGATATGAACTACCTAAACAATACCAATTAAAAGAATCATCTGGATTTAATTCTGCAGCTTTTGAAAAAGAATTGATAGCTTCTTGATATTCTCCATTTTGATAATATGAGCGTCCTAACTCAAACCAATTGTCAGCATAATCGGGATTCAATTGCGTAGCCTTTAAGCCAGAATTTATAGCTTCTTGATATTGTTCATTATTTTTATATGCAATACATAATCTATACCAATTTTCAGGGTTGTCCGAATTTAATTCAGTGGCTTTAACTAAAGAATCTATTGCTTCTTCATATTGTTCGTTATCGTTATATGCGCGACCGAGCCAATACCAATTTAAATAAACCTCTGAGTTTAATTCTACGGCTTTTAATAAAGATTTTATCGCTTCTTGATATTCTTTATTATCATAATAAGAGCAACCTAACCAATGCCAATGTAACCAATTATCAGGTTCTAATTGAGTCGCCTTTAATAAAGGTTGTATAGCCTCTAAATATTGACCGTTTCTATAATATGAAGCGCCTAATTCAAACCGATTACCAGCATAATCTGGATTTAATTGCGTAGCTTTTAGTCCAGAATTTATAGCATCTTGATATTGTTCGTTATTACTATATGCAATACATAACCTATACCAATTTTCAGGGTTGTCCGAATTTAATTCAGTGGCTTTAACTAAAGAATCTATTGCTTCTTCATATTGTTCGTTATCGTTATATGCGCGACCGAGCCAATAATAATTATCAGCATCATTAGGATTTAATTCTATGGCTTTTAATAAAGATTTTATCGCTTCTTGATATTCTCCATTTTGATAATAAGAAACTCCCAACCAAAGCCACTTTGAATAATCATCAGAATTTAATTCTACGGTTTTCAATAATGATTTTATCGCTTCTTGATATTCTCCGTTTTGATAATAAGAAACTCCCAACCAAAACCAATTATATTCATTATTAGGATTTAATTCAATAGCTTTTTTAAATATCTCTATAGCTTTATCATATTCTCCGTTATTATGATAGGTTTTTCCTTCTTCAAACAAATCGTTTGAAGTATCGCTATTATTGGACTTTGCAAATTCCTCAAGTTCTTTTGCCCTCATTTCGGATATTCCAAATTTAATTTTTCTTTTATCGAGTATTTTTCTGTTATTTTCCGAAATATTGCCGTTTTCCATCAAATCGACTATAAACTCGTAATATTCTTTTTCTTCTTCCGATTCAAATTTTACTTTTTTACTTTCTAAATATTCCTGTTTGGCAAAATCTTCCAATTCTTTAGCTCTCGCTTCAGTTATGCCGTATTTTTCCATTCTTTTTGACAATATTTTTCTATTGCTTTCGGACACAATGCCATTTTCCATAAAATCTAATATTAATTCATAATAGCTCGTTTCCGAATCGTTTTGAGGTTTTAAATTTTTAAGTCTTTCTTGTTTTGCGAACTCTTCAATCTCATTGGCTCGGCTGTCGGATATTGAATATTTTTCTTTTCGTTTGTTTAAAATATTCCTTTCGCTAACCGATATGTCGCCGTTATCCAATAAGTCCACCAAAAGTTCGTAATAATCTTTTTCTTCGTTAGTTAGATTTTCCATTTTTAATTTTCTCCTTAATTTAATTTTATAGATTATCCAAATATTCTTTTTTTCTATTATTCCAATAGGTTTTATATGAAGTATTTATAACTTTAAACTTTGTGCTATAAGTTCTATCAGAATTATGATATATGCCTGAAAGATAAGAACTCGCCCTACTTTTATTCATCCGTTTAATCCGCCCCACATAAATATGATAGCTTTTATAATTAATAAATAAACATAATCTTGAATAAAATGCAAAGAAGAACGCTGACGTGCAAAACTTCATATTGTAATAATTTAGTCATATATACCTTACCATTTACAATTAAATATGGATTAATTATACAACATTTAAAAAAATTGTCAACAGTTTAAAATAAAAAAATTCTAAAAAATTTAATCATTGTAATTTTACTTTTTAATCGTCATTGCGAGGCATTGAAAATGCCGAAGCAATCCACTATTTAATAAAGTTAAATTTTAAAATCAAATCCTATTTTTAATTGGATTAATTAGATTACTTCGCTCGCCAAAGGCGGACTTTAGCCTTGCTTCTTTTTTTCACCAAAGGTGCGCGAGCGACAAAAAAAGAAATGGTTTTTGGCGTCTGCCCGCTTTAGCGTGGTTCTTTTTTGCCACTCAAAAAAGAACAAGAATTTTTAAATTAAAAAATTTTATCATGCATTTTTTTATTAAAATTTTTAAATAAAAAATTTATTCATTCTAAAATTCTATTCCTCGAAGCATGAGCCAAAGCTATCGCAACAGCGTCCGCAGTATCGTCTTGAATTATTTTTGAACCAGTAAATAAATTAATCATTTTTATAACGGCGTCTTTATTTGCATTTCCGTTTCCCGTTATTTGAGATTTTACTTCTTTAGGTTTATATTCTTTAAAATCAATATTATTAATCGTCAAGGCAAGTATTATTATTCCTCTCGCTTCCGCGACTTTTAGAGCGGTTTTTGAATTCTTTGAAAAAAATAATTCTTCTATCGCCGCGTTTTCGGGTTTGTATTTTACGATTAAATTATTTAATTCTTCGTAAATTTTTTTTAGCCTTTGATTATATTCCATGCTTTGAAAAGTCTCAATGAGTCCACAGTCGACTATTTTGTAAACCGAATTTTTGGATTCTATAAAAGCGTATCCGCATCTTGCAAATCCAGGGTCTATTCCTAATGTTATCATATTTGTATAAATTTATTATATAAATATTATTTGTCAAGCGGTTTTATAGATTTTAATATCATTGAAATTTTTATTTATCTAAAATATCATTAAAAATAATTATTAGAATAAAAAATAATT
>NZ_JBNMIZ010000144.1:0-6826 GCF_050873525.1 Brachyspira sp. | reverse complement strand
GCACACAAGGGGTTAAAACCCCTTGTTATTAGAAATGTTAATAAATTCTAATTGGATTACTTCGGGCTAAAGCCCTCGTAATGACTTTGTCATTGCGAGCGAGTGAAACAAGCGAAGCAATCCACTTTGTGTAAAATTATAATTAAATCCAAATATCTTTTTGTTTTTATATAAAATCTATGTTATAATATTTTAACTTTTTATTTTATGATTATTTAAAATATTTTTTTATTATTTTATTTTTTTAATAAGGGTTTTTAAATGAACGATTCTATTGAAATAAGAGGAGCTAAAGAGCATAACCTTAAAAATATATCGCTTTCAATTCCGCATAGAACTTTAACGACTTTGACGGGAGTTTCTGGAAGCGGAAAATCGTCTCTCGCTTTCGATACGATATTTAAAGAAGGACAGAGAAGATATTTGGAATCTTTATCGGCTTACGCGAGGCAGTTTTTGGGAGTAATGGCAAAAGCGGATGTGGAGCATATAGAAGGACTCTCTCCCACAATATCAATCGACCAAAAGAGCGTAAATAAAAATCCTCGTTCTACCGTTGGAACTGTGACGGAAATTTACGATTTTTTTAGATTATTATTCGCGCGTCTCGGAACTCCTTACTGTTCAAAATGCGGACATAAAATTTCAAAACAGAGTGAAGACCAAATCGCTCAAACGGTTTTAAGAGATTTCAAAGATAAAAGAATAATTATTTTAGCGCCTATAGTTCGCGATAGAAAAGGAGAATATAGAAAAGAAATCGAAGATGTAAAAAACGCGGGCTATCCGAGAATAAGAATCGACAATATAATTTATAAATTTGAAGAAAATGAAATTCCCGAACTCAAAAGATACGAAAAGCATACTTTGGAAATAGTTATAGACAGAATTAAAGCGGAAGACAAATATTTATCGCGCATAACGGACGATATTGAAAGAGCGATAAGAATAACGAAAGGATTAGTCGCTTTTTACGAAGAGCATGAAACCGAAAAAACAGAAGAAAACGATAAAGAAAATAAAACTAAAAGAAAAAAAACTAAAATAAGCAAACAGTCGGAAATAGACAAATATTATAGATTATATACAACCGAACGTTCCTGCGCAAATTGCGGGCATTCCATCGCCGACATCGAGCCGAATTTATTTTCGTTTAATAATCCTATGGGCGCATGTTCCGTCTGCGGAGGACTCGGAGTCGAACATATATTTACCGAAAAGCATATTATAAGAGACGAGAATTTGAGCGTTTACGAAGGAGCTTTAAGTTGTTTTGTCGATAACCATATAGGCTTTGATATGGAATACGGCTTCGAGGAATTGGAAACGATAGCGAAAGTTTATAAAATAGATTTGAAAAAGGCTTGGAAAGATTTAACCAAAACAGAAAAAAAATATTTGCTTTACGGAACGGATAAAGAAATTAGATGGAGAAAAAGATTCTGGTATCATAGTAAAATTGTAGAGGAAAAAGTTCCGGGAATTTTGACGCGGTTAAAATACGATTACGAAACTTATAAAATGTCCTACTTTGCGAATTTTATGGACGAAATTGAATGTCCGAAATGCAAAGGAAAAAGAATAAACGAAGACGCTTTAGCCGTTAAATTTGACGGTAAAACTATAGCCGATTTTTCTTCAATGACTATCGAAGATTTATTTGATTATTTTACAAAATTAAAATTGAAACCGAATGAAGAGATTATAGGAAATCCGATTATAAAAGAAATAATTTATAGATTAACTTTTTTAGTTAAAGTCGGGCTTACTTATTTGACGGTTGAAAGAGCCTCCCCTACTCTATCGGGCGGAGAATCGCAGAGAATAAGATTAGCCTCCCAAATAGGAAGCGGACTCGAAGGCGTTTTATATGTATTGGACGAGCCTTCAATCGGACTTCATCAATCGGACAATAAAAAACTTATAGAATCGTTAAAAACTTTGAGAGATAAAAATAATACCGTTATAGTCGTGGAACATGATAAAGAAACTATGGAAGAATCGGATTATTTAATCGACATAGGACTTGACGCGGGAGTTTCGGGCGGAAATATAGTCGGAATTGGAAATTTTGATGAGTTTATAAAATCGGAAAAATCCTACACGGCAAAATATTTACGCGGAGACGATGATATACCGATTCCTAAAACGAGGCGGGAAGGAAACGGAAAATTTTTGAAAATAATCGGAGCTTCGCAGTTCAATTTAAAAAATATCAATGTTAAAATTCCTCTGGGTTTATTTTTAGTGGTAAGCGGATTATCGGGAAGCGGAAAATCCACATTGATTGACAATATATTAATGAGAGCTTTGCATAATCATTTTTACGGAAAAATTAGCGGAAAAACTTTTAATGTGGGAAATCATAAAAAAATCGAAGGACTTAAAAATATAGACAAAGTTATAGAAGTTGACCAGTCGCCAATCGGAAGGACGCCGAGAAGCAATCCCGCGACATATACTAAAGTTTTCTCTCCAATAAGAGATTTATTTGCCGCAACTAAACTTGCGAAAATGCGAGGATACGATAAAGGCAGATTTTCTTTTAATGTAAAAACGGGAAGATGTCCAACTTGCGAAGGCGCGGGTTTAATAGAATTGGAAATGCAGTTTCTTTCAAATGTTCTCGTTCCATGTGAAGAATGCGGAGGAAAAAGGTTCAACGCTGAAACTTTGGATATTAAATATAAAGATAAAAATATTTACGATGTTTTGGAATTAACCGTTTCGGAAGCGATAGAATTTTTTGACGGAATAACTTCAATCACTCGAATATTAAAAATAATGGAAGATATAGGACTTGGCTATATAAAATTAGGACAGCCTTCCACGACTTTATCGGGAGGCGAAGCTCAAAGAATAAAACTTGCAAGCGAACTTCATAAAATATCGACTGGAAACACTTTATATATTTTAGACGAACCGACTACGGGACTGCATTTTGAAGATATAAAAAAATTACTCAAAGCGCTCGATAAACTTGTTGAAAAAGGAAACACCGTTATAGTCGTGGAACATAATTTGGATGTTATAAAATGCGCCGATTATATAATTGATATGGGACCTTTAAGCGGAGACAACGGAGGAAGAATCGTAGCGGAAGGAAAACCCGAAGATATAATAAAAGTTAAAGAATCTCTTACAGCAAAAGAACTTAAAGCCGTTTTGAATCCGAAAACCAAAATAAATAAAATTAAAAAAGAAAATAAAAAAACGGAAAATAAAAATACTGAAGAAAATTTTCTTACGATAAAAGGAGCTAATAAGCATAATTTAAAAAATATTAGTTTAACGATTCCTAAAAATAAAATAAATGTGATAACGGGAGTTTCGGGAAGCGGAAAAACTTCGCTCGCTTTTGAAACTATATTCAAAGAAGGACAGCGAAGATTTGTTGAATCGCTTTCCACTTACGCTCGAAGATTTTTGGGAAGATTCGAGGATGCAAAAGTCGATAAAATAGAAGGATTATCTCCAGCAATAGCGATAGACCAAAAAAATGTTAGCAGAAATCCGCGCTCGACTGTCGCTACCGTCACGGAAATATACGATTATTTTAGACTGATATTTGCAAGAGTTTCTACCCCACATTGTCCGCATTGCGCCGATAAATACACTTTAAAAGCTCAAAGTCCTTCGATGCTATCGACTGAAATAACGGAAACTATGGAAAATTATAAACTAATTATAATATCTCCGATTTATCATAGTTCGCTTAATCATAGATTTGCTTTATATGTTGACGATATTAATTCGCCGTCCGCAATAAAAAGTTTGACGGAGAAAATTAGAAAAGCGGGATATTTGAGAATACAAATTAACTCTTCAGATTATGTTATTGACGATATTACCGAAGAAACTATAAAAGAATTATCGAAAGAAGAAATTTATTCTGTTGGAATAGTTATAGACAGAATAGTCGTTGGAAAAGATAAGAGAGCGAGAATTTCGGACGCGATTGAAAAAGCGATGGATTTATCGGGAGGAATCGTTCATATTAAATCGAGCTACGGAATAATGATAAGAGAGAGTTTTCATACAAAATTTCCCGCTTGTTTATTGCATGGAATATTATTTGATTTTGAAATAACGCCGAGACATTTTTCTTTTAATTCGCATTGGGGATACTGCCCAGAATGTAAAGGACTCGGAAGCAAACCAGCTTTCAGTATAGACTTGGCTATAAAAGATAAAACCAAACCGTTATTTGACGGAGCTTTGGACACTATGCTTCATAATATGTTTTCGACACATGGAAAATATTATACGGACTCTTTATTTAGAATGCTTAAAAGAAACGGAATTGGAAGAAAAGAATTATACGAAATTCCTTTCTGCGAACTTGAAGAAAATATTATAAATACTTTCTTTTTTGGAGGCGAGAGCGCGGTTGGAAATGTTTTGGAATACTGGCATTTGAATAACGATATTACAAGCGAGGATTACTCGGAGTGGAAAGATAAATCGCTCGCGAAATTTTTTATTGACGAAGTATGTCCCGAATGCGGCGGAGAGAGATTAAACGAAATAGTCCGAGCTTATACGATAGATAAAAAAAATATAAGTCAGGTTTCGGCAATGACGGTTGAAAGCGCGATTAAATTTTTTGATAAACTTCCTCTAATTTTAAGCGAAAGAGAAAATATTATTTCTAAAGAAGCGATAAAAGAAATTAAAACTCGATTAAGTTTTTTGGATAAAGTTGGACTCAATTATTTATCGCTGGATAGAAAATATTCGACTTTGTCTGGAGGCGAGGCTCAAAGAATAAGACTTGCAAGTCAGCTCGGTTCTAAACTTACGGGCGTTTTATATGTATTGGACGAGCCTACCGTTGGACTTCATCCTAAAGACACGGGACATTTGCTTGAAACTTTGAAAGAATTGAGAGACTTAAAAAATACTCTCGTCATAGTGGAACATGACAGAGACACGATGAAAGCAGCAGATAATATAATCGACATGGGACCTCATGCGGGAGCTTTCGGAGGCGAAGTGATTTTTGAAGGAAAGTTTAACGATATAATAAAAGATAAAAAATCATTGACGGGAGAATATTTAAGCGGAGAGAAAAAAGTATTCGAGAAAACCGAAGTTAGAGAAGAAAATTCAGAGACGATAAAATTAAAAAATGTTTCCACAAATAATTTGAAAAACATAGATATTGAAATTCCTCTTAAAAAAATCGTTGTCGTTACTGGAGTTTCGGGAAGCGGAAAATCGTCACTTATAATCGACACTCTTTACCCTGCTTTGAAAAAAAGAAAATTAAATCAATATTCAAAATTTGAAAGCGCATATATTCCCGATATAATTTCCGACACTATACTCGTTGACCAAATTTCAATAGTCGGTTCGATAAGAAGCACATTGATAAGCTACAGCAAAGTTTTCGATAAAATAAGAAATATATTTTCAAAAACTCAAACGGCGAGAGCGAAGGGATTTTCTGCGGGAAGATTTTCTTATAATTCAAAAGAAGGAAGATGCAATATTTGCGAAGGAAAAGGAATAAGAAAAATTGCAATGCATTTCTTGTCGGATATGGAAATAGTCTGCGAAGCCTGCGGAGGAAAAAGATATAATGACGAAACTTTATCGGTTAGATTTAAATCTTTGAATATAGCCGAAGTATTGGAACTTACCGTTGACGAAGCTTTGGAATTTTTTGAATTCGACAAATCGATTACAAAAACTTTATCGGTTATGAGCGAAGTCGGTTTGGGATATATAAAACTCTCCCAAAGACTCGACACTTTTTCGGGCGGAGAATTACAGCGATTAAAACTTTCAACCGAACTCTCAAAAAAACAATCGGACGAACATATAGTTTATATACTTGACGAACCTACAACGGGACTTCATTTTGACGATGTGAATAAACTTTTGATAGCCTTGAATAAACTTGCGGACAAAGGACATAGCGTAATTATAATAGAACATAATCCCGATGTGATAAGAGCTGCGGATTATATAATAGATTTGGGACTTGACGGCGGAATCAACGGGGGCGAGATAATAGCCAAAGGAACGGTTGAGGAAATTCTTGAAATGAAAAAAGGTTATACTTGGAAGTATATATAAATATTGCGAGCATTTGCAAAAATGAAAGCAATCCAAACACAATAAAATTTCTTTTCTGTGTATTACTTTAGCTATAAATATCTTCGTAATAACGGGAAAATAAAAAAACCGTAAATACGACTATAATTAAGCTTTATAAATTGTTAAGTTAATAAATTTTAGTATTAACTTTTTCGCTCCACACTCTTTCATTAAATTTTACAAAAATTATTAATTAAACATTTTGACAAATAAAATTATTTTAATATTGATTTTTTATTAATAGAATTTAGAATAAAAAATATGATAAATTATATAGACATAATAATAAAAACGAATCTTTTTGAAAATATAGATAAAAAAGAAATTCCAAATATTTTAGAAAATTTTAAATCTCAAAAAAAATCCTGCGATAAAGGAAATATAATTATTGATACTGGAGACAAAGTAGAATCTATTTATATAATATTAAACGGAAAAATAGAAATATCGAAAGAATACGAAGACACGAGAAAAAATATAGTCAATATATTTGAAAGCGGAGAAATATTCGCCGAAGCAATAGCGCTTTCGACAAATAAAATATCTCCAATAACCGCCGTCTCTTTAAGCAGAAGCGAACTTATAAAAATTAATGTGAAAAATATATTCGATAATAATTTGAAAAATAATAAAAATATATTTATAGAAAATTTATTAAAAATCATATCCGATAAAAATAAATTTCTTTCGATTAAAAACGATATTTTGAGTCAATAAAGTT
>NZ_JBNMIZ010000143.1:0-6828 GCF_050873525.1 Brachyspira sp. | reverse complement strand
ATAGTATAGTATAGTATAGTATAGTATAGTATTTTCGGGATAAACACATGCTAACTCCTTTTTTCAAATTTTTTAAATATTTTTAATTAAATAATATAAGAAAATATTACACCAAAAGCAAAAAAATTTCAATAGTTAAAATTAAAAAAAGTCAAGTTTAAATTCAAAACTTTTTATAATATATTGATAATTTTCTTTTTCTATAATAAACTATTTTTTATGATTTTTACTATTTTTTATATTTTAATCGGCGTTATATTTACCGTGTTAAATTTTTTGGCGGTATTTATTTTATATATTTTTGTCAAACCTTTTAGCAAAAAAAAATCTATAATAATAAGTCATTCGATTTCAAAATTTTGGGCGAGAGGTTTAATGAAAATGGCTTTTATAAAATTCGATTTAGAAAACGAAGAAAATTACGATTCAAAAAAAGTATATTTGCTTACTCCAAATCATCAAAGCGCGTTCGATATTTTCTGCTGTTTTTGTATATTCAAAGGCTCATACGCTTTCGTTTCAAAAGACACTTACGGAAAAGTTCCAATGGTAGGTTTTGGAATGAAACTTGCAAATTATATTTTTGTTAAAAGAGGAACGGTTGGAGCGGCAAAATCTATAGAAGACATTGCGGATAGACTGAATAATCAAACGAGTGCGGTTTTATATCCAGAAGGCACGAGAAGTAAAACGGGAGAGATAAATATGCCGAAAAGAGGAATTTTGAGAGTAGCGGAAAAATGCCCTGATATTCCGATTCTTCCCGTAGTAATATACGGAACTAAAGATATAATGAAAGCGAGAAGTTTTAAAATAAATCCGTTTAGAAAAATTAAAGTAAGATTTTTAAAACCTTTTTATTTTAAGGACATTGAAGGAGATGAAAATTTTAAATTGAAATATTGGCATGATATTATGACTAAAAATTATAACGACTTAAAAGATAAGGATAATAATGAATAATAATAAATCAATCGTTCTTGCAGCGTCCGCTTATATTTTATGGGGACTTCTTCCAATATATTGGAAAACCGTTCAAAATTTTAATTCGGCTTTCGTTTTGGGAATGAGAGTAATAACGACTTTTATATTTACTTTAATCATAATAATTTATAAAAAATCAAAATTATATCGAGGCAAAAAAGCTTTAATTCAAACTATAATTGCGGGAATATTGGTTGGAGTTAATTGGTATTTATATATATACACGGTTAACTCGGGAAATATTTTGGAGGCGGGACTTGCCTATTATATATGTCCGATTTTAAGCATATTTATAGGAATTGTAATTTTTAGAGAGAAGAAAAAACCTTTGGAATATTTGGCTATAGTTTTAATGTTTATCGGGATGATTTATCAGACAATAAGTTTGGGCAAACCTCCGATTATGGCTTTTTGTATAGCTTTGACTTTTTCAATATACGGAATACTCAAAAAATTTAGCGTTTATTCTGGCTGGGAAAGTTTATTTTTGGAGACTTTTGCAATAATAATTCCTTCTATAATAATCGCTAAAATTTATTTTCCGCAAAATCCTCAACCGATTTCAAAATGGATAGCTTTAATGTTCGCTGGAATTGCTACGGGAGTTCCTTTATATTTATACGCAAAAGCTGCAAAAGGACTTCAAATTTCTATGCTTGGATTTTTGCAGTTTTTAGTTCCGTTTATGGCGACTATTCTCGCAATATTCGTTTATAAAGAAGAAATTAATATTAACAGAGCGATAACTTTATGCATTATAATATTGGCTTCAATAATTTATATTATTTCTATATTCATGCATTCTAAAAATTAAGTAATATTTTATAGTTTAAAAAAATTTTATTTAAACTGTTGACAAAAAATTCTAAATATTGTATAATTTAACTATGACAACAAAGTTATTAAATAATATTTGCAGTTCACCGCGAACCGCGAACCGCGAACCGCGAACCGCGAACAAAGTAGTTTAAACTTTTTTAATTTTTTAAAAGACAAACTTTTATTTGTAAAGATTTGTCTCGTTTTCTTATTGCAAAAATCTATATTACATAAAACAAGGGGTTTTAACCCCTTGCGTCCGATTACAATTGCAAACAATGGGCTGAAGCCCGTTGTTATTTTGAAATTTGAATTGCAAAAATTCAATATCAATTTAGTTAAATCATTTTTATCTTTTATAAAAGAAAAGCAAAATCTCTGTTCTTTTTTCTACCGAGAAAAAAGAACCAAAAAAGCTCCTTCTTTTGTCAAAAGAAGCAAAACAACTCCGTTTAGAATTCGTAATTCGTTAGTAAAAACATTTTTGCAGTATTCAGAAAGTCCGTCATTCGCCGAGACTAAAGTCCGCCGTTGGCGAGGCGTCCTATGGGAACGAGGCGTTAGCCGAAGTAATCCAAATTTAGTAAAATTCAATTTTTATAATTTAATTTCATTAATAAATAAATTTTATACAAAGTGGATTGCCACGCCTCACGCTGTGTGCCTTACGGCATCGGCTCGCAATGACAAATTTAAAATATACAATGACGATAAAAATAATTTTGCAATTCTAAATTTAGTTAAATCTTTTTTAACTTTTATCACTTTCGATAGCTTATCAAGGAAAATAAAAAATCCTTGTTTAGTTATAAATAAAAAATTCATTTTCAAGGAGGATATTCATGAAGAATATCAAAAAAATTTTAATCACAGTATTATCGTTTTTACTTCTGTTTGCGATAAGCTGCAGTAATGAAGGAACAACAGGAGGCGACACGGGAAATTATAATTATTTTTCCGTAAGCGAAGAATGGGGCAACTCGAAAGACATAACGCTTGCCACTTCAACAGTTAGCACGGCGGGAACTGTAGGGTTTAGCGTTTACGGTTCTACGAGTTATGGCATTTCAATCGAAAGTGTAGACAGCGGTTCAAATCCATTGGTTTTAGTAGCGGACGATTTCTGTTATACCGAATCGACTAAAGAATTAACTTTGTCATATTCTGGTTTAACCAAATACCAATCGGCAAGTTTAACCGCAAAGCAAAAATATCAATATACGATAACATTTAAATTCACAGACTACTCTTCTGTGGATACAACTGACACAAAAACGCTTAATGTTACCGTAAATCTAATCAAAGCTCAAATTATAACCAAAACGGATATAGAAAATATGATGAAAGCCGTAAAAAATTCAGATGGTATATATGGTGGAAATAATGGGGAAATAGTTTTTGAGGGTAGTGGTGTTCCAACTACATTTAGTTTTGCAAGCGCAACTTTTTCTTCTTCTACGCCAAATTTTTCTTCAACTGGTGATACAACATTTTTATCAAAAAATGTAGAGATAACGGCAAGTAGTAAAGTATTTTCATTAGCATACGCTATAGCAAATACTACACAATTTAAAGAATATTTTGGAAGTTCTGTTTTCTCCGATATGGATTATAATTCTACTCCTCCGTCAATTAGCGGTAAAAATTGCACTTTCACTATAAAATTTAAGAAATTGCAAAGCGGTTATGCATTGTCAAGCGAAGTTTCTCGTTTAATGACTACGGGATTAACCATTAGATTAACTTTAAAAGATGGAAGTGTAGGTGGTCAAAACTATACAGCAAGTTGGAAATAAAGATTAATTTATATTGATAAGATTTAAAAAATCCCAGCATTTTATTGTTGGGATTTTTTATTAAAATTATAAATTCTAATTTTCAAAAAATGGTTTATACTTCAAAATGTAAGCCGTTTTTATTTTATAAATTATTGCCGTGACTTTGTCCGCCTTCGGCGAGGCACACAGAGTGTGCGAGCATTTATTTACTGTCATTGCGAGATTTCGTAAGAAAGCGAAGCAATCTATTTTAGAATAGCGCTTTTTCTGACAACAACGGGCTTTTGTCTCACTTGCAGTGACAATTATAAACCTGATAACAATGTGGCTTTCGCTCCGCGTCCCTGCGGGAAGCCCATTGTGTGCAATTGCAAAGGGGAGCAAGAGGCTGAAGCCCCTTGTTATTAGAAGTGTTAACGAATTGTAAATTTGTCATTGCGAGACATTGAAAATGTCGAAGCAATCCACTATTAATAAAACTAAATTTTGAAAATAGAATTTCTTAATTTTGGATTACTTGGAGACTGGACGCTGTCCGCTTTAGCGCCGACTTTGTTGCGGATTTTTAAAATTCTCGTAATGACGAAATAAAATTCGTCCGTTATTTTTTCGCTCTTTCCAAAAGTTCCGCCGCATGCTTTATGCTCGCTTCTGTTATTTCTTTTCCCGTTATCATTCTTGCAATTTCGTTTACTCTGTTGCTGTCGTTAAGTTTTTCTATTGTCGAGGTAACATTGTCTTCGCCTTCGTTTTTTATAACCTTAAAATGATTATTCGCATATATTGCAATTTGAGCCAAATGAGTAACGCTTAAAATTTGTTTTCGTTTCGATAAAGCCGCAATTTTTTCGCCTATTACTTCTGCAATTCTTCCGCCGACTCCTACATCTATCTCGTCAAAAACCATAGTTTCCGAGTAATCTCCCAAAGAAAGAACATTTTTAAGCGAAAGCATTATTCTCGATATTTCGCCTCCCGAAGCTATTTTTCTTAAAGGCTGAAATATGCTCTGTTTATTCGGCGCTATTATAAATTCTATATTGTCAATTCCATGCGAGTTTGCCTTTACACTTACTCCGTCTACTATCAATATTCCGTCTTCGTCCTCGTCCGACATTATTTCCACATCGAATTTTGTTGACGACATTCCCAAATCGTTCATTTCCGATTCAATAGCTTTTATAAATTCTTCTTTTTTGTTATTCCTTATCTCCGATATTTCTTTTGCCAAAACTGAAGTTTTTTTTCTTAATTCTTCGATTTCCGATTTTAAATTAATAATATCTTCTTCGGAAAAATTTAACGATTCCAATTTTTCTTTAGATTCTTTTGCATAATTTATAATTTCTTTTATGCTCGAACCGTATTTTTTTTTCAAATTGTTTATAAAAAATAATCTTTCGTTTAATGATTCCAATACTTTCGGGTCAAATTTTGTTTTCGCTCTTATTTCGTTTAATATTCCTTTTATATCTTCGAGATTTAAACTTATTCCTTCGATTTGTGAAGATAAATCGGACAATCTGCCGTCATATTGCGATATTGACTGGAGAATATTTATGCTTCTTGTTAATTTCAAATAAGCTCCAGATTCGCTTCCGAAAATATCTTTATTAACGGCTGACAATGAAGACGCTATACTTTCCGCATTCGACATCACGGCTATATCGTTTTTTATCTCTTCATCTTCGTTAAGTTTCAAATTTGCTTTTTCTATTTCGTCTATCGCGTATTCCAAAAAAGATTTTTCTTTAATTATATTATTTTTATTTTGAGATATTTCGTTATACTGTTTTATCAATTTCACGAGTTTATCGTAATTTTCTTTATATGTTTCCAATTTGTCTTCAATATTCAAATAGCTGTCGTAAAAATTCAAATGGTTTGAAGGATTGAATAAAGACTGATGTTCATGCTGTCCGTGAATATCGACAATCAAATCTCCGAGTTCTTTTAATTCGGCTATTCTCACTCCGACATTATTTATAAAAGATTTGCTTTTTCCGTCTTTTGTAATTTCTCTTTTTATATTGAGTTCGTTATTATTTATTTCTATATTCCACTCTTTCAATTTATTTTTAACGATATTTGAAGACGACTGCAAACTAAAACATCCCATGACAATTAGCCTGTCTCCGTTTGCGCCAACCATTCGAGTAGAACCTTTTTCTCCCGTTATGAGTTCCAACGCGCTTATTATTATACTTTTTCCCGCTCCCGTTTCTCCCGTCAAAACATTGAAGCCGTTATTAAAATTAATTTTTAATTTATCAATCAATACAAAATTTCTTATTTCAAGATATTTCAGCATTATCTTCCCCATTTAAGTTTATTGCGAAGTATATCGTAAAATAATCTTTTTGCGCTTTGAAATATATAGCAGTGTTTTTCGCTAATTTCCGCTTTTAAAATATCGTTATTCTCGAATTTGCATATATCGTATCCGTCAATAGTTACCATAGCCTTCGATTTAATCGGGTTTTCGCCAGAATATTTTTTTGAAAGCTTAAGTTCAATAACATCTCCTTTTGGAATAACCAAAGGTCTAAAAGTCAAAGAATGCGGCGCTATAGGAACGAATGAAATCGCGTCTATAGTCGGAGCAAGAACGGGACCGCCCGCGCTTAAAGCGTATGCCGTAGAACCAGTCGGAGTCGCTATGACAACGCCGTCTCCAACTATAGAAGAAACTGTTTTATTTTCTATACTGACATCAATATATATCGCCCTTCCATCGCATTTACTCAATACAAGTTCGTTTACCGCCAAATAAATTTTCGTTTTTAAATTTTCTTTTATATTATCTTTTAAATTACTTTTTGAAAGTCTCACTTCAAGTAAAGTTCTCGATTCTATTTCGTATAAACTTTTTTTATTATTTAAATATTCTTCCAATATAAAATAAGCTTCTTCTGGCGGAATTTCCGATATAAATCCTAAACTTCCGTTATAAATTGGCAAAACCGAAATATTATATTTTATCGCAATTTTCAAAGCAGAGAGTAAAGTTCCGTCTCCGCCGATTGAAATAAGCATAGAAACATCTTTTAAAATTTTTCTCGCTTTATTTATATTCTGATAAGAAGAAATATCATAATCAATTATTATAGGTTTTATTTTATGTCTTTTGAGTATGGCTTTTATTTCCGACAAAATATCAGCGGGGTCGCCTTTTATCGTATTTACTATCATTCCGATTGATTGGGTATTTTCTAATTTATTTTTATTCATAATAATATATTTATTT
>NZ_JBNMIZ010000142.1:0-6838 GCF_050873525.1 Brachyspira sp. | reverse complement strand
CGGGAGTTTTACTCCCTTGTTTCTGAATATTTAGCCTTCCTAATATTCATTGTTTTTTATCGTTGTCATTACGAGCCGTTGCCGAAGGCACGCCTACGGCGAGGCGAAGTAATCCAAAATTAAGAAATTCTATTTTCAAAATTTAACTTTATTAATAGTGGATTGCTTCGCTTTCTTACGAAAGCTCGCAATGACGGTTTTTTACCGCTCGCCTTATTAGGCTATTACAAATTTAATACAACCCCATGCATCTCTACATGGGGCAATCAAAACTTTTACAATATATATAATTTTTATGGTAAATCTATGTCTCTACTTAATTAATAAAAATTTATTATTTAAATTGTAAATTTTATTTTAACTGTTTTTAAATCAGATTCATAATTATCCGCAAAACTAATATTATAAGTTATAGTATAGAAACTACTACCTTTACCTCCATCTTTATTACCAACAGTAGCCGTTGCAATTTCCTCTAAATGAGCAAGATAATAATCTGTATACTCATGTATTGTGCTTATATGCGCATCTGTGAATTCTTTAAGCACATTTTCTGTTATTGTATTTTTTATTTCATATATACCAGTTTGTGAATAACTTCCGCTCTTAAGTGAAAATCTAGCTGATGTCTGATTTGGAACTTGACCAGTCTTGGTATCAATATCGTCTCCTTCCATTTTTTGAAGAATGCTTTCAAAATTATTTGCATCAATTTTTCTAACTTTTATTAAATGAAATTCATTAGTAAAATTAATAGAGCTATTTTTTAAATTTAACTTTTCATCCGCGTCAAGTTTAAAAGCTATTTTAACTTTTCTATCTTGCGGTTCAGTTGTGCTAACTAAAGCGCCTATTTTTTGAAGTCCCGCTTCTTGAAAAGTCAATACTCCCGTATCTGAATTATAACTTATATATTTGACATAACCATTATCTTTATCATCGCTGAAGTCAAGCGGGTTATCTTTGCTTTCATCTATAATATCAATAATATGGACATTAAAAGCAACTTTATTTGCTCCATTCTTTCCAGTAAAAGTTATAGAAAGAGCAGAATTACCATGCACTTTATTTGCACTATTAACTCTTAAAGTATCTGAAATACTATCCGCATTAATAGAAGCCTTAAAAGTCCCAGCGTCATTGCGAATGAAATGAAGCAATCCACTATTAAAGAGATTACTTCGCTTATAGCCTCGTTCCCTACGGGACGCCTTCGGCGAATGACGGTTAATAGTCTTGTCATTGCGAACGGTAGTGAAGCAATCCAAGATAATAAATTTCCTTTTCGCTGGATTACTTCGGTTTTTTGCCTACGGCGTCAAAACCTCGTAATGACAAATTCTATTTATATAATAACAAACTTTTTAAATTTGTCAATTATTTTTTTAAAATATCGACTTATAAATTCATAAAGTTTAATTATAAGATTAACCAATATTTAATTAATCAATCTATAAATATAATAACAAATAATTAAAAAAAGTCAAGTAATTTTTTTAATTTCCGATTTCTAAAATTTGTTATATATTTTAAATTTATCAAATTTTATAAATTAAGTCAATACTAAAATTTGTTATATTTATAAAAATAATATAGGATTAACAATTTATAAAATTTAATAAAGCGATATTGAATTTATAGTTTTTCTCCGTCTGGACGCAAGTTGCGGATTTCTTCAATTGGTAAACCCGTAGCTTTGCTTATAGATGCATCATCCATATTCATTTGTTTTAAGGTTTTGGCTATTAAGATTTGTTCATCATATTTTCCTTTTTCAATACCTTCTCTTATGCCTTCAAGTTTACCTTTCTTTATTCCTTGCCTCATACCAATTCGTCTTTCATCCGCGAGCGCTATTTTTTTATCGAATTGATAGAGTTCTTTTTTTTCGTATTCAGACATCATTAATTGATTTCTTATAAAATTGTTATATCGCTTGTGAGCCTCTTCCATTATTGGTTTTTCTTTTACTATTTCAGACATATATGCCTCCATGTTGTTAGTTGTAAAAAATCCAAGCCAGCAGTTTAAATCTTTTGGCAGGTTATTGTCTTTAAATTTAAATTTCTTTAATTCTATCATGTGTATTTGCAAATGGTCGGTTAGCAATCTTGCATTTTTAGTATCGTAAATCATATAGCAACTGTGGACATTTTTATTATTTTTGTTGAGATTAAAATTAAGCAAATTAATACTTATCACAGGAGTTAATTCATCATACTGTTCGCCTTTCTTTAGAAGTTTGCTATAATTCATAGCCCAGTAATAAAGTATTCTTTCTGGGAATCTTGAATTGCCAGATAATTGAACTTCGATAATTACAACTGTTCCATTTTTGGTTATGCACTTAACATCGACAATAGTTTCTTTGTCTTTATAATTACTTTTTAAATTAAACGGATTTAATATTTCAACGGCTTTAAAAGTTTTCATGTCTGCGCTAATCATAACTGCGTTGATAAAATCAAGAAGGACTTTTTCTCCGCCTTTATCAGTAAAGAAATACCGAACAAAACAATCATTTAGTGCATTAAAAGGTTTATTCTTCATAAGAATATTATAACAGAATAATTTTATTTGTCAAAAGTTAAATTAATAATTTTTGTAAAATTTAATTTCCATAAAAATCTGTCCGAATAAATACGAGATTTTGTAATCTAAACGGAGTTGTTTTCGCTGAAAGCGGGCTTCACTCTGTGGGCTTTAGCCTCGCCTTGCTTATTTTTCACTGCACTCTGTGTGCCTACAGCAAAAGTGAGCAGAGCAACAAAAATAAGTAAACTTTAAATTTGCAATTAATTTAATTTAATAGTGTAATTAAAGTTAAAATATTCATTAAAAAATCAAGGAGATTTTATTATGTATTCAGGCGAATTAATGATTCCAATGTTTGTAGGAATAGTTATTATATTGATTATTCTGCTTATTTTCTTGCGTTTCTTTCCAATAGGACTTTGGGTAACGGCTTTATTTTCGGGCGTTAGAATAAGCATAATAACTTTACTAACGATGCGATTAAGGAGAGTAAATCCTTCTTTAATAGTTTTGAATCAAATTAAATTATGGAAAGCTGGGATAAAAATTGAAAGTAACAAACTCGAAGCGCATTATTTGGCGGGAGGAAATCCAACCGCGGTTTCGGACGCTTTGATTGCGGCGGATAAAGCCTCTTTGAATCTCACTTTTGAAAGAGCCTGCGCGATTGATTTGGCGGGACGAGATTTGGTTGACGCTATAAGAACTTCAGTTTCGCCAAGAGTAATAGCCACGCCTTTAATTGCCGCCGTTGCGAAAGACGGAATTCAGGTAAAAGCTACGGCAAGAGTGACGGTTAGAACGAATATTAACAGACTTGTCGGAGGAGCTGGAGAAGAGACAATAATTGCGAGAGTCGGAGAAGGAATTGTAACCACAATAGGAAGTTCAGCGTCTCATAAAGAAGTTTTGGAAAATCCCGATAGAATCTCTCAAGTGGTTTTGGCTAAAGGTTTGGACTCTGGAACGGCATTTGAAATTTTATCAATAGATATTGCCGATGTCGATGTGGGCAGCAATATTGGAGCGTTTTTGCAAATCGACCAAGCGGAAGCGGATAAAAAAATCGCTCAAGCTAAAGCGGAAGAGCGAAGAGTTATGGCTATAGCGAGAGAACAGGAAATGAAGGCTCAAGTAGAAGAGATGAAAGCGAAAGTTGTCGAAGCGGAATCTCAACTTCCTTTGGCTATTGCGGACGCTTTGAAAAAAGGAAATATCGGAGTTTTGGATTATTATAACATGAAAAATATAATGGCGGATACGGAAATGAGATACAGCATTTCTGGTTCGGATTCTTCAAATAAAGAAAATCCTCAAAAATAACGAGGTTGTATTTAATGAAAATTAATTTATAATAAGAAAATATAAATAAAAAATAAAAATAAAATATTACGGTAGATCTATGGAAAAAGACCTTATTTATTCCGTTGAAGACGATATTAATATCAGCGACCTTATAAAATATACTTTAGAAGAAGCGGGATTCGAGATAAAATGCTTTTCAAACGGCAACGATATGCTCGAAGCTTTGAAAATGCAAACTCCGAATTTGATTTTACTCGATATAATGCTTCCCGATATAGACGGGACGGAAATATTAAAAATCATAAGAACGGATTATTCTTATCTTCCGATAAAAGTTATAATGCTTACGGCAAAATCGAGCGAAATAAATATTGTAATGGGATTAAACGCGGGAGCGGACGATTATATGCCGAAGCCTTTTTCGGTTTTGGAACTTATAGCTAGAGTTAAGGCAAATTTAAGAAAGAAAAATACTACAATCGAAATGGAAGAGATGACATTCGGAGAGATAAAAATAATTATCCGAAAAAGAGCGGTATTCGTAAATAATAATCAAGTCGCACTCACTCAAAAAGAATTCGATTTATTAAAACTTTTGGTTGAAAACGCGGAAAGTATCGTATCGCGCGAAACGATGTTCGAGGAAGTCTGGGGAAAAGAAAACGCAATGGAAACGCGGACGATAGATATGCATATAAAATCTATAAGACAAAAATTAAATCTCCAAAAAGAAAATATTATAACCGTTAGAGGAATGGGCTATAAATTAACAGAAAATAAAGAAATTCAAGAAAAAGAAATTCAAGAAATCGAATAAATCGTTATGATTAAGAATATTTTTTATAAATCGCTATTCGTTCTTATATTAACGAGCGCTTTAATGTTTATAGGAATTCTCTTTACAGTTCAGTATAATAATATTAGATACAGTCAGTATATGATTATGAATATTATGGAAATGCTTGAAAGAGAAATAGATATTTTCGATTTGAAAACGGAAGACGCTTTTAGAAAATTTGTCATGCAGTCGGATAAAAACGAATTGAGAATAAGCGTAATATCCACAAACGGAATGGTAATAGCGGATACTGCTGCGAATAGTTCCGTAAATTCTATGGCAAATCATACGAACAGAAGCGATGTAATAAGGGCTTTGCATAGCGAGGAAAATAAAACGGTTTTTTCAATTCATACTTCGATAAGTCAGAAAATTCCTTATATATACGCTTCAAAAAAAATCAAAACGGATGATTATAGAGATTATATATTAAGAATTTCCATGCCGATAGAATCGGTTAATAAATATTTGATAACTTTTTTATTTACGGCGGTTATGGTTGTCGGAATAGTGATTATAATAATGGCTTTGGTTTTGCCTTCGTTGGCAAGAAATATCATGATTCCTTTTTATTCGATAAAAGAAACTCTGGATAATATAGACGGTAATAAATCTCAAAATATAAAAAATCTCACGGGATTCAACGATATTAACGACATATTATACGATATTAACGAACTTGCGATTGATTTGAATAATAATATAACGGGCTATCAAACGGAAAGAGAAAAATTAAATTATGTCCTTGAAAATATCGCTCAGGGAATTGTCGCCATCAATAAAAATAAAGATATATTTTTTATCAATCAATTTGCCGTAGAACTTTTAAATATGCATGATAACGAAGTAAAAAATCTAAACGAAATCATTAAAGATAAATCGATTGTCGACAAAATAGACAACGCGATGAAATTAAATAGATTTTCAAAATTCGACATAAAAGAAAGAAATATGGATATAGAAATAAATGTTATTCCAATATTAAATAATAAAAATATATCCGCTTTGATAAAATTTGAAGATGTTACCGACATAAGAAAAATTGAAATAGAAAAGCAGGATTTTTTTATAAACGCGTCGCATGAATTAAAAACTCCTTTGACTTCGATTTTAGGATATTCGGAACTTCTTATAAGTATGAACGCAAAAGACAAAAAAGAAGATAAAAAAACCGACTTTATTAAAAGAATAAACTTTGAAGCTTTGAGAATGAAAGAACTTGTTTTGAATATGCTTACTTTAAGCCGAATGGAAGCGAACTGGCAGGAAACTATAGACGAAAAAATCGATATAAAAGATATAATTCTTAATGTTTTTGAAAGCAATAGAATAAAATCGGAGAAAAAAAATATAAATATTGATTTGGAAATCGAATCTGCAATAATAATCGCAAATAAAGAAAAAATAACGGAAGTAGTAAATAATCTTGTCGACAACGCGATAAAATATACGGACGATGGCGGAAATATAAAAATCTCTTTAAAAAATAACGGAGAGAAAGCGACATTTACCGTGAAAGACAACGGCTGCGGAATTGAAAATAAATATTTAAATAGAATTTTTGAAAGATTTTTTAGAGTAAAAAACGAAAAATATTTGAAAGTTCAAGGAACTGGTTTGGGTTTGACTATAGTAAAAAATATATGCGCGCATTATAACGCCGATATATATATAGAAAGCGAAAAGGACAGAGGAACTGAAGTATCGGTGGTTTTTAATTTGTTATAAATTAAAATAAAGTAGAAGACTATTTTTTAGCCTTCTACCATTCCAGTTTTTTTCTAATTTTGATTAAATAAACAAACGGTTAAAACTATCGTATCATACCGTTATTAATTTTTACTACTCTTCTCGTTTCGCTTACATCTTTCTGACCCGGCATAAATAAGAATTTCCATCCCCTATGGTTATCCGTAAACATAGCAGTATGATTCAACTGTCTAGTAATATATTCTGGTCTTTGCGACAAATACATATTTTGATTAGTCATATAAGGCATATTTTGAGGCGTAAAGTAAATACCAGGATGATTTTTATATTCTTCATGATAATTATATATTCCGTAATAAGCATAATAAGAATGAACGCTGGCAGCTCCAGAATATCCCTGATTGTCGTAATCATAGATAACAAAAACTTCTATAAAACCAGGATTTATAT
>NZ_JBNMIZ010000141.1:0-6916 GCF_050873525.1 Brachyspira sp. | reverse complement strand
GCCGAATAGCTTAATATATGGTTTTATAAAATAAGATTATATAAGGACAAAAAATGAAATTAGCGAATTTTTTTATAATACTTTTTATTTTAATATTATCTTTTACTTCTTGTAAAAAAACTACCGTTACAATTACTAAACCAGGGGAAGATATTTCATTGACTGATATTTTTGGCAAAATAGAAGACGGAACTTACGGCAACCTTAAAATAAGCAATGGCGGTCAGAATATGACTATCGGTGGAACTAATTATACAAATAATGGAGATATAGGCGGATTTGTAGGCATATATGAAAACTCTACAAATAGTAATGATAATATGTTAGTTATACAAGGTGCGGGAGCTACAATTACCGTGCCTGCAAATAAAAAAGGAACGGAAGCCGTGAAAAATGCTTTTGAAAAACTTGGCGAAGATAGAGCTACTTTCTATATTTCAGAAGCTATAAAACCTGAAAATCAAAAAGATGATGGAAGCGTAGATACCGATAAATTATTAAAAATGGCTACCAAAGACGAAGAAGATAAATTGAAAGAAATATTTAGCGGAAATAATATAACTTTTGGCAAATTTGAAACATATAAGTAAATCTCAAATAAAATACTCTTAACTAATTAATTTTTAAACCGTTTTATGTCGAAATATTATAATGATACAATTTTTTTATGTTTTTTTGATTAAATTGTTAAATTATAATTGAGGAACAAATTTTAAGAGATATAAAATGCGTAAATTTATAAAATATGTTTTTAAAATAACTTTTTATATATTAATTATAAATTCGTTTGTATATTTAACGGCATTTTCTCAAACTAATTTAGATAATTTTTTTGCGGGAGATTTTTCAACCAATAAAATTTTAGCGAGACAGTTTGCGAAAGAAAGGCAATTATTAAGCGTGAATTTGCTGCCGAGACATTCCATTATATTTCCTTCTTTTGTAAATAGTTTATATAAAAATATAGAGACTTTTTCGGGTTTGGCAAAAATTAATCTTAACGATATTAAACTTTCAGATAATATTAGCGCTAAAGATATTTTAAATATCGTAAACTTAAAAGGAAGTTTTTGGTATATTCCAAATATTTCCTACACTCTTTTGCTTAATAAAGTAATCGGAATAGAATTAGGAATAGGCGTTCAATCGGTATCGTATTCTTTGAATATACCTAAAGATAAAATGCCGGATTTTTTAAACAGAATGCAATCTCCAAATATGCCAGTATCCCTTTCGGAATTAGTTAAAGCGCTCAGAGGAGAAAATATAGGTTTTAAATCTTCTTTTTATTATATTCCAATTCATTTAGGATTAAAAATTATTTCGGGGCGAACGCATAAAACGGTAAATACTTTTAGACTCGGATTAGAAACGGTAGTTTACAATATCGATACCGAGAACATATTTTCTGGAGAGACGAGAAGAAGTTCGACCGTAGAATCGACATTTTATATTTCTTACGAACTGGGATGGCAAATAGATTTATTTCCAAATAAAAACTGGAGAGTTAAGCCTTATATAGATTTTTCTCTTTTCGAGATAGGAGTTTATATAAAGTCGGCAAACAAAGGAATTTACGAGGAGATTAGAAATAGTCTTCCTCATTTGAGCGACACTTCCGCCGTGAGTAAACTGCCTTTTGCTAGCGGTTTGAATTTAGAATCGTTTAGTTTAAATTTTCTTCCAGAATGGGATAGTTTTCCAAAAGCTGTGGGATTTGTGACCTCTTTGAAAATAGCGATTTTTCCAAGAGTGGGATTTACGATAAGGTTTTAATAATTATGAGATTTTTACTTAAGGTTTTATTATTAATATTTATTTCGTTAAATATAAACCGCATTTCCTTTGCCCAAGATATACTTTTAAATAATGGCGAACTTATAAATATTGAAATTAAAATTCCAGACGCGACTAATTCCACTAATGAAACCGAAGAAAAGAAAACGGAAGAACTGCCAAAAGAAACAAAAGCCAAAGAGACAAAAGCCGAAGAGATGGAAGACGAAGAAACCGAAAATTCAGAAAATACGGAAACAGAAGAAGAAAATTCAGAAATTAGCGAAAATATTACCGAAGAAAATTATATAGACGACAATTTTATAATGGATTATTCTTTAATAGATATAATTCCGTTCGACCCCGATACGAATTTACTTTCCGTAATTTCAAACGAAAATAATTTTGAAAACGGAATAAAATCTCATAGGCATTCCGTAGGCATCGATTTTGGAACTACTATCTTTGCCACTCTTAACGCTCCTTTACTTGTTAATCTGCTTTTCAAACAGGAAGAGAAGCAGACTTTGGAAGGCAAATTCGGATTTCGACTTACTTATACTTATAGACTTACCGAAAAAATAGATTTGGACGCGACTTTCGGACTTTATATTTTGAATACATATTATAAAAATAGCAATGCCGAATATTTCGGAGGAACTTACGCTTTTCCGCTTTCTCTCGGCTTGAGATTATATTTCAATAAAAAAGACAGAGCTTCGGGTTTTTTCATTCTTCCAAAAATAGGAGCTACGATATTTGCCACAAAAGGAACGGAAAACGGCGTTCAAAAGAATTCGACTTTATTCGATTTTTATGTCGCTTCGGAAATGGGATTCAGAATAGATATGTCAAGGAGACTTGGAGTAAACGGCGGAGTTCGTACTTTTATAGATATATCCTTGCTCGATATCGGAGTTTCATATTCCCATATATTTAGGTTTATTCCTTTGCCGAGACTCGCCATTGGAATTTTATTTTGATTTTAAATTTTTAAGGTTTTTAAAGTAATGAATTTAATTAAAAATAATGTATAATATAAGCGTAAGAAATTAATAAGGAAAATTAAGGACAGACTTTTATTGAAATGAAGAAATTATTTATAATCGTATTTTTTATTTTTTTTAATATAACTGCGATAAATCTGCATGCCAACGGAATACCTTTGTCTACCGTTTCCGATACGAATACATATCATTACATGAAAGGAAGGCAAATGATAAATGTCAACTTTTCTACGGGATACGCGGGATTTTTGACGGGCTTTCTAAACGCGATAACTTACGACTATGAGATTACGACTAATTTTGCAAAACTTAATTTTAATCTTCTAATTCCGGGAATTTCACAATTTTTGCATAATATGGATTTTAAGGGCAGCATGTGGTATATTCCAAATGTCGCCTACACATATTTACACAGACCGAATTTGGGATTTGAATTTTCAATGGGCGTTCAGTCGATGAGTTTTAAACTCGTAGCTCCGCAAAGTAAAATCTCGGGAATTTTAGCCGAAGGAACGGTTGCAAATAATATTTACGGAGATTCTACTTTTGAAAGTTCTTATACTTATATTCCGATGACTTTCGGAGTCAAACTTTTTACGGGAAAAACTAGAAGAACGGTAAATACATTCAGAATCGGATTCGAGCCAGTGGTTTATACTTTAAAAACTAAAAACACTATAGACGGAATAACAACAACGAGTAAAACTTACCGCAATTTTAATATGTATATCTCTTACGAACTGGGATGGAGTATAGAATTATTCCCGACTAGAGAATGGGCGGTTAAACCTTATTTTGATATATCGCTATTCGAGTTGGGCTATTATGTAAAATCTTCGGCGCATATTCTTTATAGAGACACATTGGAACATTTCAAAGCGTTTGGCAAAGGAACTTCGCTGCTCGATTTTTTGGATATGTATATTCCGACTTTACAAAGCGCGCCGTATCTTCCTTATTTAATGGGAATAAGATTTATTTTTCTGCCAAGAATAGGCTTTAGTATGAGGTTTTAAGAATGAAGCGATTATTAAACATTATCATATTGACGCTTATTTTTAGCGGAATTTCTTTCGCTCAAAGCAATTTTATGCCGAATTACGATATTATAGACATTAAGCCGATTGACACGAATATTCATGTTCCGTTTTTGACAAATTTGCAGACGAACAGGATTTTTTCAAATTCAATTTTTATCCCGGGAACGAATATTTATAACGGAGATTTTACTCATAAACATTCTCTCGGAGTCGATTTCGGAACGACTATTTTTGCGACTCTTATGGCTCCTTATCTGTTTAATTTAGTTTACGAACAGCCCGATGGAGCGGAAAGAAAAGCTTTGGACGGAAGATTTGGATTCAGATTCGTATATACTTTAAGATTATTGGATAAAATGGAACTTGACGCCACTTTTGGAATGTATTTTATAAACACATATTATAGAAATGCCATTTCATATTATAGCGGAAGCGTTTATGCGTTTCCTTTTTCTTTAGGCGTGAGATTCTATTTTAATAAAGGAAATAACCCGACAGGATTTTTCCTGCTTCCAAAACTCGGCGGAACTTTCTTTAAAACTAAAGCGAATTTATATTCCACAGCCAGCGGCACGGAAAATAAAGACACTTTTGTATTTGACAGATATCTCGCTCTCGAAATGGGATTTAGAATAGATATTTCAAGAACTTTGGGAATAACGAGCGGAGTTCGTCCTTTTATAGATATTTCCATAATGGATATAGGAGTTTCTTATGTTTATTTATTAAGATTCGTTCCGTTATCAAGATTTAGTATAGGAATATTATTTTAAAAATGTTTAAGGAAAATATATTTGATTATGATTGAAAATATTATTTTTAAGAAAATTATTAATAAAACTATAATAAAGAAATTATTTTTTATTTGTTTTATATTTTTTTGTTCGCGTTCAATCGCTTCGGCAATAGAAACGGGTTTATATATATCGCCTAAATTTATTTTTTCGGGTTTGAGTTTGAAAGTAAGCAATAAAAATGTTAATAATTTATATGTGGGAGCGGGCGCTTCGGTTGGCTATAATTTTTACGCGATAAATCTGTATTCTCCCGTTAGAGTGGAATTTGAATATTTATACAGAAGCGGACTGGAAAGAAATGTTCATTCCGACACAAATGTAAAAGATATGAATATGCATACTTTTTTATTCGGCGCTTATTACGATTTTTATTTTTGTAAAGTAAATTATAATCCGCTCGTGGAAAGCAAAGTTTATAGAAACGGAAAGAGATATTTAATGAGCGTTTATTTGGGAATTCTTATCGGAGCGGCTACGGAACAATATATTACGGAGACAATCGTTGAAAAAATAGGAATGGTAAGCATAGCGAATTATTATAATAAATCACAATTTAATATCGGCTTCGGACTTGGCTTCGCTCTTAATATAACGACTTTTGTTACTGTAGATGTCGGCTATAGATTTTTAATCGACACGGAAGTTAAAATGAAAAACGATTTTATAGCGGCTATGAGGCTTAATTTTTGATTTGAGTTTATAGGAGAATGAAATTAATGAAAAGATATTTATTGACAGTTATCGGAGTTGGGATTATATTTTTATGTTCGGCTTATAATCTGTTTGCCGTCTCGCCCGTATCTCCGAAAGGAATTTATCTCTCTCCTAAATTTATGTTTAGCCATGACGCGAATAATATTTATATAAAAGATAACGGAAAAAAAGGCTATTATAATTATTTGGGGCTTTCTGTCGCTTTGGGATACGGAATAACCACAGAAAATACTGTCTCGCCCGTTCGTTTGGAGTTCGAATATGCCATTGGTAAAGCGGTAGGAATGAAAGATAATTTTTTAATGCATACTTTACTTGGAACGATTTATTACGATATAAATTTCTTTTTTACCGATACGGAAATTACGGACGAAAATAAAAAAAATATATTGCAAAATCAATATCCTTTATTTGCAATTTATTTGGGTTTTTCGGTTGGGACAAAAATAAACACTCAATTAAAACATCAAATTGTGGAAGGAGAATTATCTACGGATATCGTATCCGACAATAAAATAAATATATCGAGAAACGCTATAGTATTCGGATTTTCGGGCGGTTTTTCGTTTAATATAAAAAGCTGGCTTGCGGCGGATATTGGATATAGATTTATAATTGATGTTACTCCGAGATGGTATCATGAAATTCTTTTAGGGCTTAGATTTACCATCCCGAAGATATAAAAAGAGTTATAATTTGTAATTGCGAAAAGAAGAAAATCGTCATTGCGAATGAAGTGAAGCAATATAAACTTAACTAGATAAATAAAATAATAAAAATTATTTTTTGACAAATAAAATTATTCTGTTATAATATTATTATGATTGAAAAAGATTTTAAAGTTTTGAACGACTACTTTATGCGCTATCTACTCGCAAAAGAAGACAGTCAAAATATACTTAAAGATTTAATTAATTCCGTAAGAATTGACGCAGGACAGGAAGGCTTTGAAGAAGTTAAAATTTTAAATACTTTCAACTTAAAGGAATCGATTAATGGAAAAGAGACTATTGTCGATGTTAGAGCGAAAACTAAAAGCGGAGAAACGGTAATTATAGAAATTCAAAGAGTAGGCAATAAAGCGTTTATTTATCGAGGACTTTATTATTGGGCAAAAAGCTACACTGCGAATTTGAAAGCTAAAAATAAATACGAAGATTTAAATCCTGTAATTAGTATTAATATTTTGGATTTTAATTTAACTGAAAATAAAAGCAAACCGCATAGTTGCTATTTTATTAAAGAATATGATACAAATGAAATATTGACTAATCATTTTGAAATGCATTTTTTAGAGTTGAAAAAATTTAATGAAAAATCTAAACTATACGAACCGCTTGCGGATTGGTTTAAATTTTTGAATATTAAAAAAGATTTGGCACGACTGTGCGCAGAGCGAGGAAACGATGAAAGTTTTAGTAGAAAAAAATCCCATAATGAAAGAAATTTACGACAAGTATAATAAGTTTGTAAAAAATGACGATTTAACGGAAGGCTATACGGAATGGGAAGAAAATTATTTTAGAATGCTAACATTGAGCGAAGAAAGATTGCAAGGAAAACTTGAAGGCATAAGAGAAGG
>NZ_JBNMIZ010000140.1:0-6922 GCF_050873525.1 Brachyspira sp. | reverse complement strand
ACATAATATTTATTTGATTTTAAGGATATTCGATTATGAAAAATATTAATAAATTTTTTATTTTGTTTATATTTATAATTTCTATTATTTTTAATGTTTCATGTTCAAATAGAGGATACAGCAATATTAATTTGAAAAATGCAATAAAAACTATTAATAATTCTACTAATTTAATTCTTTTGGATGTGCGAACTGCAGAAGAATATTCATCGGGAAATATTCCAAATTCTATCAATATAGATGTTTTAAGTTCCGATTTCAAATCGAAAATAGATTTGCTCGATAAAAATAAAGAATATTTGGTATATTGCAGAAGCGGAAACAGGTCTTTAATAGCTTCGAGTATAATGTCTACAAACGGATTTATCAAAATTTATAATTTAAATAATGTAAATTATAGCGATTTTGAAAACGCGATATTGACGAATAGATAATAATTTTAAGATTTTATTTAATATGTTTATTAAGCCATTCGACTATTTCGTTCATTACATCCTGCCTGCAAAAATCGTTTAATATTTCATGTCTTCCGTCTTTATATAAACTAATATTAATGTCGGTAAGCCCTAAAGATTTATACATTTCATAAACCCATTTTACGCCTTCGCCCATATTTCCAACTGGGTCTTTATCGCCCGAAATTAGCAAAATAGGAAAATCTTTATTCATTCTGGAATAATTATTTGAGTTTGAAATTTTTTCAAGCAGATGGAATATTTGAATATAAGTTTCCACGCTCGGAGGAATTTTTGAAAAATATTCGTCTTCTTTAACTTTTTTTATTTCTTCTCTATCGGATGTCATCCAAGCGAAAGATGAATTGTCTTCGGGAAAATATTTTCTTCCATATCCGCCGTTGGCTAATTTGGATAACAATTTTGCTCTCTTGCTTCCTCCGAAAATCGCTTTTTGAATATTTGCAATAATTTTTCCGAATTTTTCAGTTCCTTTAAATTTTCCTTTCGTTCCCATTATTATAGCGCCGTTTAAGTAGGCATGATATTTTATTAAAAATCCTCTCGTCAAAAAAGAACCCATACTATGCCCGAACATAAAATAAGGTAAATCTCCGTATTCGGCTTTAGTTTTATCCATAAGATATTTCAAATCTTCAATAATAAGTTCATGTCCTTTCTCGCCCATGTCTCCCATTTTTTCTTTAGTTATAGCGCTTCTTCCAAATCCTCTATGGTCTTCCGCGCATACCAAAAAATCGTTATCCGTTAATTTTTGAGCCAATTCTTTATATCTTCCCGCATGTTCGTCAAGTCCATGAACTATTTGAACTATCGCTTTAGGTTTATTTTCTGGAATAAAAAGATAGGTGAACATTTTATGTCCGTCTTCGATTGTTAAAACTTTAGTTAATTCTTTCATTTCCATCCTCCAAATAAATGATTTATTAATAATCAAATTATATATTATTCTTTATTACTTGCAATGTTACGAAAAATAATTAACAATTGAATTTTATATAAACTATTATAGATGAATGGAATATTAATTCAGGGAGATATGCCAATAATAGCTTACAGACGGCATAGGGAGGAATTGAAGAAATCCATAAATACTTGAAAAACGATAAATTTAATATATATTAATTTTATGATAATTCTAAAAATGAAACTTAAAGGCGATAAAATATATATAAAAGTTTCGGGCGGAGATGTTTTCACGATTCCAAAAAACGGAACTTACGAACTCGACATATACGAAGGAATGGAACTCGAATACGAAGAAATTCCGCATATAAGAATGAGAGCTTTTGAATCTTCCGCTAAAAAATCGGCGGTTAATATTCTAAAAAGAAGTTTTGTAAGCGAAAATATTCTTAAAGAAAAATTATCTCAAAAAGGGCATAAAAAAAGATTCATTAATTACGCAATTAAATATTGCAAAGATTACGATTTGATTGACGATAAAAGATTTGTAAAAATAGCCGTCAATTCTTTAAAATTAAAAGGAAAAAGCAAAAGGTTTATAATCGATTATCTCAAAAAATCAAAAATAAAAAATTCTTTAATAGAAAAAGCTGCGGATTCTATAAGTTATAAAACCGAAAGCAAAGCCTTAAAAAATGCGATAAGAAAATATTATAAAGTTTACGAAAGTAAAGAAAATAAAGAAGAATATATTATTAGAACTTTAATGCGAAAAGGCTTTAAATATGAGGATATAAAAAATCTACTTGGAAAATATATTAATCGTATTAACAATAATAAAAAATAAAAATTATATTGTCATTGCGAGCGAGTGAAACAAGCGAAGCAATCCAAATAAAATATAATACTTGAAATATCTTATTTATAATTTATAATTGAATTCAAATTAATTAAAAAATAATTAATTGAAAAAATAAAAACAAAAATTTAAAATCATAAAGGAGTTTTTATGGCAAGAGTAAAATATGTCGAATACGAAGAAGCTCAAGGAAAAGTAAAAGAGGCTTTTGACGAACAAATAAAAAAAAGCGGAAGCGTGACAAACATGAAAAAAGCGCTTTTGAACGATTACGCCACTTATGACGCTTTCATGGGCTGGTATGTTTCTTTTGGAAGACTTGTTGAAATCGTGGGAAAAAGAGCGGCTATGATATTGGCTCATTCGGTTTCTACTACAAACGGATGTATGTTATGCTCGTTATTTTTTATAAGAGATTTGAAGGCAATCGGAGACGACCCAAAAAATCTTAAATTGGACGAAAAAGAAAAATTATTATCCGAACTCGGAATGCAAATGGTAAAAGACCCAAATGCAGTTTCGGACGAACTCATTAATAATTTGAAAAAACATTTTTCAGATTCGGAAATTGTGACTATAGTCGGTTTTGCGGCTCAAATGATGGCTACAAATAATTTTAACGCCGTTTTGAAAATCGATTTGGACGATTCTTTAGTTCCTATCGCTGGCGAATTTGAAAAAGAAACTTGGCGAGCGAAAAATAAATAATCATAATATTTATGGTAAGTATAGTAATAACTACAAAAAATGCCGAAGAGTTTATAGTGGATTGTATAAAATCTGTTATAAACTCTAATTATATTAAAGCTGGC
Organism: Brachyspira sp.; assembly: GCF_050873525.1. Taxonomy (GTDB): domain Bacteria; phylum Spirochaetota; class Brachyspiria; order Brachyspirales; family Brachyspiraceae; genus Brachyspira. Next base: position 3,869 of record NZ_JBNMIZ010000140.1, on the reverse strand, counting down.
GGAAATTTTGAAATAATATTAGTCGACAATTATTCGGCAGATAAAACCGTAGAAATTGCAAAATCTTTAGGAGCAAAAACTTTTTTAAAAGGTCCCGAACGTTCGGCACAAAGAAATTACGGAGTAGAACAATCCGCTGGAGAAATTGTAGGAATTTTGGATGCGGATATGATATTATCTGAAACCGTGATAAGCGAATGCGTTGAAATATTTGAAAATAACGAAAACATAAAAGCGCTTTATATTCCTGAAAAAATTTTTGGAAAAGGATTTTTTAATAAAGTCCGAAATTTTGAACGCTCATTTTATAATACCACCGTAATTGACGGATTAAGATTTTTCAGAAGAGAAGATTTCTTAAAAATAGGCGGATTCGATACTTCGCTTTATGCCGCTGAAGATTGGGATTTGGACAGAAGAATGAAAACTGCGGGGGGGGGGGACAGCAATTACTAAATCTCCGTTATTTCATCATGAAAATCATAATCTCAAAAAATATATTATAAAGAAAAGTTATTACGCTTCCAACTTCGATAGTTATTTTAAGAAATGGGGCTTTGACGAAACGACTAAAAAACAATTCGGATTTTACTATCGTTATATCGGCGTATTTATCGAAAACGGAAAATGGAAAAAATTATTCGCTCATCCTTTACTCTCGCTTTCAATGTATTTTTTATTATTTTTAAGAGGCTGCGTTTATATACTCGCAAAATTTAACATCTCGAAAAAAGAAAGCGTTTATGATAAAAAATAATTAATTCTTTATTTTAATTTATTAATTTAATATTTCGATAAATAAAATTATTCTATTCTTTATTATTTGCTTTTATAACTTTTATCAAATATAATATATATAATATAAAAAATTAAAATATTTATAAAGGATAACAATTTTATGACTGCAATAAATAAACAAAAACCGATTTTAATAATTTTAATAGTATTGTCAATAATAATTGGAATATTTTTAAGATTGTATATTTTTAATAAAACCATAGTTGTAGAACCGAAAGACATGGACGGAAAATATCAGTTTTATCAATTAAATCAATATATCAATCAAAAGAAATTTCCAACGGAAGGAGTTTTTCTTAATTCTCCAGAAACTTACGACAGCGAAATCAACGCAAGAATTCCCGGCGGATATTTTTACATTTCTTATATTGCAAAATATTTTATCGGAGGAAAAACTTTTGAAGGAGCGAGATTTGTCAATTTGATAACAACGATTTTACTTGGAGCTATATTTTTATTTTGGATTTATAGAAGATTTGGACTTACGACTTTCGCTATAATGACGGCTTTAATGTCGGTAAATGTTTATTTTTTGGGAGCGGGAAATTCAACTTGGAATCCAAATATTTCTTTAGGTTTTTCGTTTTTATTTTTGCCAGTTTTATACGAATATCTTTATAACGATGATAAAAAGAAAAAATTTATTTACGGAATTTTATTATTCCCGATTCTCGCTTTAACGGCGCAATGCCATTTTTCAAATTTCTTTTCTATGATTCCCGCGTTAATAGTATTTTTGATTATGAGATGGAAAAAAGACACAAAGAAAAATTTGATTCCGTTGGCTTTGGGAGTTTTTATATCTTTCTTAACATATTTGCCCTACTTAATATATCAGTTTCAAAATAACTTTGAAGGAATTTTGAAAATATTAAAAAGAAAATCGGAAGTTGACGCTATGACTATAATTCAGCCTCCGCAAATATATTCCATTCTTTTATTTATGACAAACGAAGGCGGAAATAAATATGTTGGCGGATTAAAAGATATTTTAAATCATTATTTTGGTAATAGTTCCTTCATATATATATATATATATATATATATATATTTCTATTCTATGTTTTGTCTATCGCTTTGGCGATTTTTATATTAATCTATTCTTATAAACATTTCTTTACTAAAAAAATGACAACGGAAAATGAAAGAGAGACGAACGCGTTAAAAGATTTGATGCTCTTTTATCTCGTTTATATAATCGTTTCTATAGTTTGTTATATGCTTGCAAATATCGGAGCTGGACGCCCTCATTATTTTTATTCGTCATTCACGCTCGGTTTTGTTCCCGTAATTTATTTTATAGAAAATATTAAATCGACTAAACCTAAATATTTAAATTATATTTTTCTTTACGCTTTTTTGAATATGATAGCGATATTTATTGACAGAATAATATAAAACTATTCGATTTTTAATTCTTTATAAACGGTATAAATTCCGTTGCTTGAAATTATTTGTAAATTCAAATTTGTAATATTTTTTGAATCGTATAAATAATAAATAATATTCGCGCCGCTTTGAACTTCGTCCCATTTATCGTTATAAACGAATCCCATTTGGCTAAAATACTGTTTGCTAAAATGTTCCGCTCCGTATTCTATAATAAATTTTTCTCCGTTTGAATCTTTTGCAATATTTTGAACCGTGTCAATATAATCGCTCCATTTATAAGGCTCTTGATAATTTTTATAAAATATCATTATATTAAAAGTCATGGCAATCGCGCTCAACATATAAAAAATAGAAATATAATTCAAATATTTAAACTTCAAATTGATTTTCAAATTATAAAGAAAATAAATCATTGGAACGAAAGACAAAGCGAAAGCTCCGTAATGATATCTGAATTGTCCCGCTATTCCTCTGCCGATAATCGTTATAAAAATCGTCACTGGAAAATAAAGCAAAAATAATAAAAATAATTCTTTGATTAAAAATAAGCTTCTATCGTTATTATTTTTGTAGTTTTCAAATTTATATTCTTTGTTTTTGAAAAATTTAATAACGGAATAAATAAAAGCCGTCAAAATTAAAATTATCGACAAAACCAGAATAATTAAAACGAATATAAAATATGGATTATTATTCAAATAAAAATCCATTATCTTCTTAAAATTATTCGCCGCATACATTACGGAAAATTCATTTGTCGGAAACATAAATAAAGAATGAACTTGCGGAAAAGGAAAAACTTTTCTCAAATCGCTATTAACCGAAAAATCGAGCATTTTATTCGTATTTGCAAATCCGTTTTTTATCTCCGAAATCAAATAGGGCAAATATGTCAAAAAAGATAAGAAGACGCCGATTAAAAGAGATTTTATATTTTTTAAAGTGGATTTAAATCTTATAATCAAATAAATTATCACGGTTGGAACGATTCCATAATAAACTGCAAAATGAGCCTGTCCCATTAAAGCCAAGCATGGAAAAAACATCATTGCGGGAATATTTAAAGAATGATTCTCTTCTATATATATATATTCTCCAAATAAAGTTAAGAATAAAAACGATAAAGAAAGAGTAATATTAGGATTATAAAAAATATTATTCGTATAAACGAAATAAATATTGAATAAAACCAAAACCGACAAAACGCTCGCGATTGAAAGTCCGAATCTTTTATAAATCCAAAATAAAAATATTAACGCGGGAATAAACATAGTTATAAAATTGAATACTCTCGCAATTTCGATATTTCCGCCCGCCAATTTGTAGCATAATAAATAATGAATATAGAAAAATCCGCCGGGAACTCTCGGAGCGACTTCTTCGGTTAATGGTCCCATTTCAAATCTTGCGCCCGTAGTCGGAATTTCGCCTTTTTTATCAAATCGTTTCATGTCGTAAAAATGCGTCATAAAATCTACAAAATCCGTTCCAGCTTTTGGAAACGCGTATATTCTGTTAAATATAGTTAAAGCAATCGACAATATCAAAAGTGAAGCCGAAATATAAATTAAAGTTTTTTGAGAATTCATTTTAATTTCCTTACAATAAAATTTTAAATTTAATTAATTTAATTTATGAATTATTATAATAAATTTTTTTAAAAAAGTCAAGTATAATTT
>NZ_JBNMIZ010000139.1:0-6975 GCF_050873525.1 Brachyspira sp. | reverse complement strand
ATTATAAAGAAAAATTATATATAAAAAACGAATATCCAATAATCGTTCGGCAAAGAAAAAACGCCGATTTTTTAATTTCGTATCCGAGCGGAGAAAAAAAACTTTTAAGAAGAATATTTATCGATTCAAAAATTCCTTTAAGAAAAAGAAATAATATTCCAATAATTGAAAATTCAAATAACGAAATAATTGCAATTTATCTTAAACCTTACGCTGTTAATAGAATTTCAAAAAAAAATGAAATAACCAAAAAAGATAAATATATAATTGAAATAGATTTAATTTAAAAAATTTAAGTTAAGCTATTGAATATAATCAAAAAATAAATTATAATATTTCTATAAATCAAATAAAAAATCAATTCAAGGAGTTTGAAAATGAAAAAGATTGGACTTTTCCCAAGAGTTATCGTAGGAATAATATTAGGTATATTGGTTGGTTTATTTTTGCCCAAGCCGATTGTGAGAATATTTGTAACGATAAGTTCAATATTTAAGTTATTTTTAAATTTTATCATTCCGTTAATGATAGTTTCGTTTATCGGTTATGGAATAGCTAGTCTCACTAAAGGCGCTTCAAAATTGATAGGAGTGACGGTTTTGATTTCTTACGCTTCTACAATATTAGCGGGAAGTATAGCTTTTTTAGTCGCTTCAAATTTATTTCCGATTCTTTTGAATATTACTCAATTAGGAGAGGTAAAAACTGCATCCGAACTTTCATCATATTTTACGATTCCTTTAGAACCTTTATTCGATGTAACATCTGCAGTCGTATTCGCTTTTATACTCGGAATAGGAATAACGATGCTGCGCCCGAAAGGACAGGGAGCGGAACTTTTTGCGATAGTAAAAGACTTCGAGGAAGTTATACAAGCGATACTTCAAAAAATAATTATTCCGATATTGCCTATTCATATTTTGGGAACTTTCGCCAATTTAGCTCACGCGGGAAGCATACAAAATATTTTGGTTATTTTCGGTAAAGTATTTGTAGTCGTTATAATTCTTCATTTGCTTTACATTACGGCATTATTTATCATATCGGGAATAATTGGAAGAAAATCTCCTTTTATGCTTATAAAGAATCAGATTCCAGCTTATTTTACGGCGGTTGGAACTCAAAGCAGCGCTGCTACTATTCCCGTTAGTTTAATGTCGGCGGAGAAAAACGGCATTTCCAAACAGATAAGAAATTTTGTAATTCCTCTTTGCGCGACTATTCACTTGGCAGGTTCTATGATAACTATAACTTGCTGTTCGACTGCGGTTATATTGATATTGGGGCAAACTCCGACATATTTATCTATACTTCCTTTTATATTTATGCTCGGAATTGCAATGGTTGCGGCGCCTGGAGCGCCTGGCGGAGCTATAATGAGCGCTGTGCCTTTCCTTCCTATGATTGGAATAGGAGAAGAATTGCAAGGTTTAATGATAGCATTATATTTGACTCAAGATTCTTTCGGAACTGCGGCAAATGTTTCGGGCGATAATGCGATTGCAGTATTTGTAGATTGGTTATATAAAACGAAAATCAAAAAAGAAGCCTAATTTAAAATTTGATTGTTAGAAAGAGTTAATTAAATATATAAGATAGAAAGAGGTTTAAATCTTTTTCTATCTTTTTATTTTTTATATTTATTTTATCTTTTTTCTTTAACTAAATAAATCATTGGAGCGCTTATAATTGTCACCGCATATTTTACGAAGAAATTAAAAATAAATATTCCGATTAAAGCGTCTATTGGCAAAACTCCCCAAAAAGCTATCAATACAAATAAAAAATTATCTACCGGAATACTAAAAGCGTTACTTATTAAAACTCTTAACCATTGAAATTTATTTGTTATTTTAGTTACAAAAAAATGATAAATCTCGGTATCGACTAATTCGGACAGAGTGGATGCGACTATCGAAGCTATCGCTATTCTTATAACGGGGCTTAATGTAGTTTTAAATGCTTCGTTAAATTCCCAATTTGAATCTGCGGGAATTTGAGATATTATATAAAAATAAATCGGAGTAAATATATTTATAATCGCCGACACAATTATAAGTTTTTGAGTATTTTTTTTGCCGATGGTTTTATGCGCCATATCTCTTATGGTAAAAGCCAAAGGATAAAGAAAAGTTCCTCCGTCTACAGCCAGACTTAAAACATTTGCGATTTTCACGCTCGCTATATTTGAAATCATTTGACATGCTATATACGAACAGATTATTAATATAGTTAAAAAAGATAAATTATTTTTTTCGTTATAATTATTTTTTAAATTATTTTCCATAAATTAAAAATCCTTTTATAAAATATAAAATAAAATTTAGGAATTATATTATATTAGAAAGTAAAATAAATCTATTTTTTAATTTAAAATTATATTATTGCAATAAATCGTATTTTTTATACTGCCAGCGAAATCCCCATTTATAAATATTATACGATTTTAGTGACGATATATATTTTTCGGGAGATTTTCCTAATATATTATTTAAATCTTTATTTCCGTTTGCATATCCGTTATCAATAGGGTCCAGATAAGATTGAAGCGCAAAATATCCAGAGCTTGAAGAAGATGAATAAGTTCCATTTTCATTTAACGGAAGTCCGCCGTTTAATACCAATATTTCCATTCTGTCCGCGTATAGTTCGTTCATATCGCCTTTTATTGCGGAGTAATATCCAAAGAATAGATTAATCATGTCGCTTTTCCATTCCATAACTTCGGGCAAACCTAAAGCGTAAGTATAAAGTCCCGCTATAGCGTATTTTCCTATCATTTTTCCGCCGCTCGCATCATGTTCGTTTCCCGCATCTTTTCCAGTTAATCCGACTTTGTATTGAACTATGACGCCGCCTTTAAATTTTTTCAATATAACATTAGGTTTTTTACTCCATCTAATATTATAATCTTTATCAAAATATAATTCGCCTTCGGTAGTTTGTATATAGTATCTGCTTCCGTCTTTTAATCCTTTTCTATCAATCATAGCTTTCCAAAGTCTTGTTAAAGATTCGGTATCTTCATAAGAAACTTTTACATAATCGCTGCTAGTATAAGGAGTATATATTGTTAGATATGACTCTGGAGAAAAATATTTTGAACCTTCGTATTTACCCGAATCGGAAAATGAAAGATTTTTATCCCAGCTTGGAATATTGCTTGTATTTTTTGAACTTCCTCCAGAATTATTTTCTCCCATTGAAAAATCGCTCGCCGAAGTCGGCTGCTCTTCAGCGCATGAACAAATTCCAAAAATAGATACAATTGCCACTATAGAAAATATAATAAATTTTAATTGTAATTTACTAATCATAAGAAACTCCATTTTAAATAATATAATAATTATTGCTTATTAATTAATAATAATAGCCTACATAAATTTGCTCTTCCATAAATGAATAAGCTCTGTATATATCCCAATAGCCCAAAGAAGGCATACTATCTTCAGGTCTTAACTCTCCTAAATATTTTGAAACTCTATCGTTAGCGGGCTGATTATAGGATTGTAAGGCATGAGCCGAATACTTTTTATTACCTATAGTATGAGTATATCCATGATTAAATACCAATATTTCGACTTTTCCCTTCTTTCCTCCTCCATCGTTTCCTTTATTCACTCCAAAATATGCGTTTAATATTTTACTTCCCTTACTTTTAGCTTCGTCTCTGCTTAATGCGTAAGTATAAACTCCGCCAACGCTATATGCGTTTGGATAATCTCCGCCTTTCAACATTACTACCGTTCCGCCATGGAATTTTTTTATCAATGTCGAATTATTATTTCTTTCCCAATAAAGGTCGCCGTTTTCAGCGAATTTAAATGTTTCTATTCCGTCTTCTAAGTCATATTTTACAAGAGCAAAACTTTTACTAATTAGGTTTAACCAAAGTTCAGTTAAAGAACTTGTATCTTTATAAGATATATTCGCGGAACCTACAAAATGCACCAAATTACGATAGGTGCTTTCTGGATACGATGATGGATTAATATTTGTTGTAGGCATATTGATTATAGGAGAATTTTTATCAATAGTTGGAATATCAGTATCGGTAATAGGAAAATTGTTACTATCGTTAATAATATTTTCGCCTATAATAACGCCGTTATAGTTATTATTCTGCTCGTTATCTGAAGAACTCGTAGGCAAATCTCCGCCGCATGCCAAAATTCCAAATATGCAAAATAATACAAATACTAAAAATAAAATACCTGCTTTTGATTTGATATTTCTTTTAATAAAAGTTTTTTCTTTTTTCATTTTGAACCCCTTAATTTTTTATAGTTTACTCTTATAATATAGCAATTTATTTAAAAAAGGCAACAAATTTTATATTTTGTTTTTTATAATCTAAATTAATATCTTTGTGGCGCAAATTATATTTATCAATATCCAAATAAAGCATAAAGTCATTTTCGAGAGAATTTAATTTATGAAAGTATTATATAATAAATTTTATAAAAAACAAACGAAATTTTTTAATATAAATCAAATAAAATTTAAGATTACAATTTAAATAAGTTTATGTTATAATAATTCTTAAATTTAAATTAGGTTTTATTTTTATAATGAAAACGGAAAAATCGGATTTGAAAAATAAAGTTGAAAAAATAACCGAAGCTAGAGTTTTGGTAATTGGCGATTTGATGCTCGATAAATTCACTTATGGAGATGTGATAAGAATATCTCCCGAAGCGCCCGTTCCCGTTTTGCATGTCAATCATGAAGAAAGTTATTTGGGAGGAGCGGGAAATGTTGCAAGAAATATATCGGCTCTACTCGAAGGCTCTCAATTTTCTAATAAAGGCAAAGTGGGAATTATTGCGGTAATCGGAAATGATAAATCAACGGATTCTATAATCGAAGAAATGAATCGTTATAATATTTCTAAAGCGGGAATCATAACGGACGAAAGCAGAAGCACGATAACCAAAACGAGAATAGTTGCGGGCAATCAGCAAATAGTGAGAATAGACGAAGAGGATACGAGTCCATTTTCAAAATCGATTTATAAAGAAATAGAAAAAGCGTTTATAAAAAATATTGACGATTATAATGTTGTCATAGTGAGCGATTATGCGAAAGGAATAATAACCGAAAAAACTGCAAAAAAAATAATCGATATATGCAATAAAAAAAGAGTTCCCGTTCTTGTCGACCCTGCGATAAAACATTTTTCATTTTATAAAAAAGCCGCTTTAATGACACCGAATTTGAAAGAAGCGATTGAAGGACTCGAAGGAATAGAAAAAATCGGGAGCAAATTAAATTTTTACGAATTCAATCCCAAAAATATTGATATATTGGGAAAAAGCATAATAAAAAAACTTGGGCTTTCAAAATTAATGATAACTTTGAGCGCAAACGGAATGGCTTTATTTGATAAAACTATAAAAGGAGAATCTTATATAGTTCCGACAAGAGCAAAAACCGTTTTCGATGTTTCTGGCGCAGGCGATACTGTAATATCGGTTTTGGGAATGTGCCTTTCGGTTGGTTTTTCATTTAAGGAAGCCGCTGAAATATCGAACGCCGCCGCTGGAATTGTGGTTGGAAAGAGAGGAACTTCAACTTTAACTTTGGAAGAATTAATAGAGGCTTTATGAGATTTAATCGTTTTACTATTTTATTAATTATTTTATCATTAATCATTTTTTCTTGCATAATATCTTGTCTGCCTAAACCTCCGATAACTCCCGCAAAAGTTATAGCGGAATTGGAATTGAATAAAGATATAACGGTTTATAGCAACGATATAGTAGATTTGGACAGCCCGAAAGTTTATAATGTAAACGGGCAGTATTATTTTGGAGATTTTTATTATATAAATAATAATATTGTATATGCGCTCGATTTATCGAATTCAAAAATGATAATAGCGGAAGGAAGCGATGTCCGAAATTTTAATTTGGAATATAATAATTTGGAAAAATCAAAAATATCTTTGATAGACGATAATCAAAATATTTATATAACGGGGCATGATTTAAGACTTATCGACAATATAGTCGTTTCAAATATAACGATGACTTTGCCGTCCGAAAGTCCGACTGTGGAAGGAGACGACAATCCCCACACGGGAACTTATACGATTCAAGTGACAAATACGAATTATACTAAAGTAGGTTTCGTTTCATTAAATAAAATATCTCCCGAAGGAAAAATTTTATATAATATAGATTCCATAATAGAAAACGAATACGAATCTTTAATAAAATTATTTTCGCTTACTAACGATAAATTTGCCGTTTTGAAAAGAGACAGAAATAAAATTCCAATTATCAATATTTACGACATGAATACGGGAAAAATGGAAAACGAATATTTGCTTTCCTCTATAGAATACGCCGACACAAATACAATGTCCTACAGAGAAATAATAGACTGCGTTTATGTGGAGGATAAAGAAGTAATAGCGATACTTACAATGAATATAGAAAATGGAAAACATAAAGACGATGTGATATATACGACAGAAATAAATAATTTTAATTTGATTGAAGGATATAGAATCCCGTCGCGTGATAATTCTTTAGCCGTTGGAATTTCTTCAAGCGGAAGAGTGACTTATACGGGAATAGAAAACGGAATGTATTTTTTTATAAGAACGAATCCTTTTTTATCGCAAAATTACAGCAAAGAATATATGGGAACGGACGGCTTAAATAAACTGCGAGGAATAAATATTTTTAACGATTCCATTTACGGTTTTTCGGTTGAAAACGATAAAATAAAATTTCAGAATTATTAATAAATTTTTTGGCAACTTCAAATTTTTAGACAAATCGATTTATTTTATTTGGATTGTCCTTCTTTAGCTTGGTGATAAAATTATATTGTTTCGGATTTTTAAAGTTCACACAATGACAATGTTAATTCAATATTTTTTCAATTTTATTAATAAGTTTACATAGTTTTTTGTAAATTATCTATTTTTTTTTTTTTTTTTGAATAAAATATAAAATTTTACTT
>NZ_JBNMIZ010000138.1:0-7024 GCF_050873525.1 Brachyspira sp. | reverse complement strand
TACGAGAAGTCGTTAACGGACTGCCTCAAGTTTTCGCATTTACATTCCACTATGGTTAGATTAATTATTAATAAATATATATCTGAATACGATAAATTAGATTAATTTACATTCCACTATGGTTAGATTAATTATCTTTTTTTGTCGCTCTGCGCACCTTCGGTGAAAAAAATTTACATTCCACTATGGTTAGATTAATTATCCGTTTTTTCGGCATGAAATATGAAAATACAAAATGTTTTTCATATTAAATTTATAGTAAGTCAATATAAAAATAATATAACATTACAAAATACAAACCTATTTCAAAAAACTTGTCTGTCGATAATCCGTAAAATATTATACATTATATATCAACATACTTTTATTTTATATAAAATTTGAAGTTTTGTCAATATCTTCTTTTACCAAAAACTCTTTTTCAAGCCACTTTTCGTTTCTGCTTTTGAAAACTATGCAGGAATCTTTATTTTCCCTTAATATGTCAAAGAGCTCTTTTTTTAATTTCAAGTATTGAGCTTCGGAAACCTCGCCCTCAAATACCGATTTTTGTATATGATTAAGATACCTTTTGCAAATATTAAAAACTTTTTTCAATACATAAGGATTATCTTCATCGTTTACTTCTATATCATACATTAAAATTATATACATTTCTACCACCATATTTTAAACGGAGAATATTCTTTTTCGCCGAGTAAATGTTTTATTATTTTATAAAGTTCGAGTCTCATTAAATGTTTATAAGAGACATCTCTATTTAATACTCTATGCCTTATCGTAGTCGTAAGTCTTTTTTCCACTTCGCCCATAATTTTTTGAAGAGTATTTTCTTTAAGTCTTAAAAAATTGCTTTCTTTATCAAAATTATTTTCCGAGATAACATTTTTATTAAGAAAATAAAATATTAATCTGTCTACTATTAAAGGTTTAAAAATTTCCGCGACATCGAGCGATAAAGAAAATCTTTTAACGGAAGGCTCATGCAAATAACTTATCGTTGGATTTAATTGCGTTCTGTATATTTCCGAAAGTATTTTTGAATAAAGAACGGAATTTAAAAAACTTATAAGAGAGTTAATCATATTATCTGGAGGACGCTTTACTCTTTTTTCAAAATCTATTTCCTGATTTATTATTTTATTCCAGCTCCTGTAATATATTCTATGAACATTTCCTTCGATTCCCATTATTTCGTCAATTTTATTATATTGTTCCAAACTTTCTTCAAGTTTTGTTATCGATTCTATTTCTTCGTTTAAATCCCGTCCTCTCATATTATAATATCTCAAATTTCTTAAAATATTTTCAGTCGCTCCGTAAACGAATTTTTTAGCGAGCGAAATTCTTTTTTGATAATCGGTATAAAATGCGACTTGTTGAACGAGCAAATCGCCCGAAACTAATTTTTCTCTCGGATAAAAACTTCCCGCGTAGAATTCGTAATAATTAAAAAAGTGAACGCAGATTCCCGTTTGAGATAAAAAATTAATTAATTTCGTATTAATCGTTATCTCTCCGAAAGCGTAAATATCGTATATTACTTCTATCGGCAGATTTCTTTTTTCTCCCGTAGATTTGACAAATTGCAAAGTATTGTCTTTTCTTTTTAGCTCTCCGCTTGAAAATAAATAATAAGACTGACGCATAAATCCTCATATATAACAAAGTTCGTAATAAGCGCATTTCAAACAGCTTTTTTCGTTTATCGGTTCGGGAATAATTTTATTTTTAAGTATTTTATCAATTTTTTCAAGATTGCTTTTTATATTTTCTATATCCTCTTCGGTTAAAATAACTTCTTCCGTATATTTTGATTTCGGAATATCGAGCCGTCCTTTAATATTTTCAAAACCATGATTTTTTAAAATAAAAAGATAATATTTAATTTGATTTGTAGCCATTTGTTTTTCTTTATTCGATTTTTTCACTTCATGCACAATATTCTTTTTAAGAAAATCTATATTAACCGTATTGTCTATTAAAAAATTATGCCTTTCGTTTTTATAAGTCGTCTCGTCAATAAGTTTTCCAATTTCCACCAATTCGCTTTCCTGCTCCATAGACAAATTATGATAAGAAAGCCAAACTTTTCTCTCGCATAAAAAACTATAGGAATAAATAGTTCCCGATACATATTTTAATTCTTCCGCATCGTTAATCATAATTAATCGCTTAAAATTATATTTGCTTTACTTTCCAATAATCCTAATTCTTTGTCGTATTCTAAATCGACTATATGTATTTTATCAAATTTATTTTTTCCTAATTCGATTGGTTTAATTCCTGCATTTGATTTAAGGCTTTTATATGAACGAACGGAAGTTGTAAATCCTAATATTTCATTTTTCTTATTTATTAAGTTTTTCAAATCATCTTTAGTTTTCTTTTCTTTATCTCTTATTTCAAGATATTCGTTTATAATATTATTTTCGTTTTCTATTATAGACAAATATATTTCTTCAGGTATTACAGTTACGCTGTCTATCGCTCTAAATAAATCAGCGGCTTGAGATTTTTCTATAAAAGCTGGAGAAAGATTTTTAAGCGCTTCATAATTTTTATATATACTTTCTACATAATCGCTATTTTCCAATTCTTTAGTATTATAAACTTTATCAATATATTCCAATTTCTGCTCTTCGGTAAAAATATTATTGTCGTATTCTTTTATAAATCTAATCGCTCTCTCGTAAAGCTCCAAATTATAAACGCTCTCTTTTTCCGTGCCAACTCCGACTTTAGTATCGTAAATAAAAATATTTGGTTCGTCTTTTTTGTAAATTCTATTTCTATAGCATCTTCCCATTCTTTGAAGCAAACTATCGGCTGCGCACATATCGGTATATAAAATATCAAAATCTATATCCAAACTTGCCTCTACTATTTGAGTCGAAATCCATATTCCCGCGTCATTATTTCTTTCTTCTTCTTTTGTGGAAGCAAATTTTTGTATTTTTATTTCTCTATCTTTTCTATCATTAAAAATAAATCTTGAATGAAGTAAATTAATTTCTATATTTTCTTTATTTTTTTCTTTAAGTTTTTTATAAACTTCTTGTGACCATTTAACCATATTGCAAATTATAAGAACTTTTTTATTTTTAGCGTTTTCTAAAATTTCGTTATAATTAAAATCTTTTTCTTCTTCGTTTTTAAATTGGGTAAATTTTATAAAATGTCTTTTGATACTGTTTCCGTTTTCGTCTTTCTTTATAAAAATTTTTGGAGTTTCAAATTTTATATTTTCTCTTTCCATTAATTCTTTTATTATAGGCGGAAGAGTCGCCGTCATTATACAAAATTGTCCGCCCAAATCGTTTATAACTTTTAAACCGTATAAAATAAAAGCGGTTATTTCAGGCGTATATGATTGAATTTCGTCTATTATTATTTTGCTATATTTCAAAGTAGCTGGAAATATTTCAGTTCCCAAAGATTTAAAAACAAAATAAAAAAGCTGGTCAATAGTGCATACAGTGAAAGGATAAGACAGTTTTTTACTTTTGCCGTATTTTTCCAAAGCGTCTCCAAAATCCGCGTCCTCTTTCATTATCTCGCTTACTGCATCCGAATGAAGAAGAGTAATTTTTGCTTTATCATAATAATTCTCGTTTCGTATTCTTTCGTAAATCGCATTAATCGAAACTTTAATTGGCAAAGTATAAAAAGTTTTTGAATCTCCCGCCCAAAGTAAAGCCCCTTCGGTTTTTCCAATTCCAGTTGAAGCTATTACTATTATATTTTTGTCTTTATTATCTTTCATGAATTTTTGACAATCATTTGGAAATTTTATTTTTTTATCTTTTTCTTTTTTTATCTTAAAAGCGTCTTCAACATATTTGGATGCGTTATCCGCTGTAATTTCAAAATCCTCTTCGTTAATTCCAAATTCATAGTCCTTTTTTTCTTTATTATAAACAAAAGCGCTTGCAGCGTAATCTATTTTATTTAACATTCCTTTTATGATTATAAATTTTAACCAGAATTCATAATGATTTTTTATTTTGCATTCATTATTAATAATCACATTTTCTTCCATGCCGTCAATTTCGCAATATAGATTTTTATTATATATTTCATTACATTTTTCCACATTATATTTTAAATCTTCATTAACTATACTATTTAATCTCTTAAATTCAATTCTTTGTTTGTTGTTATCTAATAATTCTCTGTTATGGTGATTAAATATTGCTGTAGCCAAAACTTTTATATCTATATCGTCAAATCCAAATTCTTTTTGTAAATTAGCAATATCTATAAAACAACAACTTAATATGCCATGCGGTATATCTCTTATATTTAATTCGTTATATAAATCATTTAGTTTTTTATTAGTCGGATAATCTTTTTGTATATATTCTTGGAATTTATAATTCATTTTTCCTAAATCATGTAGCTTGCATGCCGTTTCAATTAAATTTAATTCTTTATCGTCAAATTTACTTGAATAACTTTTTTTGAAATTGTCAAATAATTTTAAAAGTTTATTGGCATGCTCTTCTATAGTTGCCGTATGCGTTTTATTTTTGTCAGATTTAGCAATATATTTTATCATCTAAAAAAACTCCTAAACCTTCATCTTCATTTGTTCCTTTTTCTACAAAAACGCCTTTATTAAATTTTATACGACTTTCTCTCGGTCTCATATATTTAACATTTATTTTGCCTTTTTCTTTTTCCCATTTTCTGATTTTAATGCCATCTTTTTCGTCTATATAAAATTTTTTATTAATCAAATATCTTGTCCCAGCTTCTAATATGTCGTCTTCTTCATTAAGATATATCACTGGTATATAAGCGTTATGTCTTAATTCAATTTTATTAGGCGCTTCTACAATCTCAATCAATTCTGCGGAATTTATAATTAAAATATCTTCATGTCGTCCCAAAGATGGATAAATTTCTGGTTTATTTAGTTTATCGCATACTTCTTTTAAAAGTTTTATATCTTTCATATATACATGAATTATAAGAAATAAATCTATTAAAAGTTCTACACTTCCAACGCCCCTGAAAGAAGCGCTTTTCAAACTGCTTTCTTTTTTATTAAAACTATATTTTGTAAATAATCCATAATGGGAATTGGCGCTTTCTCCTTGAACGCTAATATACATTTCTTTATATTCCGTAAAACCGCATAATTTATGTATCATTCCTATAACGGAAGAATATGGAGGCAAAGGGTATGACTGCCATATTTCATTGAACCCTTGCCTTTTATAATTAACCATATTTTGAAAGCATTTTATTTTAATTACCTGCATCATAATAATTATTAACCTCTTTAGTTAATTTATCAAAAAAGTCAACTATACTTTCAGACTTTAACTCGCTTTTTATTTCCTCGCCGTTAGAAAATTTTTCTAATAAACAGCCAATATAAGTTTCTCCCATATTTTTACTATCAATTGAATTTAATATTTCCTTAATTAAAGGAACATTTAACTTCTTATATTCGCTCAATTCTAATCTATTTGCAAAAAATGGATTTTTTATATTATAAATTCCGCCTATAGCAAAAATCGGATTCATATTTTTTGAGTCCGCTTTTATATCTCTATGCAAGAATTCTATTCCTTCCAATAATTTTATTATTCTATCTTTGCATTCTTGTATATTATCTTTTTGCAAATCTATGCCGTCATTTTCATCAACTCCCACCAAATCTAAATCAACCGTTACGGTATAAGCATAATATGATTTGTGTATTTCTGCATTATATGGTAGCAACCCTTCTTTATTTTCAGTTCTATTTGCTAAAGATAAATTAGTTCCAAATTCCATATCTCCGTTATAATTTTCTAAAGATATTGCATTACTAAATCTTACAACCGCCGCTCTTATTTTTTGTTTTCCCTTTTCACTTTCATTTTCAGTTTTACTTTTGCTTTTATCTTCATTTTTACCTTTGGGCTTGGTTTTCATATAACCAAATAAATCTATTTCGGGCGATTCTTTTATATTGCTATCCCATGTATATTGCGCTACTTTACCTTGAGCCGCCGCTTTGGTATTAAGCCAACCTAAATTATTCTTTAAACTAAATATTAAAGCCTGCCTTGATATATAGGTATATGAATTACCATCCGCTCTGCTTATCCTCTTTAATGCAGATACATTTCCATAGCCTTCGCCATAGTTTGCGCTGTCCGCTTCAAAAATGATGCTTAAAGTTAATCCTTTGTTTTTCATGTTTTCCATGATTATTCTCCTTTTGATTTTATTCTTTATAATTATTATTTAATTTATTTATTTTCTTTATCTGTTTTCTCATATGCTCTGTTAGAACTAGCTGAATAAGAATATCTTAAATCTTTAAAAATATCTTTGCTTTCTTTCATATCCATCGCTCCGTTAAAACCAGCCAAATAAGAATATCCTAAATCTTTAAAAATATCTTTGCTTTCTCTCATATCCATAATTATATTAGGTATATTTTTACCTAACGCTATATAGGTATGAAATAAAATATCTCTAAAAAGATTAAAGTTACAAGTCTGAACGGAGTTAACAAGTTTAAAACTCATTCCCTTTATTTTATCCGTGACTTCTTGCGAATAAACCTTTTTGTCTATGCTTTCGGCTATATACATTCGCAATATAAACCCTTGCTTGCATGCTTCTTCGCCTTTTTGAATCATATCATTCATATTTTTATCCCCTTTTGTAAATATTGAATTTTTTATTATTTGTATTTTTAAAATTAAATATAACGCTTTTATTATATCATTAAATTTAATTTTATCAGGATACTTTGCCATATAAATTTTATACAATAAATTATATTGATTAACATTTCTAAAAATATTTTCTAAACATTCGTTAAAAGCATCCAATGAAGTTTTATTATCAAACGAGCATTTAATATTATTACTATATAATTCACTCAAATATCTTTCGGAGGCTTTAAGAATATGCAAAACATTTTTATCAATATTTTTTATTACATATCTATATTTATTATCATTATACTCATTTATTACAAATTCTATACCTTCTATTTCTTTCTCTTTTTTTT
>NZ_JBNMIZ010000137.1:0-7083 GCF_050873525.1 Brachyspira sp. | reverse complement strand
CGACTATATTGAAAGCTCAAAGCATAGATTTAAGCAAGCTGGATTTAAATTATTATCAAAAATTTAAAGGACAAAATATGATTCTCAATGTTTATAACTGGGGAGAATATATTTCTGACGGTTCGGACGATTCGATAAATATAAATAAAGAATTCGAGGAACTAACGGGAATAAAAGTCAACTATTCCACTTTTGCGTCTAATGAAGAACTTTATGTCAAATTAAAAGTCGGAGGAATTGCCTACGATATAATCATTCCATCCGATTATATGATAGCGAAATTAATTAAAGAAAATTTGATTCAAAAATTAAATTATAAAAATATTCCCGCTTATACAAATATTCAGCCGAGATTTTACAGAGAAGTTTACGACCCGAACGGGGAATATTCAGTTGCTTATACTTGGGGCGTGAACGGAATAATCTATAATAAAAAATTGGTTGATGAAGAAAAAATTGACTGGGATATTCTTTTTAACGAAAAATACGCGGGAAAAATTCTTATGTATTATAATCCGAGAGACGCTTTCGGAGTCGCTCAGGCTTATTTAAATTATTCTTTAAATACTACAAAAGAATCGGAACTCAGAGAATGCGCGAGAATATTGAAAGAACAAAAATCTTTGGTGCAGGCTTATGTTATGGACGAGATTTACGATAAAATGGAATCGGAAGAAGCGGCTATTGGCGTTTATTATGCGGGCGATTCTTTGACTATGATTGATAATAACGATAATTTGAATTTCGTTATTCCTCCAAAAGGAGCTAATCTTTTTGTGGACGCTATATGCATTCCCGCGAACGCTCAAAATATTGAAGCCGCCGAACTTTACATTAATTTTTTATGCGAGGGAGAGATTGCGCTTGCAAATATTGAATATATAAATTATGCTTCCCCGAATAATGCGGCTATAAATATAATGAGCGAGGATACAAAAAACAATAAAATAATTTATCCTCCAAGCGAAATATTGGATAATTGCGAAGTTTACATAACTTTGCCAGAAGAGACGAATCTTTTGATGGAAGAACTTTGGAATGAAATTTTATCGAACGACATTACATACAGCGGCTGGGTTGTTCCTTTATCTTTGGCGATTGTAGTCGCTTTATGCATAGCGATAATAGTTTTGAGAAAGAAGAAAAAAAGAGAAAGCTGAAAAATAATTTTTTAAAATCGATTACTTTTTAATTTTTATAATTCTTTTTCGTAATATCATTTTTGCGAATTATTAAAGGAAAACCGAGCCTTTACTAAAAAGAACTCGGTTATAATTTTGTAAAATGATTATAATTATTCAATCAAACAAATACCTATAAAAACTATCCTTTTTAAGATAAGGTTTTAATTTTTTCATTTATACTTTTGATTATTTTATTTAATCAATTAAATTTATTTAAGAATGATTTTAATTTATATTTTTTTCTTATTATACATTTTATATCGCTAATTTTTAACATATTACCAATTACCACTATTATCTTTAAATTCTTCTAATTGGTTTATTTTCAAAATATCTATAAACATGTTTTTCCAAATCCGATATTACAGTTTCATATGATTTGTAAATTAAAATTATTTTCTAATACATTATTTTTGACAAAAATTTTTATTTCAAGTATAATATATATTTATCATAAATCATAAAAATATTTTTAATAATCTTAAAATTAAAAAGGATAAAATAAAAATGCTTAAAATAACGGAAAGTAAAGAAAATAAAAAATTCGATTACGATAACAGAATCAAAAAATAATAAAATTCTATTCTTCCCTGTCTTTCAAACCTTCGACCATATCCAATTTATTCACATAGTGCGCGCTCATAATTGAAACCAAAAATATTGCCGTTATAAGAAGCAGAATCGCATAAATATAACTTTCATCATAAATATGCGGAACGAAAGAAAATAATTTGCTTGAAAAAGGTTTTTTAACCAAATATAAAATTCCATAGCCCGCCGCCGTTCCCGTAGGAATTGCTATTATTATTTGAGTAATCGTTTCTTTGAGCGAGGCAATCATTATTTCTTTAGTCGTATATCCCATAACTTTAAGAAGAGTGAATTCGTATCTTCTTGTAGCCAAAGTAATTACTCCGACTCCGTAAAGAGAAGTCGCTCCGAGTAAAAACGCTATAAATATAAGTATTTGAACCAAAAGATAAATTGTCGCTATTTGATTTTTATTCGCCGTATATTCATCGTTTACAAAACTGTAATAAGAAATATCTTCGCTGTCGTCTAAAATTTCTTTTATATCTTCGTCCGAAATATTTTCTTTTTTAGTAAGGAATATATTATTATAATCGTCCGAAATATCGAATTCTTTTTCCGCAAATTTTTTATCCATATAAATGAAAAACATTCCCTGCTGTTCCACAAATTTACCGCATTTAACTATTCTCGAAACGCTATTTCCCAAAGTATATAATTCTATTCCAATATAATCGTTTTCTTTAATTTTTAATTTATCCGCCAAATATTTCGGAAGCATTATCGTCTCTTCGGGATTTTCATTTTCTGGGATGTCCAAAGAAGAAAAATTATCTTTATATATTAAAGTCGGTATATAAAGATTTTCGTTGTCATTTTTGAACGCGGAATAGATTCTCGATTGATATATAGCCGCTTTATCGTAAGACTTAATTATATTATTTGTAATTATTTCCGAATCTTCTTCCCATTTTGTAGGATTAATCGTAGCCTTAATATCGTAAAGAGAAAATTTTTGATATAAAGTCGATAAAAAATAATCGAAAGAATTATTAAAGCCTTGAGCGAATATAGTCATACTTATAGCCGCAAACATTCCCCATAAAGAAGCTAAATATCTCGTCTTACTTCTCGATGCGTTTTTCATGGCGTATCTTGTATTGAATGAAAATTTATTCCACAAACTTAAATTCTCTATAAAATTTTTTCCGCCGCCTTTCGGAGGTTCGCCTCGCATCGATTGCGCTGGATTGAGTTTTAAAATTGAAATTGCGGCAAGAAGATTTGATAAAATGCATACAAATAATATAATCGCTCCCGCTATAATCCATAAATCAAAATAAGTATTGTAAGTAAAATTCGGCATATCGAATATTTTTGTTAATTGTTCGAATATTGAAGGCAAAATTATTTTAGCCGATATAAACGCGAGCAGTATTCCAAAAAACGAAACCAAAAAAGAATATTTTATATACATATACATTATTGACGCGTCCGTAAGTCCAATCGCTTTCATTATTCCAATTTGTTTTCTTTCAACGGCGACATTTCTTCTCTGTATTATATAAAGCAAAAGTATAGCCATTAGCAATAATATAGAAGGGCATATATAAGAAAAAGAATCAATTTGAAGTAAAGTCTGTTCGTAATTCACATAATTAACCGACTGCTCTCTATCGGTAAAATAAAATATTTTCTGTTTCAATTTTATTCTTATAAAATTTTCTATATTTACTCTATTAACATTTTCTTTATATTTTATATAAATCGAATTGTAAGGAATATATTTAAAATGCTCTTCGTTAATTTCGACTACCGCAAAATCTTCGGGTTTTGAAACCGTGCTTGCTCCGTCTTTGAATAAGAATACATAATTTGGATAAGAAACTAAAGAAGCAATAATAAAAGTTTCCGTTTTATTATTAAAATTGAGTTCTATTTCGTCTCCAATTTCCAAAGAACGAGCGTCCGCAAAATTTTTATTAATCGCTATTTCGTTCGTTTCGAGTATATATTTTCCTTTATAAACATAAGGCTTATTTATTCTCACATATTTATCGTCCGTTCCGTAAATAATCGCGTCAATACTTTCTTTATTTTTTTCATTATCTTCCGTTATCGTTTCGTTTTCTATTTTTATTTTTTCTATCTTTCCTTGAAATCTATGTTTCCCTTCCGCTCTTTCAATTCCGTTAATATCTTTTATAGTTTTTATATCGTCTTCGCTAAAAATTCCAAATAAAACCAAATCGTCAAGCAAATTATTTTCAAAATAATTTTCCGCCGATAATTTAAAATCTCTGTAAACGGTTTTTACCGCGACAAAAAATAAAACTGCAAGCGCGACTATGAATACCGCAGAAATGAATATTGCGAGCTGTTTATTTATTTTTCTTAATAAAAGTTTTGTTTTTATATCAAACATTATTTATACTTTCCATTTTATTTTTATTATTATATTTTTATTATATTTTAAAATCATTACCATTCTATGTCTTCAGGATTCAAAGGATTTTCTATATCGAATCTTTCCATAACTTCGCCGTTTAGAATTTTTATAACCGTATCCGCCATTTTCGATATTTCTTTACTATGAGTGATTAAAACTATGCTCGTTCCCAAATCTCTATTCAAATCTCTCAATATTTTCAAAGCCATTATTCCCGTTTTATTATCCAAAGCTCCCGTAGGTTCATCGCATAAAACAACTTTAGGTTTTTTGGCAATCGCTCTTGCAATACTTACTCTCTGCTGTTCGCCTCCAGATAATTCGGTTGGATAATGTTTTATTCTATTTTCAAGTCCTAAAAGTTTTAAGGCATTTTCAGCGTTTTCTTTTGGAAGCCCCGTTATTTCGGTAGAGAATTCCACATTTTCCAAAGCGGTTAAATTTGGAAGCAAATTATAACTTTGAAAAACGAATCCTATATTTTCTCTTCTAAATTTTGACAATTTTTTATTGCTATAATTTGAAATATCCTCGCCCAAAAATAAAACCTGTCCGCTTGTCGGTTTATCCAAAGCGCCCAATATATTTAGCAAAGTGCTTTTTCCCGAACCGCTCGGTCCGAGTATTGCGGTTAATTTTCCTTCTTCTATCGTTAAATTTATCGAATTAAGGGCTTGAGTCGCTCCGCCTCCATGCCCATAAATTTTGCTTATATTTTTTATTTCGTATAGATTATTATTCATAAGCAATTCCTGTTTTATTTATTATAATTTATTTTCTATTTATTTTTATTGTGCCATTCTTCTACGGCTATATTTACAATTTCTTTTGCACATTCTTTTTTGCTTAAAATTGGAAAATCTTTAACTCTTCCGTCTTTAAAAAATATCGTTATTTTATTCGTGTCCTTTCCTATAGCGTCTTTAATATTATTTGCGACAATCATATCGGCATTTTTTCTTTCCATTTTATCTATCGCGTATTTTTTTAATTCTTCTGCGGTTTCGGCGGTTTCGGCGGCAAATGAAACTATCAAACAGTTTTTTAATTTTTTATCTTTAGTAAGCGCGAGTATATCTTCGTTTTGTATAAGTTCTATATTGTTTATATTTTGCTTTTTTATTTTTTTATCGAATATTTTTGCTGGTTTGAAATCAAGAGGAGCGGCAGCCATAAATAAGATGTCGGTATTTTTTAATTCGCTTAAAACGGTTTCTTTTAATTCTTCTGTAGTGTCGACTTTTATTTTTTTATTTTTAGAATTATTAGAATTAATTGTTAACGGAGATAAAACGCTTCCTTCTATATAAATAATACTTCCATTTTTAGAATTTATTTCATTATATAAAGCCTCTCCCATTTTTCCGCTCGAACTATTCGTTATATATCTTATCGGGTCTATCCATTCTTTAGTAGCTCCCGCCGTTATCGTAAATCTTATATCGCCGTATTTATTATTAGTCAATTTATTTATTATCGTTTCAAAAGATGCGAGCCTTCCGATTCCGTCCTCTTCGCAAGCCATAGCTCCTCTTTCTGGTTCTATTATTTCGTAATTTAATTCTTCTATCATGTATTTGACATTTTTTTGAACGGTTTTATTGAGCCACATATAAGGATTCATTGCGGGCGCGAATAATTTTCTTCCCGTATAAGCGCAGGCAATAGTGCTTATGCTGTCGTCATAAATTCCGTTTGCGATTTTTCCTATCATATTGGCGTCAATCGGAGCTATTAATAAAGCGTCAGTTTTTTTATTGATATTTATATGTATAAGCGGGTCCTCTTCTTTCCAAATATTTCTTATAACATGATTTCCGCTCATGGTTTCCAAAGCTTTTACGCCAACCATATTTTCGGCGTTTTTAGTTACGGCGCAAATTATTTCATGCCCTTCTTTTTTCAACATACTTACAAGAACGGGAATTTTGTATGCAGATATTGAACTTGTTATTGCAATTAATATTCTCATAAAATGCCTATAAATTAAGGTTTATTCGTTTATTATTATATATTATAATTAGAAATAAAAAAGGCAAGGATTTAATCCCTGCCTAAAAATAATTTTCAAAATTATTATTTCTTTTTGCCTTGATTTGCCACCGATTCCATAGCTTTTTTAACCGCTTCTGGGTCTCCCAAATATTGTTTATTAACCGCCTTAAAATTATCGTCAAGTTCGTAAACCAAAGGCATTCCCGTTGGTATATTTAATTCGGTAATGTCGGCATCCGAAATATTGTCAAGATATTTCACCAAAGCCCTTAAACTATTTCCATGCGCCGCTATTATGATTTTTTTACCAGCTTTAATATCGGGAAGAATTACTTTTTCCCAAAATGGAACTACTCTCGCAACAGTATCTTTCAAACATTCCGTTAATGGAAGTTCTTTTTCGGTAAGATTTTTATATCTCGCGTCATGTCCCGGAAATCTTTCGTCAGTTTTTTCCAAAGCTGGAGGCGGAGTATCGTAGCTTCTTCTCCAAACTTTTACCTGTTCTTCTCCGTATTTTTCCGCCGTTTGAGATTTGTTTAATCCCTGCAAAGCGCCGTAATGTCTTTCGTTTAATTGCCAAGCCTTTTCTACTGGTATCCATAAAAGTCCCATTTCTTCCAAAACCAAATTCAAAGTTTTTATTGCTCTTGTAAGAGTGGAAGTGTAGGCTTTATCGAAAGTAAAACCCGCTTTTTTAAGTTCTTTACCGCCAGATTTCGCTTCTTCGATTCCTTTTTCGGATAGCGTAACATCAGCCCATCCCGTAAAAAGATTTTCTTTATTCCAAACGCTTTCTCCATGACGAATTAAAACTACTTTTGTCATTTAAAAACTCCTTTATAAATAATAAATGATTTTTATTAATTATACATTAAAAATAAAAAAAGTAAAAATTTTTATGCAAATATATTTCTATTATAT
>NZ_JBNMIZ010000136.1:0-7124 GCF_050873525.1 Brachyspira sp. | reverse complement strand
TTCGTCTATAATTTTAATTTGCAATTTATATAATTTAAAAATTTTATATAGATTATTTCTACTTCATAGAAAAAATAAAAAATTAAAATCAAGGAGTATATTATGTCAGTAGAATTAGTAAAGAAAAACGCATTAACCGTAATAGAGGAGGCTTCGAATATCAATACGAGATATAGTTTTGATAATTTGAGTAAAAAGCTGTCCGAAGCGCAAAATACGGTTAATAATTTTAGGATTAACGCCCCGCTAATCGGTTTATTCAGTGCGGGAAAGAGCAGTATTCTAAATAAATATTTGAATATTGATTTGCCTGTGGGAATAGAGGCTAAAACTTCTGTGGCTTGCGAATTCGTTTACGATACGGAAGAATATTTGGAAGTTATATCCGATAAAAACGAGTCGAGCAGAAAAAGTATATCGGACTTAAAAGATTTGACTATTGAAAATTGTTCTTTTGTCCGCATGCATTTGAATAACGATAAATTAGCGAATATGAAAGATATTACAATAGTCGATATGCCGGGACTCGATTCGGGCTATGAACAGCATAATAAGGCGATAAAAAATTATATAAATTCCGCTTCATATTTTATAATAATAATGGATATTGAAAACGGAACGATTAAAAAGTCTCTTTTGGATTTCTTGAAAGAACTCGATTTATACAGCCTTAATTTCGGCTTTATACTTTCAAAATATGAACAAAAAGACGAAACGGATATTGAAAATATAATTAAAAATACAAAAGAAAATATATTAAATTATATCGGGAAAGATGTATTTGTGGGAAAAGTTTCGGCTTTGAATTCGGATATTGGCGATTTTGAAAATATACTTTCAAATATGCAAGTTGTGGCGATAGCTAAAAACTGTTTATATTCAAATTTGAAATTGATATTGGAAGAAGATTTATTAAAAGAATTAAACCGCAAATTAAAATACGATAGATTTGATATTGGCGAGATAGATAAAAATATTAGAGAATTGGAAAAGAAATCGCAAGATATAGAAAAAAGCATTGAAAAAGAAGCGTATTTTATAAAGAATAAGGCAAATAATCAGCTTGCGGACGCGATACTTTCGGATATATCCAATACTTTAAGCGAAAATGTCGATATGCTCGTTATGAAGGCAAAAGAAAATTCTTCCGCCTTTGGAGATACGGTAAATAGCTTGATAAGACCCGTTATATCTTCAAGCGCTGATAGACATTTGAAAGAATTGTTTGCAGAAATATATGAAAGGCTTCAAGTTAATTTTAATTCTATAGTCGGCGACTTGCAAATAGATTCTATTAATATCGGCAGTCTTGAAGAAGGAAATAAATTAATAGACGCGGGAGTAAATGTGGTTATGGAGATGTTAAAAAAATATTTGCCAACCGCGGGCGTTACCGCTGCAGGAACTTTAGCCGCAACTGCCGCCATATCTTCCGCTATTACATTAGGCTCGGTAGCTCTTCCAATAGTCGGCACTTTAATCGCTGCGCTTATTCCTTTTTTGGGAGGTTTATTAAAATCAAATAGAGAAGCGAGTCAAAATGAAAGTATAAGAAGTCAAATACTCGGAAATATAATTCCAAATGTTCTTTTACAAATTAGAGGAAAACTTGAAATTTGCATATCGGAGCAAACAGACGCTTTCATTAAGGCAGTTAGAGAAAAATTTGATGTTGAACAAAATAATATAAAAGAGGCTTTGGAAAAGGCTAAAAAAGATAAAGAAATATCGGAAAACGAATTTAATGAAAAAATGAATATATTGAAAGCGGATATTGAGAAAACCGAAAAATTAATTTCACAAATGAATACTAACGAGGAATAAAATGGATATATCAATAATACTTTCTATAGCGATAATTTTTATATTTATGATAATATTAATAATTGTCATTTGCAAATATAAAAATAAGATAAATATTTTAAATAAAATCGTCTTTGAAAAAGAAACCGATTGCAATAAAGTAAAAACGGAACTTCAAGACGCCAATATTAAAATAGAGAAAAAAGAAACGGATATTAAAAATATTAACTCCGAATTGACTGAATATAAAAATAAACTCTCGAAAAAAGAGAGCGATTATAATAAAGTCGAGACGGAGTTAAAAGAAACCAATATTAAACTGGAAGAAAAAGAAGAGAGTATATTTAATCATAAAAAAGTTTTGGATATACTCTCCGAAAGAGCGGAAGAAACCGAATCTACAAAATCTTTTCATAAAATAAGAGAGATATATAACTATTTGATTAATAAATGCATAGAATACGATTTGCCGAGCGGGAAATTATTTAAGAATTTTGACGAGCTTTTGGAGAAAATCGAAGAGGCTATTAATTTTCCATTATTCTATCATAAAAACATAATAGCTTTATGCGGGCAGTTTAGTTCGGGTAAAACGAGTATGATTAATTCTTTTTTGGGTGAGGATATACTTCCAACTTCCATCGAGCCTACTACGGCAATAAATACTTTTGTCGTATATGAAAAAGATAACGATTTATATATAAGAAACTGTTTCAGCGGACAGACAAAAGTTGATAAAAGATTTTATAAATTTGTCACGCATAATTTTACCAAAGAATATGATAAAGATGTTCATAATATGGTAAAATATGTTTCGCTTCATACTCAAAAATTAAAATATGAAAATATCGCTTTACTCGATACTCCGGGATATACGGGGCAAGGGCAGGACGCTACGGAAGACGACAGCAATATGGCTATGAAAGGAATAGCTCAAGCGGATAATGTTATCTGGGTTGTGAGTATGGAAAACGGAACTATTAAAAATAACGATTTGGAATTCCTTGAAAAAGAAGAATTAAACGGAAAAGATATTTTAATAGTTTTCAATAAAGCTGATATTCAAAGCGAAGAAGATATAGATAAAATCGTTGAAGAAAGTAAAAATCAACTTGAAGTTAGAGGAATAGATTATAAAGATATAGTGGTTTATTCCTCATTATATCCCGAAGACTATAAAGAAGGCGAGAAAAAATTATTCGAATTCTTTGAAAGCGAAAATAACAGTATAGAAAGAAATTACTTGGAAGATTTGAATAAAATCTTTGACGAATTTGTAGAATACTATGAAGATATGGACGAAGATTTAGCTATTTATACCGAAGCGTTAAATATAGTTAAAATTAAGTCCGCTTTTTCTACAATAATTGGAGCTAAAAATAAATCTATAGATAATTCTATGAAAAAAGTTAAAGAAAATAGGCTTAATATTAAAGACTTCATAAACGATTTGAAAAATAATAAAGAAAAATGTTTAGATTTATTGGGCGATTCTTTATATTCTAAAAATAGGGAAGAATATAATAGGCATAGAAAAAATTTAAAATAGCGAGGAATAAAAATGGAAAACAATAAAAAAATCGAAGAATTAATAAACCAATTAAAAACTTCAAATTATTTGGAGATTTTAGACAAATCAATATTGGGAGATATTGAAAATAACTTTAATAATTATTTAGAAAATTATAAAAGGCTCGAAAGCGAAGATAAAATTCTTACAATAGGAATAGTTGGGCAGGTTAAAGCGGGAAAATCTTCTTTTCTAAATACATTATTTTTTGAAAGCGAGGATGTTTTGCCGAAAGCGGCTACTCCAATGACGGCGGCGCTTACAAAAATAAGATACTCTGAAAATATATCGGCGAAAGTTCATTTTTTTACTTTAAGCGACTTTGAAACCGTAGAAAACGGAGCGAGAGAATGTAAAAGAGCTATTGAAAACGAAAGAAAAAAATTAAACGAAGAGCTTAAAAAGAAAGGAAAACCCGAAGTAAAATTAACGGACGCTCAATTATTAGGAATGGTAGAATTAAGCGACAGTTCTAAAGCCTTTTATGAAATTTTTGAGAATTTTAAGAAAAACGAAGGCGAATTGAGAAGAAAATTGGAAAATTCTGAAAATAACGATAATAACGATAATTTTGAGGTTTTGGATAATGTCGATACGATAGACGCCCTTAAAAATAGACTCGAGGATTATGTCGGCGTAAACGGAAAATATATGCCAATAGTTAAATATATCGAAATATTTTTGAATATAGAAGCTATAAAAGATTTTGATATAGTGGACACTCCGGGACTGAACGACCCAGTTATAAGCAGAGGACAGCTTACGAGAGATTTTTTGGGAAAATGCGATGTTATATTTTTACTTAGTCCTACAAGTCAATTTTTCGATTCGCAGGATATAAGTTTATTTTCCGAACAGCTTCCGCAAGAGGGAATAAAAGAGGTTGTGGTTATAGGCAGTAAATTTGATAACGGTTTGATTGGAGAAAGTCAAAAATATAATAACGATATTAAAAGCGCTCAAGCGGGAGTAGAAAATGTTTTAAATGAACAATTCAAAGCGAGAATAAATAATAGCAATAGAAAAGATATATTTGAAAAAGCGTTTCCTCCTCGTTATATAAGTTCTTCATGCTATGATATTTATAGAAACTACGGCAACTTATCAAAAAGAGAAGATGGAATAAAAAAGAATATTATGAGGGCTTTTCCGCATTTTTTAGACGATGCCGAAAGTTATAAAAAATTAAGCGGAATAGAAATATTTAATTCTACGATTATACCTGAAATAGTCTCTAAAAAAGATAATATATTTAAAGAGCGTTCAAATAGCATATATTACGGTTTTATTGAAGGATTTACTCAATCTATAGAAGAATTATATAAAGAAGTAATGCGAAAACAGGAAGAGCTTTCAAACGGAGATATTAAAACTTTGGAAGATAAAGTTAAATCTTCGCTTAATAATTTGGAAAAATTAAAACATAGTATAGACGACTGCTACGATGAAAAAACTCATGAGATAAAAGTTAAATTTAACGATTTATTAACGGAAATCAAAGATATAATAGATATGAATTCCGATGTGAAGAAGAGACAAAAAACCGAAGACTATACCGTCATGGTAGAAAAAGACGGAATTTTGAGCGGAATAGCCAGATTTTTCAATATAGGAGGATATAGACAAGAAACGAGAACAAGAAATATATCTTATGCTTCCACTCAAGATGCCATAGAACAGGTAAATAAGATTATCAAAGAATCTCAAAAATTGATAAATAACGCTTGTAAAAATGTTTTCGATATAAACGATTTTTGCGAAACTATAGCGAATAAACTTCTTGAAGTATTCGATTTATCAAATTTAGATTTTGATACAAATTCTATTATTTTACCGTTAAAAAAGGTTTTGCGTTCATTATCTATAAATTCGGTTAGATTAGATAAAGATTATACTAATATAATAATTGAAAGCGTATCGGACAAAGAGGAAACCTCCGTAGAAGTTATGCAAAAAGCTATGAGAAAAACCGTTTTGGATATAATTAAAGATATAGAAAAAGCTTTGAATAGTCAATCCGCCGAAATAGTTGCAAAATTGGACGAACAAGCGAACAGTCTTATAAGTGATATTTCAAGTTCGATAGAAAAAGACGCAGAAGAACTTAAAAATCAGCTTAAAGATAAGAAAAAATATGAAGAATTGTATAAAGAAGCCGTTTCGGGAATCGAAGAAATAAAAAATAATATTTAATAAAGGAGTATTTATGTTGCCAAATAAACCGCCGTATTTTTATAAATGTAATTCCTGCGGAAAAACTTTTAGCTCGTCAGTAAAAGTAAACCCGCTTTTGGAATTATTTAATATAAAAAAATTGGGAAATATTCGGCTTAAATGTCCGAGTTGCGGAAGCAGAGATATAAAATTATCCGCTATAAATAAAATGATTAATAAAAATAATCTATAAAGGAGGAAAAATGATTTTTAGAGTATATTCTTCATATCCAACCTAACTTTTAAGAACTACTTTATAAAATAAAAAAATTAAAAAATAAAATTAAAAACTAAAAAAAATTAAAACGAAGGAGAAAAAATTATGTTTTCACCAATATTAACAAGTATATTTTCAAAAGAAGGAGTTAAAAAATCTATAGTTATTAATTTAAAAGATAAAATAGACGAAAAGACTTTTAACGACACTTTAGTAAAAATAGGATTAAATTTAATTTCAATAGAAATAAAAAATTCTGACAAATCTGACACTTATAACTTCTTTAAATTTGAGGAAGAAATAAATATAACCGATATTGCGCCTGTAAATATTATGTGGTTAGACGCTAAAAATTCTTGCATAAACATTAATATTCAAACTGTATCGGGCATATTTAGAGAAATAGGCGGAGGATTGACTAAAGGATATTTTGGTTCTATATTTAATACTATGAAAAAAGCAAATATGGAAAATTTAGGCAATGAATTGGAAAAACAATTAACTCATAAAGATTTCATTGGAAGCCTAAAAGAAATACTCTTTAGAGAAAAAATACTTGACGAAGTATATGACAAGTCTGAAGAATATAAAAAGAACATCGAAAAATACGAAGCAAATACGGACGATATTATAGAAAAAATCGAAGAAGAAAAAGAAGAAAAAAACGAAAACAGAGGAAGTATTGGCAGCTTAAGTCAACCTCAAGAAGATACCGCTCCGTATGATTTATTTATTATCAAACATTTTATAAAATTTGTTATGGATAAATATAAACAAGAAAATATTTCGTCTGAAGATAATTCTACAAACGAAAATATTGAAAATACGGAAGATACAAAAAATATAAGTAATAATCCGTTTATTAACGATGGAGAATAAAAATTAAAAATAAAACCGCTCGATTAATCAATTTGCGATTTTGAAAGCGGTTTTTTTATTATTTTGTCATTATGGGTAAGCGCTGAATAAAATCCGAATTTGGCAAAAGAATTAATCTACTTTATTTAGATTGCTCGCCAAAGGCGGACTTTAGTATCAGCAAAGCCTCGCAATGACAAAATATATTTTCATTTCGTCCGTCATTGCGAGATTTATTTATAAATCGAAGCAATCCACTATTAATAAAGTTAAATTTTTAAAATAAAATTCTATTTTATTTTTAATTAGTTATATTTTTAATAAATAAACTATTTTAAAATTAAGTTGTTTATATTTTTCATTAATATTTTGACAAATAAAATTATTCTGTTATAATTATATCTATGAGTAATAATGTTGAAGTTAAGAAATTGAACGATTACTTTATCCGTTATTTTTTTG
>NZ_JBNMIZ010000135.1:0-7147 GCF_050873525.1 Brachyspira sp. | reverse complement strand
CTATTAAATCAACGATTTTTATAAAATTTAAGTAACATTAAAAATATTTTTGACTTTATTATTCTACAAAATTAATAAGTTCGCCGATATTTTCTATATAACAAACTATTTTATCGTTAGGCTTCATATATTTAGGAGGATTAAAAGACATTCCCACGCCGCCTGGAGTTCCCGTAGCTATTATATCGCCCGCTTCCAAAGTCATTCCTTTTGAAATATCCGAAACTAAATTAAATATATCATGTATCATATATTTTGTATTTGATGACTGTCTGACTTCTTCGTTCAAAATACTTTTCACTTCCAAATTAAAAATATCTTTTATATCGTCCTTATAAACTATGCATGGTCCCATTGCGCTGTAATAATCCAAACTTTTTCCTTTATACCACTGCGAATGTTCTTTCTGTATTGTCCTTGAAGATATATCGTTAAATATGCTGTAGCCGAAAATATAATCGTTCGCTTTTTCAACCGTTATATCTTTTCCGTCTTTGCCTATTATAATTGCAAGTTCGACTTCATAATCCAAATATTTATCCAAATCGAATCTCGCTTTAATTTTTTCGCCGAGTCCGATTATTTCAATCGCTCGCTTTGAAAAATAAACGGGCTTTTTAGAATTATTTTTATCCAAAAGTTTATTTCCTTCGATTTCTTTTAAATGGTCGCTATAATTTACTCCAACGCAAATAATATCATGAATCGGTTTTCTTATCGGGGAAAGTATTTGAATATTTTCTATAGAATATGCGGGATATTTACTAAAATTTTCGCTAGCGTTTTTTAGAGTTTTAAGCAAATCTTTATCCATATTTTTTATTAATTTAATCATAGGATTTTCGCCGTATTGAAAATCGCTTATAATTTCTTTTACGGCGATAACTTTTTTATCGTCCTTGCTTAAAATTCCGATTGCTTCGGTATTATTCCATTCAATAAAAGAAACGAATTTCATTTTATAACCTCGAATATTCAAATAATTTTTTTCATTATAATAAATTTAAATAAGTTTTTCAATACCGTTAAAACTATTAAAAGAATGCACTTGAAATAATTACTTTACTATATATAATGATATTATAAATAGTAATAAACCAAATTAAAAAATAAGGAGAATAGAAATGGAAATATTGGCTTATATTTTAGCGTCAGAAACAAACGAGGAATTTTTTCAAGAATTATTGAAAGAACTTTTTACCAAAGACGAAAGAGATATGATTTGGCAAAGGCTCAAAATAGTTACATTGCTCAAAAAAAAGATTCCTCAATACGAAATTGCGAAAATGCTTAACGCGAGTTTATGTTCGATTACGAGAGGAGCTAAAGAACTTAAAAAACCAAACAGCGCTTTATCGTTCGTAGTCGACAAATATCTTACAAATGATGAAAATTTTCAGCAGAGTTTGAAAAAATCGTCACAGCAACAATAAAATAATTTCATCCGCATAATCAAAATAGATTTTTTTTATAGATAAATATTCTTTAGAAATAATAAAATATTCGATATGTTTATTTATTATTTTGGAATGCTTATCTATAAAATCTTCTTTGAAAAGTTTTTTATAAAATGAAAAATTTATTCCTTTTGCGGTTCTTAAAGATAAAAATATAAATTCTTTTTTTCTTTTTTCTTCGTCTAAAAATTCTATATTTTTTGCAGGCGCTTTATTTTTTGAAACGAACTCAAAATAATCTTTAATATTTTTTGTATTTTCGTATCTTCTATTTTTATAACATCCGAAAGCTCCCGCGCCGATTCCCAAATAATCTTTCAAATTCCAATAAGCGCTATTATGAATCGACTCATAACCTTCGATTGCATAATTTGAAATTTCGTATCTTTTAAGTCCAAAATTTTCTATCGTTTGTGCGGCAATATTATAATAATTCACCGAATCCTCTTCGCTCGGCAAAAAATCTTTCCATTTATTTTTAAGAAAATTGTTAAGCTCCAAATAATATAAAGAAATATGTTTTATTTTTGGAAGCAAGTCGAATGAAAAAATTATATCTTTTTTAGACTGTTCTTTATCGTTCAACGGAAGCCCGCATATAAAATCAACGGAAACATTTTCAATATTCGATTTATTTATCAATTTCAAAGCGTTTATAATATCTTCTTTGCTAGTTTGTCTACTTATTATTTTTAAGCTATTTTCATTGAAAGTTTGAATTCCAACCGAAAGTCTTATATTTTTTATTTCCGATATAACTTTTAGAGAATCTATATTTATATCGTTAATATTAAATTCTATCGTTATTTCTTTTATTTTATCTTTACATTTTATAATTTCAAATAATTTTTCAAAAAAATATTCAAGCATATTTGCGCCAATTATTGAAGGAGTTCCGCCACCGATATATATAGTTTCAATATTTTCGTTAAAATCGTTTATTCTAATTTCAAGTTCTTTTATTAAAGTGTCCAAATATTTTTTATACAAATCGGGAGAGTTCATATTGACTACCGAATAAAAATTACAATAACCGCATTTATGAGCGCAAAATGGAATATGTATATATAACATTTAATTTAAGAAATCTTTTAAAGAAGTGAATCTTTTTGAATACATTTTTCTTAAAGCTTTTTTTTCTATTTGACGAATTCTTTCTTTTGTGCAGGAATATAACTGCGCGACATCGTTAAGACTCTTTCTCTCTTCGTCTATTCCGTATCTCGCTTTTACTATGGCTTGTTCCATTTCGGTTAAATCTTCCATAGCTATTCTTAATTCTTCCACAAGTTCTTTATTCGTAAGAGTCGCTTCCACGCCCAAACTTTTATCGTCTTCTATAATATTTACAAGTTTTTCTTTTATTCCGTCAAAAGTAAATTCGCTTTCCAAAGAAACATAATCGCTATTAACCGCCATTATTTGCAAAACATCTTTAGGGTCTTTATCCAAAATATTTGAAATTTCATTGACATCTGGAACTTCCCCCGTTTTATAATATTTTTCATGAATCGTTCTTTCTATATCGACTAAATCCATCGCTTTATTTAACGGAAGTCTTATCAATCTTGATTTTTCGTTTATCGCTCTCAATATGCTTTGTCTAATCCAATAAACCGCGTAAGAAATAAAATGATAGCCTTTATCTGGTTCAAATCTGTCCGCAGCCATTATCAAACCTAAATTGCCTTCCGCAATCAAATCTTCAAGCAAAAGTCCGCTGTTTTTATACTGTTTGGCGATTGTTATTACGAATCTTAAATTGCTTTTTATTAATTCGGCTCTCGCTTCCATGTCGCCTTCTTTAAGTCTTCTTGTAAGTTCAATCTCTTCTTCGCGAGTTAGAAGTTTTTCTCTTTTAGCGTCTTCAAGATATAAGCCTATCGTGTTTTCAATGCTATCGTTTTTTACTTTATTTCCCATAATTTTTTTCTTTAATTATATTATAAACTTATAAATATTTACTTGCAAGGTCATGAACAACCGAATGATTAAAAGAGTGAGACGATTTATTCGCCGTTATTTTAGCCCTTATCGGTCTTGCAAGTATATACATATCTCCTATTATATCTAAAATTTTATGTCTTACAAATTCATTATCGAAATGTAGCTTCGTATTTATTACCTTTCCTTCGCATAATATTATATGGCTTCCTATCATTCCGCTTCCCGCCATTCCCATTTTTTGAGCGTAATCTATATTATCCAAAGTATTGAAACTTCTCGCCCTTCCTATATCTTCGGAAAATTGCTCGAAAGATTCAAATTTATAATCGTATTGCTGAACTCCGATGCTTCCCGCAAAATCAATACGCAAATTAACTTCGAGTCCGTCATAAGGCGAAAGTATTATATAAGTTTCGTTATCGTTTACATTTCCATAAATCAATTCTCTGTCTATAACTATCGGCTCTATATAATCTTCCTGTTCGATATAGCCCGCTTCTTTTAACGCGTCGCAGAATACCAAAGCCGAACCGTCAACATTTGGAACTTCTCCATCGCATTTTACTATTAAATTCGTTATTCCCATCATATGCAAAGCCGCTAAAAAATGCTCGGTTGTTTTTATATGTCTGCTTCCGTTTATTAAAGCCGTAGAATTAACCGCGCCAGATTTATCTTTTGACAAAATATTTTCATGCGAAAGTTTTATATGAGTATTGCTGTTAATATCTACAAAAACTATTCCCGTATTAACTTCTGCGGGAACTAATGTAAGCGCCGTTTTTCGTCCTTCCATTAAGGCAAATCCGCTCACAACCACGCTTTTTGCAATAGTTCTTTGAGGAATTTTATATTTTAATTTCGATTTATTATGATTATTATTAGAATGATTTATTTCCGTTTCGTTATTATTCTCTTTTTTATTCAAAACTTCATCGCAGCTTGCAAGCAGTTTTGAGATGCTTATCGGTTTTTCCAAGAAATCGTAAGCTCCCATTTTTGTCGCTCTAACCGCAGTTTCAACTCCAGCATGTCCGCTCATCATAATTACCGTTGTGTTATTATATTTTTCTTTTATATTTGAAAGTATATCTAAACCGTCAACATTTGGAAGCCAGACATCCAAAAATACCAAATCGATTTTTTTCGATTCAAAAATTTTTATAGCTTCTTCATAATTTTTTGCCGTTTCCACATCGTAATCTTCGTCTTCCAAAACGGCTTTACAAGAACTTAAAATATCTTCTTCATCGTCTATGATTAGGACGCTGTTTTTTGTTTTAACATTTTTTAATTTTTCCATAGCTTATATAATAATATATTTATGATATAAAATCAATAGCATTTTTATAAAATTTTTATAAATTATGAAAAAATTTAAGTAAAAATTAATTACTATTCTGATTCTGCATCGATTCGAGTCGTTTTCTGTCTCTTTCAGCCTGCTGCAAATCGGACTGCATTCTATAATACGAAGCGAGTCTTTCCTCTCTATATTGTTCTATTCTCTCTCTTTCGCTGTCAACTCGCCTTTGATTATTTTCCAATCTCGTTCTTGCAACCGCGATGCTGTTATCGACTATTCCTCTCGTTTGCGAATATGGAGTTATAAAATCGTTCATAGTGAAAGCGGCGCCCGTATTTGGGACATTATCTCCCGTTGTGTCGTTTGCAAATAATTCTTCCACGCCGTCCATTTGAGTTTCAATTTTATTCATAAATTTTTCTTCTTCGATTTGTAGAAAAGCTTTTTTTACTACGCTCCAATCTTCGCCCGCGTTTCCTCTATTTATTCCTATTTGGTCCAATAAAGCCAATTCTTCGCCGTAATCCGTTTCGTAGGAATCCGCAACTATCGCCTTAACTCTTTGCGATATTGTGCCGACTAAAGTATTTCCGCTGAAAACTCCGATATAGAATAATTTTTTTCTTAAATCCGAATCGCTCATTTCCGAATTGAAACTAATTTGCAAAGTTGTAGCCAAATCGTTCATATCCGTTCGATTCATGTCGTCTAAAGAATTTCTAACCTCTCTCGTCAAAGGTCTTTGAGTAGAATCATTCAAAAAATCAATAAGCGAATTGTAAGCGCTCACAAAATTAACTATCGCGTCAACAACCGCCTCTTTATTTACTTCAATAGTCGTGGCAAAAGCTTGAGGAGTCGGTTTTATTGCCGTTATATTTAATCCGTTTACCGCATCGTTAAATTCGTTATTCTCGCTTAAAATATCTATTCCGTCTATTGATGCTCTAGCGTCAGTCGCTTCGGAGATTAAATAATTCGGAGCGTCTTCTTCCCTTCCCGTATCTTCGACAAGCAAATCTTTATAAAAAACATTATAATTTGGATTTTTATTTATCAAAACTATTTGAGTTATAACATCGCCCTCTTCAAATTGACTTCCAATTGGAATATTTAATCTCTGCCAATCGGAACTTATCGTAGGTAAGGCAAAAAATTTTTCAACCTCGTCTCCAGATTTACTTATATATTTCACGCCGATAATTTCAGCGTTAAATCCCGTTTCGTCTATCGCTTCGGGAACTTCCGCTTCCACTCCGTTTTTTGCCGCTCTTTCTGATTCTAACGCTTCTTTATATCTTTTTACATCTTCAAAACTTCTTAAACTATCCGCGGGAGATAAACCTTCGCCATACAATTCCACATCTTTAAATTTTACGCTGTCTATTTTATCAAATATTATTCCAGTGTCGGGAATCGATAAATCGACAGTCGGAGGCATTACGGGAACTATTTCTTCCACGCTTTCATCCAAAGTGTCGGATGCTCTCGCCGTTATTGAAATCATTATATTTTCGTTAGCTTCCGCTTCTCTATGTAAAGGCATCGATAATTTATTTA
Source organism: Brachyspira sp. (assembly GCF_050873525.1). Classification (GTDB taxonomy): domain Bacteria; phylum Spirochaetota; class Brachyspiria; order Brachyspirales; family Brachyspiraceae; genus Brachyspira. The sequence goes on along the minus strand of NZ_JBNMIZ010000135.1, from coordinate 877 downwards.
ATCCTTTCAATACCAAAAAGTCGTTTTTTACCATATAATTTGTAGTTAAATTATCCGATTCGTCTTTCCATTTATTAATAAGTTCCTGATTAAAAATATGTCCCAAATATCTATAATTTCTTCTCGTAAACATATTTAATTCTTTTAATATTCCCGAATCATCGCTTATCACTTCGGCAATATTTTTAGAACCAGTTTTTACCAAATCGATTGTCAAAACCTGCAAATTTCTCGATTTTTGAGTAATTGTAGTTTTTACCTTTTTACCGAATTCTTTATTCAACGCTTTTTGCAAATCAACCAAACTTCCGCCCGCAAAATCTATAGAATATTCATCCTCGCCAATTTTTAATTTTATATTTCCAGCGGGAAGTTTATCGTTCATATTATATGCTTTTGAAGAAAATTTTTCGCTATTTGCAAGCTCTTTTATTGCAATATCGTAAGTTGTAGTATTTGCCATTCTGTTTGCAGTTACGGTAAAATATTCTGGGACGCCGTCTCCTCTTCCCACAAAATTTTTAAAAGGAGAGCGAAAACCGTATAATTCTTTTGAGGCTGAAGATAAAATATCGAGTCTCGATTTTAAATCTTCATAGGCTGATATTTCTCTTTGATAATCTCTTGCATTATCCAATAAATTTGAAAGAGTAGAACTTCTTTTTATAACTTCCGCGTCAACCGCGTTTTTATAAACTTCTTCAAGAAAGGCTTCGCTTGTTGCCATATAAAACACTCCTTTAAAATTTATAAATCAAAATCTTTTTTATTTTCTATTATTAATTATAAAATATTATAAACTAAAAAACTAAAAATTTATATATATTGTAAAATCAAATTTATTATAAAATTTAATTTTACGACTATACAATTATAT
>NZ_JBNMIZ010000134.1:0-7199 GCF_050873525.1 Brachyspira sp. | reverse complement strand
TTTAATAACTTTGAAATTATTTGATAAAAAATTATATAAAAAATGTAATGATACGAAATATATTATTGAAGAACAACTTAAAATTTTTGAGAATTTAAATTTTAAATTAGAATATGATAACGAGGTATAATAATGAATAAGGATATTGAAAACGCTATAGCTCTTTTGTATGATAAAGAGATTCATAATGCTCCCGTAGTCGTATCGAAAGGAGAAAAACTGCTCGCTAAAAAAATGGTTTTTCTCGCTAAAAAATATAATGTTCCGATAGTGGAAGACGAAGAAACTGCGAAGATGTTAATGGAATTAGACATAGGAAGAGAAATTCCTTATTCGCTTTATAGAGCGGTTAGTATAATACTTGGGCATGTATATAAATTAAAGGAAAGTCTATAAACTTATAAAGAGTTATAATTATGGAAAATTTCGCTAAAATAAAAACGCAGGATATTAAATCCCAGCCAGAAAGAAAAGATATATATTTGGATAACGATTTTATCGCGATAAGCAAATATATAGAAGTGAAAGACGAAGATATAAACAGGCTTAAAAAATGGGATATAACCGAAGTTTTTATTAAAGATTTGGAAAGCGAAGGCGCGACTCATAACTCCGTGCAGGATTTCGATAAATTTTTAAGAGAATATAAAGTATTTAAAAATATTTATTTGAATATAATAAAACAAACGAAAAATAATCTGGGAAATTTCAGGCATAATAATCTTGTCAACATGAAAGAACTTAACGAAATCATTGACGGACTTTTGGATATAATGAATAGGAATTTAAATAGTTTTATAGCTCTTTTAAGTATTTTTAATTTTAATAAAGAAGATTTTTATTATGTTCGTTCTTTAAATGTCGCCATAATATCGTTAATCATAGGAAAAGGAATGAAACTTTCGGATGGAATATTAAAAAAACTCGGACTCGGAGCGATTTTATACGATATAGGTTTGGTTAAAGTTCCCGAAAAAATATTAAATAAACAATATAAACATACTCCAGAAGAATATGCCGAAATAAAAAAACACACGGTTTACGGTTATAAATTAATGAAAAGCAATTTTAGATTTGAAGAAGAAATGGCGGCAATAGCGCTCGAACATCATGAATATTTTAATGGCAAAGGCTATCCGCGCGGAATATCTGGAAACGAAATACATTTATACGCGAAAATTGTTGCAATTGCGCATGAAGCGGAAAAGGTAATGAAAAATAATAGAATTCTATCGGACGAAAAAAATCTGAGCTCCGATAAAAAAAATGTCGAAAAAAAACTATTATTTGATTCGGTAAAACTTATAATGCAGGGAGCTAATAATAAATACGACCCTACAGTTTCAAAAGTGTTTATCGGAATATTCAATGTTTATCCCGTAGGTTCGGTAATTATTTTGAACGATAAGAGAAAGGCTTTGGTTTTTGCCACTAATAATAATTTTCCGATAAGACCTATTATAAAAATAATGTCCGATGAAAACGGAAATTTTACGGAAAATGGAGAGGTTATAAATTTGGTTGAAAATAATCAAATATTTATAAGCGGAATAGACAGAGACGATAAATTTTTGGAGGAGGTAAATAAAAAAATATTAAATAAAGAATAAAAACAAAATGAAAAATAATAAGGAAATAGGCGACAAAGGAGAAGAAATCGCCTTAAAATATCTCGAAAAACTCGGATTTAAACTTCTCGAAAGAAATTTCAGAGGAAAAAGAAGAGGCGAGATAGATTTAATAATGACAAAAGGAGTTGTTATTGTGTTTGTAGAAGTGAAATATCGAAGACAGGGAAGTTTTGGATATGCGGCGGAATCTATATCAAAAGCAAAGAAAAAGAAACTATACGAAACTGCCGAAGAATACTTAATTAAAAGAGGATTAGGTTTAAATCAAAAATGTTCCTTTGGGGCTGTTCTAATAGACGATACCCTTAATAAAAGAGAAATATCTTTTATAGAAGATATATTTATTTAGGGGTTGAATATGAAAACGGCTGTAATAATTAATTATAAAAAAATAGATTTATACAAGAAAAAACTTAAAGATAAAAAATATATAGATAAAGCTATAGAGAGATTAGCGGAGCATTTGATAAGCGCCGTAATCGAATAATAGAATAATAAAATATATAGCGATAATAAAAGAGTATTTTAATGAATATAATAGAAAGAGGAAAATTTACTCTGCTGCTTGAAAGCGAGAATCTTAAAAATTTATCCGATAACTTGGATTATAATTTTGAGAATGCGGTTAATGAATTATTTAAAATCAAAGGCAGAGTCATAACTTCGGGCGTAGGAAAAAGCGGACATATCGCAAGAAAATCCGCGGCGACTTTCGCGTCAACGGGAACGCCGAGTTTTTTTGTGGACCCCAACGAATGTTTGCATGGCGATTTCGGAATGATAACGAAAAACGATTATTTAATATTATATTCAAAAGGCGGAGAATCGAGAGAGATAATAGAATTGGTTAATTGGTTATGCAGGCAGAATATTCCTTATATTGCGATTACCAACGAGAAAGATTCCACTTTATCGAAAAATGCAAAAATAACTTTACTCACTCATGTGAAAGAAGAAGCTTGCCCTCTCAAATTAGCTCCTACCGTAAGCACTACTGCGTCTTTGGGAATATCGGACGCGTTGGCTACGGCATTAATGGAAATAAGAGGTTTCAAAGCGGAAGACTTTGCAATATTTCATCCTGGCGGAAGTTTGGGAAGACAGCTTGCAAGAGTTAAATCAATAATGCATAAAGATAATCTTCCTATAATCGATTTATCAACGACTTTATATGACGCTTTATTTAAGATAATAGAATGCAAATTGGGAATAGCGATAATAACGGACGATAATAATATTTTAAACGGAATAATAGTCGATGGAGATTTGAAAAGACTTTTAATAAAAAATAAATCGGCTGAAAATATTTTATCGAAAAGCATAAAAGATATAATGAATAAAAATCCTAAAGTTATATACGAAGACACTTTAATCGGAGAAGCCTTGCATATAATGGAGGGAAAAATAACGAATCTTGTTGTTGTCGAAGATACCGATAAAGGAAAAATTCCAATCGGCATAGTTCATATACATGATATTTTGAAAATAAAAGCCTTCTAATTTTAATCCATCAAAAACGGCAATTTATTTTAAAATTAAAAAAGAACGAGAATTTATAATTTTCGTATTTCGTCAATAGTTAAGCCTGTTATTTCGCTTATAAGGTTAATATCCATATTTTTATTTTTCATTGATTTTGCCAATAAGATTGTTTTATTTTTTTCGCCTTCCTTTATGCCTTCAAGTTTTCCTTTTTTAATTCCTTTTTTTATTCCTTTTTCAATTCCTTCTTTTATTCCTTCTTCTCGTTCTCTATCCAGCATAATTTTTTGTCCTACTAAAAATGCATCCCTTGCGTCATAGGCTCGCATAAGTTTATCGTCCGAAGTAAATCTTTTATATTCTTCTATTACTTTTGTCATAATCGGGTTTGCCTCCTTCAATTCTTTTTCTATAGATTTTAAATTTTTGCTTGTGAAAAATTTCATCCAGGTTAATAGTTTGTTTTTCTTTAATTCATCCAAAGTTGATTTTTCAATTATTTCAATAAATCGTTTCGCCTCGATAACATGCATTTGAATAAAATCTAAATCTACATTATGGTTTTTAGTGTCGATTAATTTAAAACAGCGATGCGGTTTGCCTTCGTCTCCAAAATCTAAATTAAAATTAAGTAAATTTATGCTAATAATTCCTGAAAGTTGTTTGTAATCTTCACCTTCTTTTAACTCATTGACGATATTTTTTGAAATATAATAAAAAATTCTTTTAAGAAAATCCATATTTCCGCAAAGTTGAATTTCAATAATTACGGTTCGATTGTCTTTTGTTTTTGCCTTAATATCTATAATTGATTCTTTCAAATCAATATTTTCCGAAAGATTATAAGGGTCAATTATTTCTAAATCTTTAACTTCTTCAAAATTGAAATCTCTTAAAGCGGCGTTAACCATGTCTTCAAGAACTTTTTCATTTCCGTTTTTGCCGAGTAGAAATCGGACAAATAAATCATTTAGTTTGTTAATTTCTCTATTTATATTTCTTTTTCTCTTCATAATTATATTATACCAAAAAATTAATTGTTTGTCAAAATATATTAAAAATAATAAAAAAATTACGGGCTGCCGAATAAACGACAACCCGCATTTGTAAAATTAATTTAAAGGATATGCTTAATTTACAAGAAGAATACTCCCGCTCCTATGACTAATCCGCTCACAATGAGAACTATTAAAGTATAACCCATAATATCTCTTGCTCCGAGTTTAGCCAAACCAAGCGCAGGCAAAGCCCAGAACGGCTGAATCATATTTGTCCAGCTGTCTCCATAAGCTATACACATTGCAACTTTCGCGGCATCTACGCCTATTTCCGCTCCTGCAGGCATCATAATCGGTCCTTGAACAACCCATTGTCCGCCGCCTGATGGAACGAATAAATTTACTATTCCCGCGCTTAAGAATGTGAATAACGGGAAGGTTTTTACGGTAGATACATGAACGAAGAAATTGCTTATTACATGCGCGAGCGATAATCCCGTTTCCGCATTAGCTCCAGTCATCATGCCCATAATACCCGCGTATAGAGGGAATTGCAATATTATTCCAGCAGCTCCTTTAGCCGCTTCTCCGAAAGCGTCTATTAAACTTCTTGGCGTTTTATGAAGAAGAACTCCAAGCATTAAGAATATAAGATTTACGATATTCAAATTCAAATCGAATTTTCCAGAAGATGCAAAATAATAAACTATATATGCAAATCCTAATACTGCGAGAACATAATTTACGAAACAACCGTTTTCCAATTTTTCCGCAGGAGTCATATTTTTAAATTCTTCTTTTGATATTTTTTTAACTCCGACTTCTTCTTTAATAAGGTTAGGGTCGATAATGAATACATCTTCTTCGTTTTTAGGATGCATCAAAACATTGATAATTGGAAGCAAAATCCACATTCCCACTACTATAAATATATTATAGCTTGAGAATAAAGTTTGACTTACGGGAACGGCTTCCGTCAAAGAGCCTCCAGTTGCAGATAAATCTCCGCCAGCTATTACCAAAGGAACAGAACCAGAAAATCCTGCATGCCACAAAACGAATCCCGAATATGCGGAAGCTATTAAAAGTCTATAATCTATTCCTTTAACTTTTCTTGCGATTTCTTTTGCATATATTGCGCCGATAATCAAACCGAATCCCCAGTTCAATATACAAGCCGTATATGAAATTATACTTACCAAAGCTATTCCTTGAGCGGGATTTTTAGGAATATTTGACAAATGGTCTAAAAGTTTTTTGAATGGAGGAGACAAAGCGAGAACATGCCCCGTTACCAATACCAAAACCATTTGCATACTGAATGCAAGCAAACTCCATACGCCTTTACCCCAATGTCCTACTAATCCAATAAAACCTTGTTTAGTAAATATCATTGAGGCTACAAATACTATAATCGTTAGTATTACGGCAAAAATATACGCGTCGGGCAGGAATTTTTGCATTACCATTGTCGATGCATGCGCCAGCCCTTCGATTATTCCTCTTTTCTTTTTAGTGCTACTCATTTTTTTCTCCGTTATTTGTATTTTTATTTTATTGATTTTGATTTATTTTTTAATTATTACGAGAACTTGATAAAGCCCTCGTAATAACTATTTGATTTTTGATTTTATAAAGTGTCGACATCCACCTCTTTAGGATTATTGATTATCAAATCCGCATCGGTGCTTGCCTTTATATCTTCTATGCTTGAAGTTGAAAATATTTCCGTAAGTTCCAATCCCTTATCGGTTACTTTCATAACTCCCTTTTCCGTTACTATCATATTGACTTGATTTTTAGCGGTAAGAGGAAGCGTGCATTTTTTCAATATTTTTTTAGCTCCTTTAACCGTATGTTCCATAGCCACTATAACCAATTTAGCTCCGACAACCAAATCCATAGCGCCTCCCATACCTGGAACCAATTTTCCCGGAACCATCCAGTTTGCCAAATTGCCTTCTTGGTCTACTTCCAAAGCTCCCAAAACCGTAGCGTCAACATGTCCTCCTCTTATTATTGTAAAAGAAGTAAAGCTGTCGAAATAAACTCCGCCTGGTAGCAAAGTCACCAAACCGCCTCCAGCGTTAGTAACATTAGGGTCTTCCTTTCCTTTTTCAGGAGTAGGTCCCATTCCTACCATTCCGTTTTCCGATTGCAATAGAACTTCGACTCCTTCGGGTATATAGTTTGCGACTTCCGTAGGCAATCCTATTCCCAAATTAACCAAGTCTCCGTCTTTAAGCTCTTTAGCCACTCTTCTGGCTATAATTTCTCTTGTTTTTTCTTTTGATAATTCTGCCATGATTTTCTCTCCTTTTAAGCCTTTTTAAGCCCTTTAGCTAAATAGTCGTAATCGCTCTTAACTACATAGTCCACGAATACGCAAGGAACGGTTATATTATCGGGGTCTAATTCGTCAACTATCTCTTTTACTTCGGCTATAACGGTTTTACAAGCCATAGGCATTATCATATTCCAGTTTCTCGTAACGCCATGGTGGAATAAATTTCCGTATTTATCCGCCTTATCCGCATAAACAAGCGCTATATCTCCGTATAAAGGTTCTTCAAGAATATATTTCTTGCCTTTAACTTCGATTATTTGCTTGCCTTCTTCGACAAGAGTTCCTATTCCCGTAGGAGTAAGTATTCCTCCTAAACCAGCTCCAGCCGCTCTTATTCTTTCGGCTAAAGTTCCTTGTGGCACCAATTCGACATCGATTTCTTTGTTATTGTTTTGTTTTTGAGTTTCGGTGTTAGTTCCGATATGCGAAACTATAACTTTAGAAACTTGACGATTGGTCATAAGCCTACCGTAAGATTTGTCGGCAAAAGCTGTGTCGTTTCCAACGAGCGTTAGGTTTTTAACTTTGTTTTGGTCTGCAAGTAAATCCGTAACTTCCCATGCAGAACCCCATGCTAAAAACCCTCCAAACATTACTACCGAGCCGTCTTTGATTAAATCGCAGGCTTCTTGTTTTGAAATTATCTTTACCATAGTCCCATCCTTTTTTATGAAGTTGTTTATATGTTTTTTATGTATCTATTATAGTAAAAAATAACGGTTATGTCAAGTAGTTATGTTA
>NZ_JBNMIZ010000133.1:0-7368 GCF_050873525.1 Brachyspira sp. | reverse complement strand
TTCTTTAAGTTTTTCTATATTATTTATTTCGTTTACTTTACTATTTTTAGATATTATATTAACGAGTATATTTTTAGCTTCATTATCGTTTAATTTTATTTTTTTCGCTTCGTTTATTATACTTCGTAAAAAATCTAAAGAATCGCCTATTTCTTCAATATTATTAAAATGTTTAACGATATTATTTTTAAATATATTATTATCTTTAGAAACGAATAAAGGCAAAAGAACTATTCGAGCGTCATAATATATATGTTTATTTATTAATTCTTCTTCTAAATCTTTAAAATCGTTATTATATGAGCATGAATAACCTAATACGATATTTTTCTTTCCAAAATCGTTATAAACTTCAAAATCGGCGATGCATAAATTTGTTTTATCTTTATTTAAAGCAATGCAATTATCGAAAGGCATATTTTCATTTATATTCACAATCATTTTTTTATCTTTTATATCTATAGAAAAATTTTCTTTTCCGTAAATTAAAAGCAAATTAGTATTTATCTTTTCGTAATCAATTAAGTCTTTATAGCTATTGTTTACAATTACAAAATCTCTGTTATTCAATATATTTCTTAATTTATCTGAGATGGATTCGGCGCTAAATATATTAAGTAAATTTTGAAAATTGCCGTAATCAAAAGATTTAAATTCTATCATTTCCATATTTTCTAATTTAAATAAATTGTCTATATTCTCAATTAATAATCTATTGAATATTTCTTTATCTTTATAATTAATCAATTCCAATTTGCCATTTTCTAATATATTTATTTCATCGTTTAAATCTCTCCATAAAATTTCAGTTTCGCCCTTATCTATATTTTTTATTTCCGAAGTCGGTTGAAGCCAAGTAAATTTTCCTCTGTCTTTTTTCTCTTCTAAAATTTGCCTCGCTCTATTTTCATCAAAAATCAAATCTGAATTATTTGAAAGTTCTATTCCTTTATGTTCTCTTTTCAAATCTATTTTATTATCAGCTTCCAATTTCAAATCGTTTTCTAATTTATCGTAAATAAAAACTATTTCTTCTTCGGATTCTTTTCCAGGAATCAAACCTCGCTCCTGCAATTCTCTTCCATGTTGAGTCAAAGCCAAATGAGATAACGATACGCTATCAAGAGAAATATTTTCATCTATTAAATTATTTTTATCTTCTATAGCGTTAATTCCTATAAGTTCAATAATCGAAGGTTTAACCAAAATATCGGTATCGGGAACAAAAAGCATTCCCTCTATTATTGTTTTTAACGATATATTGGTATATTCGTTATCGTTGGAATATATTTTTATCAATTCTAATATCATCCATTCTATAGCTGTAGATTTTCTTGATGTAAAATGTGTTACTACAGATTTATATTTTGCATAAGGTTTAGAAAAAAATATTTTACCCGCGTTTTGCATTTGTATTTTCATAACTTCTCACTCTAATATTTATTTTTTATCGCCTTTGTTATTATTACGATTATTTATATTATTATTTTGCTTATTATTTTGTTTATTTTTATTTGCATTATTATGATTATTCCTATTATCGTTATTTGAATTTCTATTATTTTTATGATTTTTATTATATTCTAAAATAATATCCGCTTTATTATAATCTATAACACAGTCGCTTTGGAAAAAGCAAGCGTTTCTATAAAGATATTCTATAATATCCTTATATACTTTTCGTTTGAAAATTCCTTTTCTATCCATATACGGCATTTCTACATCCAAATCTTTATAAAGCGTTTCTGCTCCAATTATAAATAAAGCGTTTTGCGCTCTTGAAAATGCTACATTTACTCTTTCAAATGCGGTTATATGTTTGGAGCGAGATTTTCCCGATTCGGGATTTCTAACCAAACTAACTATAATTATTTCTTTCTCTTTTCCCTGAAATCTATCCACCGTATTAACATCTATATTTACCGCCGAAAAATCAAATTTCTTTCTTCTCTCCTTTTTTATCATATCTCTTATTCTATTAACTTGAAGCTGATACAAACTTATTATTCCTACCGAAACTTGTCTTCCTAAATTAAGTTTTTTATATTCGGTTGCGATTTTCTTTACTAATTCTACCGCTATATGAGCTTCCAATACATTATATATAGAAGTGCTTGTGGAAGTCATAGATTCGTATATTTTTTCTTCTTTGCTTTGCCTCGTTTTTATAACGGAAGAATCTATCCAATATGCATGTCTGTCTTTAGTTATAAATGGAAGATTATTTATTCTTTTTATTTCTAATAAATGTGCTTTAGCTTCGTTTTCTTTTTCTTTAGTCATTCCCGATTCCAATAAACCAGATTTTAATCTATTTTCATAAAATCTATTTATAACCTCCATTATATCGCTATGCATCCTAAACTGACTCAAAAGCGAATGTTTTATATTCTCGTCTGCCTCTTCAAAATATTCTTTAAATATAGAGGAAGTAACCATATTTTCAAACTTTTTAAAATTTTCTTCAGTAAGAATTTGTTTTACTTCTTTATTTTCATCCGTATCCTCTATATTGTCCACTATCTCTTTATAAGACCTTTCATATTCTCCAAATAGGGGAGGAAGCTGCCTATGGTCTCCCACTAATATAACTTTTTTCGCTTTAAGCATAGGTATTAAAAGTTCGGGCGGAGTAGCCTTGCTTACCTCGTCAATTATAGCGACATCAAAATGCTTAAATTCTTTCTCTTCCAAAATTTTAGGATTTTCCGTGCAAGAAATTCCAACGACATTGCATGAATTTACATAAGTTTCTTTATAATATTCGTTTTCGTATTTAATATCTATATTCTCAAGTTTATTGTTAAATTCTTTTATAAAATCTCCAAATTTATTTTTTAAAGCTTCTCCGTCTTTAATTATATTTGATAATTCCTGTCTCCTATTTTCAAGTCGGATATAAATATCGTTATCGTTAATATCGTTTTCAATATTATTTTCTCTTTTTAGTTTATTTATTTTATTATCAATATCTTTTAAATATTCTCTCGTTTTATTTTCTTCTTCTGAAATAACTGACAATCTGCCTTCGCTTGTTTTCAATTCGTTTTCTTTTTGTTTATAATCTTCCTCTTTAAGCGACAATTCATAATTATCTAAATAACTTTTCATATTATGCAATACTTTATTAATATTGTCCACTTCCGCAATATTTTTATTTATTACTTCTTTTATGATATTAGTGTCTTTTGATGTCATAAATTCATTTTTTATATTATCCGAGAGTAAAGCCTTATGAGTTTCTTTTAATTCAAAAGTATCCATTTTGAAATTAGATATTTCTTTATTTAATTTTCTAAATTCATCCGATAATTTATCATATTCTTCATCGCTTATATCCGAAACTCCCATTTTATCTTTTATTTCATCTCTTTTAGATTTTAAAGACTCGAGTTCTGGATTAGATTTGTTATCGGACTTTGAAACCAAAGAAGTCAAATCATAAAATCTATAAACATTTTTAAATATTTCTTTTAAACCATTTGTTAAAATATCGTTTCCCATGTCGTCAATATTTATATTTCTAATATTTAATCTGTCTAAATTTATTTCGTTTAGTAAATTTAAGGGCAATATTATATCGTCCAATATTTTAGAAGTCAAATCTTTAGGAAGAACAAAGTCGCTTTCGGAATCTTTATTATTTATTAAACCGTTTATAAAATTATTAAAAAGGTTCATTTGATTTTTTATTCCGTTTATTTCGCTATTTTTATTTTTTATCTCATTAATATTATTATTAAGATTTTCTATATCGTTATTTAAATTATTTCTTTCTTCAACTAATTTATTTAATTGCTCATTATAATGACTCTTTTGTTCCAAATATTGTCCAATATCTCTCAAATGAATTTCTATATTATTTAAAAACTTCTCGTTATTTTCCCAATTATTTAAATAATTTTCTTTTAATTTATCCGAAATATTGCTAAAAAAATATTTTAATACTTTATCTTCCGTCATATGAGCTATATCTTCTGTAGTTTTTGACGCGTTTAATCTTATTGCTCTAATTACGGGTTCTTTTGCAAGTCTTTCCAAAGCGTTATCCACCGCTAAATTTGTTTGTGATGCTATCAATACTCTTTCGCCTCTTAAAGCAAATTGATATATGGCTTCGGCAATAACCGTAGTTTTTCCAGTTCCAGGAGGACCTTGTATTAAGCAAACATCTTTAGTGGCAATCATTTTCCTAACCGCTAATTTTTGATGTTCGTTATTTTCTATGCCTTTATTAAGCCATTTCTCGATATTTACATTTTCTATAGAAGGAACTTCCGCTTTTTTAATATCGAAAAGCCATTGAGCCAAATTTGGAGAATAGCCTTCGTCTCTTCCTAACTTTGAAATCGCTTCTCGCAATCTTCTATTTAAAGCGAATTCTCCAACCGCGGATAAAGCCAAAAATCCGCCTTCATCTCTATTTATTTTTCTAATAATTTCATTATTAATAAATTCTTCCATTTCAGTTTTGTTAAGTTCTTTATCTCTTATTTCATCGTAATAGTCTTCTCCTATTTCAAAAGCCATTTCTATCAAATAAGGATTTTCTGAAATTTTTTCTATATTATTTTTATATTCGCCGTTAATATTGAAATCTCGTCCTTTATATAATTTATCGCTATTATTAATTTTTTGTATTTCTTCGGGAGTAGGATTATAAGGCATTTCTTTAATTATATCTGAAAATTTTCCCAAATCTACCGCCCTTCTTAAACTTCTATTTTTTTCGTTAAAATTAAATTTCCATTTGTTAGTCGAGTAATTATTATCAAATACTTTTATATTCTCTCTTCTTAAATATTTTATAATTTTCTCAAAATCTTTTTTAGACGGAGATACAAGTTGAAAAACTATATTTGGCAAATCTCTTCTATCGTCATAATAATAATAACAGTTAAAATATTTTATTCCTGCAAGCCTTATTTTTACAAGCTCTTGTTTCCATGATAAATATTCTCTCCAATTTTCAAGATTTTTATTTAAATGTTGCCTTATAGATTCTGAATTATTAATTAACTCATTTAAATATTCTCCTCTATGTCCTTCAGGTATATTCGTATGATAAGGAACAACTTTTATTTCCAATTCGTTATCTTTTTTACCGTCATATTCTCCGATAACAGAAATTTCATTTATAACAAAAAATCCAATCCTAATAAATCCTCTGAAAGACAAAGTTAAATTATCTGGCATTCTGTCTTGCAAAAATGTTCCTTTTTGAGGTCTTAAATACAATTTCCTAATATTTTTTTCTTTATTATTTTTCTTTTCATCAATAATAGTATATGAAGCATTAGTAAAATAAAAAATATTTGTATAATCTTCTCTAAAAACTTCTCTAATTAAATAGTTTAAATTTTCTTCATCTGTAGCTTCTTCGTCTAAAAGTTGCGGGAGTTCATTTTTTATATTTCTAACGCTTTCTTTAAGTTTATTATTTTTATTTTCTTCAGTATCTAGTTTATCTAGCTTTACAAAAATTTTATCTAGTTCGTTATCATTATCATAATTCATCTTATTAGACTCCTTTAAATATTAGAAAACTTAAATATTTTTTCAAAATCCAATCATTTATCCATAATTCTATACTAATTTAATTAAATTTATTATAAAAACATATTATAATATATTTTTTATTTTTTTCAATTATTAAATAAATTGTGAATATTTGGGCAATTAAAATATTTGACAGCAATTAATTTTTATTATATAATTTGTCCCAATAAATAATTAAAACAATAATTTTTTAATAGAGGTGCAATATGTCTGGACACTCCAAGTGGGCAAGTATTAAACATAAAAAAGCGGCAAACGATTCAAAAAAAGGAAAAATTTGGTCTAAAATAGCGAAAGAAATAACTATCGCAGTAAAAGAAGGCGGAAGCCCCGACCCCGCGCAAAATGCAAGATTGAGAATGGTTATAGTTAAGGCTAAAGGAACGAATATGCCGAACGATAATATAGACAGAGCGATAAAGAGAGGAGCGGGCGGAGGAGACGGCGCTACTATAGAAGAAATATCTTACGAAGGATATGCGCCAGGCGGAGTTGCAATTATAGTCGATGTAGCAACGGATAATAAAAACAGAACCGCTGCGGAAATAAGGTCAATATTTAGTAAAAACGGCGGAAATTTAGCGGAAAACGGAAGCGTATCTTGGCAGTTTAAGAAAAAAGCGATTGTTATGATTCCTTCGGCTGGAAATACGGAAGAAAGTTTAATGGAAATAGTTTTGGATGCTGGAGCGGAAGATATAGAACAGGACGGAGAAGTATTTACGATAACGGGACCTATGGAATCTTTATCTTCGATAGTCGATGCATTGAAAGAAAAAGGAATAGAACCCGAAAGCGCCGAAATAGTTCGAGTGGCTGATAATAATATGACTATAGCGGAAAACGAAGCTAAAAAAGTTATGAAAATTATTTCTTTATTTGAAGACCATGACGATGTTTCGGCAGTCGCTACGAATTTGGAAATCACCGATAATCTTATAGAAGAATAAATTTCAAAATTATTTTTAATCATTTAAAAAAATAATTAATTTTCCACTTGATTTTTTTGAGTAATAATATAAAATTCTACAAATAATAATCTTATAAAAAATTTTAAACTATTGAAGGAGTATATTATGTTCAAAAATAATATTCTAAAAGTAATTGTAGGTTTTGCGATTGTTATTATCGCGATTATGAGTTGCGGAGAAAAAAGCAGCAAGCTGTATATTGGAACAAACGCCGAGTTCGAGCCTTTTGAATACAGAGACGGTGAAAATATTATAGGTTTCGATATTGAGCTTGTAAACGAAATAGCCAAACTCATAAATGTGGAAATTGAAATTAAAGATATGGCTTTTGACGGTTTGCTTCCAGCATTACAACAAAAGAAAATCGATTTGATAATTGCGGGAATGACGGCGACTGAAGAAAGAAAAAAGAATGTCAATTTCTCCGAGTCTTATTATAAATCACAGCAGGCAATAGTAGTCAATAACGATGAAAACGGCATAAATAATTTTGACAATTTGAATGGAAAAGAAGTTGGCGTGGTTTTAGGATATACGGGAGATATAATCGTATCGGAACTTCCAGATGTTAAAGTTCAAAGATATAACGCAACTTCCGAAGCGATTATAGGACTAAAAGCGAAAAAAGTTCAAGCGGTGGTTTTGGATTATGAACCCGCTAAAAATTATTCGGCTCAAAATCCAGAATTAAAATTGATTGAAACTGATTCGGAAAGCGAAGAATATGCCATAGCCATAAGAAAAGAAGATACTCAACTTTTGGACGATATTAATAAGGCTTTGGCTACTCTTAAAGAAAACGGAACTTATGATGCTTTATTAAATAAATATTTTAAAT
>NZ_JBNMIZ010000132.1:0-7383 GCF_050873525.1 Brachyspira sp. | reverse complement strand
ATAATACTTGAAAAATATATATAAAAATTTATAATTGATAGAAATTTTACATGATTTTATTTTTAAAAATGAAGAAATTTATTATATTGCTTTTTTTAATTATATTTGAATTATCTTATTCGCAAGTAGCGGTTTTCAAACCTTTTAGAAAATTATACACGATACAAACCGAAAAATTTGAAATAATCTTTCCAATGGAATCGAGAAGAACTGCGGAAAAATTAGCGAAAGTTGCGGACGGAATTTATGAAGAATGTTCCAAATTATTAAATAGCGAAGTTAATTTCAAAGTAAATGGAAAAATTCCCGTTACGATAACTCCCGATGTAAATATATTTAATGCTTACGCTGGCTCTCTACTTCAATATTCTTCTATAACTATATACGATTCCGCTGGCGTTAACGAAGCGACATATAACATGGTAGATGTCTTGGCAGATACTTTTCTTCATGAGCTTGTCCATTTATTAAGTTTGAGTTCGGAAAACGCGGGCGCGCAAACTAGAGTATTAGGAAACTGGGCTACTCTTCAATGGCTCAATATTCCTCTCTTTATGGTTGAAGGAGTTACGGTAAGCGTTGAAAGTTATAAAGGTTTTGGAAGAGCGAACGACCCTTATATTAAGCATACATTGAGGCAGGATATTTACGAAGGAAAATTTAAAACTCCGATACAGGCAAGCGATTTTTGGAGTAAAAAACCTTCTGGAGCTTATTATCTTTACGGCGGACTTTTTTCAAAATATTTGCAAGATAGATTTGGAATTGAAAAATACAATGAATTATGGAATGTTATGAGAAAGAAAATTTCCTTTTCATTTTTAGTTTATAATTCGGGCGTTTATGGAGCATTTAAAAAAGTTTACGGAATGAATTTTATTGAAGTTTGGGCGGATTTTCAAAATTCTTTGACTCTCGAAAATGTGAGTCCGAGCGAGGAATTGAGAGTTAACGAAAAAGAAACTTATATTAGCGATTTGCATTCCTACGGTGATAAAGTTTATTATATAGACAATAATATCGGAGCGCTTTATTCGTATAAACAAAATAGAATTAGCGTAGATAATGAAAAAGATTTGAAATTGGAATTCTACATCGACAGAACTTCCGAAAGTTTGGATATTTCTTCGGACGGAAAAAGAGCTTTAATAGTTTCCACAACTTATAACGCTGGACTTTATAAATATATCACAAAAGAATACGATTTGGAGAAAAAGAAAAGAACAAAAAGAAAATGGGAAAATATTCTATTTGCAAGATTTTTCAGGGGCGGAATAATCGGAATTGGTAAAGATTTGCATAATGCGGTTTTGGTTTATATTGACGAAAACGATAATAAAGAAATTTTACTTGAAGCGAACGATAATTATTCTTATTCTTCGCCAACGGTTATTGACGACAATAATATCGCTTTGATAGTTTCAGAATTTGGAAAGAGGCATATTGCAATTTTCAATTATCAAACAAAAACTTTAAGGTATGTCGAAACAAGAGACGAAAGTTTAAATTTTGCAAGATATTTAAGATATTCCAACGGCAAACTTTTATTTTCTTATAATAATAACGACAGATTTTATAAATTGGGAGAATTGGATTTAAATGCGAATAATATAAAACTTTACGATAAAGATTTTTCGGGCGGAGTTTTTGCTCCCGTTTATGCGGAAAATTCGATTTATTATATTGGCAATTTTTCGGAGCATGACATATTAATGAAATTTGACGAAACGATTCAGCCTCAAATAAAAAATATTTCGCTAATTTCAAAAACGATAGAAAAATATAATTTTACTCCAGAAATGGAACTTAAAAAATATAATCCGATTAAATATGCAAAACCTTGGGCATCTTGGATTCCGTTTTTTCAAATTAACGATAGTTATGAATATAAAGTAAACGGTTTCGGAATATTATCCATTATGGCTTCGCCTTCTTTAGATAATTTTGCAACTTTATGGCTGGGATTCGATATTCCTTCAAAATTTTTACAAACCGAATTAAATTTTGGCTCTAGCGGTTTATTATATCCGTTAAGTTTTAGTTTCGACAGCAAAGTAATTTACTCTACATATAATAAATATTGGAGATTGGGAAGTTCTATAAATATGCAATTTCCTATTTATACCGAAAGCGATAAAGTATATTTTGGCATCTCTCCTATAATCAGCGGGGCTTTATTTTCGGAAAATGTGAGAGCAAACGATAATTCAAGCGCTTTTAAGTGGAAATATAATTCTTGGAGTTTGACTACAACTTTATTAACTTCTTTTACTTTCAATGTGAATTCAGATAAACCTTACAGAGACGATTTGATAAAAATGGCTTTATATACAATGTATTCGGCAAATTATAATAAATTGGGTTTGGATTTTATAACTCAATTTCAAACTAGATATATTCCGATAAGAATGAGTTTTTACGGCGCTTATGTTTTGAACGGAATCGCTTCTTTTGACGGAACTTCAAAAATATTTGCCGCAAAATATGTGAGCGCTCCTCCAGAGTTTTATGCATACGCAGTTCAAAAAAATCTTGCGGACAATTATTTTTTAGCGGGCGACATCGAACTTTTAGGATATATTGACGCTAATTATAATTTAAG
Source organism: Brachyspira sp. (assembly GCF_050873525.1). GTDB lineage: Bacteria > Spirochaetota > Brachyspiria > Brachyspirales > Brachyspiraceae > Brachyspira. Next base: position 4,781 of record NZ_JBNMIZ010000132.1, on the reverse strand, counting down.
CCATATTTATTTTGATAATTTCTTCGCTTCGTTGTCCTATCGATTCGCTTATTACGATAAAGATTATATGCATTCGTTAGCTTTGAAAGTTGGAATGGATGCGGGAATTCCAATCGGATATTTTAATTTAAAAGGAGAACCTTATATAATGCTCGCTTTGAGAATGCCAAAAACAATCGAGGATTTTCAAAAAATTTCTTTTAACGATTTTTATATTGGATTTGGGCTTCAAATGTCTTGGTAATTTTATTTATATTTCATTGGTAATTTTAAAAAATTCTGTTATCATTTATATATGAATAAATTTATTATATTTATTTTTTTAATAATATTTGAATTATCTTATTCGCAAAATGCCGTTTTCAAACCTTTTAGAAAATTATATACGATACAAACCGAAAAATTTGAAATAATCTTTCCAATAGAATCGAGAAGAACCGCGGAAAAATTGGCGAAAATTGCGGACGGAATTTATGAAGAATATTCTACTATTTTAAATAGCAAAGTTGACGGAAAAATCCCAATTACAATAACATCCGACATGAACATATTTAACTCTTGGGCGACTCCACTACCCTATCCAGCGATGGTTTTATTCGACACGATTGAAACCGAAGAAACATTGGACTCCGATAATTTTCAAGGAACTTTTATTCATGAACTCACTCATTTATTAAGTCTCGCTTCCGAAAACGCGGGCAATCCGACAAAAGTATTGGGAAATTGGGCTTCAATGCTTTTTTTCAATACTCCGATTTTTATGCTCGAAGGAATAAGCGTGAGTATGGAAAGTTATAAAGGATTCGGAAGAGCGAACGACCCTTTTGTAAAGCAGACATTGAGGCAGGATATTTACGAAGGAAAATTTAAAACTCCGATACAATTAAGCGATATTTGGAGTAAAAGACCTTCCGATTCTTATTATTTATACGGCGGACTTTTTTCAAAATATTTGCAGGAAAGATTCGGAATTGAAAAATATAACGAATTATGGAATGTAATGAGAAAAAAATTATCTTTTTCATTTTTAATTTATAATTCGGGTTTTTACGGAGCGTTTAAAAAAGTTTACGGAATGAATTTTATTGAAGTTTGGGGCGATTTTCAAAATTCTTTGACTCTCGAAAATGTGAGTCCAAGCGAGGAGTTTAGAGTTAACGAAAAAGAAACTTATATTGGCGATTTGCATTCCTACGGCGACAAAGTTTATTATATAGACAATAATATCGGAGCGCTTTATTCGTATAAACAAAATAGAAACGGAAATAACGAAAAAAAAGATTTGAAATTGGAATTCTACATTGACAGAACTTCCCAAAGTTTAGATATTTCTTCGGACGGAAAAAGAGCTTTATTCGTATCTCTTACTTATAACGCGGGACTTTATAAATACATTGTCAAAGAATACGATTTGGAGAAAAAGAAAAGAACAAAAAGAAAATGGGAGAATATTCAATTTGCAAGATTTTTCAAAAACGGAATAATCGGAATTGGAAAAGATTTGCATAATGCAGTTTTAGTTTATATTGACGAAAACTATAATAAAGAAATTTTACTCGAAGCGAACGATAATTTTTCTTATTCTTCGCCAACCGTTATTGACGAAAACAATATAGCTTTAATAGTATCCGAATTTGGAAAAAGATATATTGCAATTTTTAATTATCAGTCAAAAACTTTGAAATATGTGGAAACAAAAGACGACACTTTAAATTATGTCAAATATTTAAAAAACTCGAACGGCAAAATTTTATTTTCTTATAATAATAACGACAGATTTTATAAATTGGGAGAATTGGATTTAACGGTAAATAATATAAAACTTTATGATAAAGATTTTTCGGGCGGAATTTTAGCTCCCGTTTATGCGGAAGGTTCGATTTATTATGAAGGCAAATTTTCGGAGCATGACAGATTAATGAAATTCGATAAAACGATTCAGCCTCAAATAAAAAATATTTCTTTCGTTTCAAAAACAATAGAAAAGTATAATTTTACTCCCGAAATGGAATTTGGAAAATATAATCAATTTAAATATATAAAACCTTTCGCAACTTGGGCGCCGCTTCCTCAAATAAATACTTCTTTTCCATATTTTATAAACGGATTTGGAATTTTTTCTTATTTGGCTTCTCCTTCACGCAAAAATTCGGGCAATCTCTGGCTCGGGCTTGATATTCCTTCGTTATTTTTGCAGACGGAATTTTCATTAACTTCTTATAGTTTATTATATCCTTTGAATTTTAATTTCGACAGTCAAGTAGTTTATTCGGATTATAATTATTGGCAGTTAAGTAGTTCGATTGACATGGAGTTTAGACTTTACACCGAAAGTGATAAAGTTTCTTTTTATTTAAGCCCGATTCTATACGGAGCTTTATTTTCGGAAGATACGATTCCAAATTATATATCGAGCGCGTTCAAGTGGAAATACGATTCATGGACTTTTGTGACGACTTTGCAGGCTTCTTTTATTTTTAAAACGAGGGCGGATAAACCTTACAGAGACGATTTAATAAGAATTTCTTTATATCCTATGTATTCGGTGAAATATAACAGATTCGGATTGGATTTTAATTCGCAATTTCAAACGAGATTTATTCCGATAAGAATGAGTTTTTACGGAGCTTATGTTTCAAGCGGATTGGTTTCATTTGACGGAACTTCAAAAGTATTCGGCACAAAATATGTAAGCGCTCCAGCGGAATTTTATGCATATTCTCGTTCAAAAAATCTTTCGGACAATTATTTTTTAGCGGGCGACATAGAACTTTTAGGATTTGTCGATTCTCAATTTAATTTAAGTCATATTTATTTTGATAATTTTTTTGCATCGCTATCCTATAGATTCGCTTATTTCGATAAAGATTATATGCATTCTGTCGGATTAAAAATTGGAACAAAGGCAAGCATTCCGATTATTTCTTACAATATAATAACGGGCGAACCTTTTATACTTTTGGCTTTAAAAATGCCTAATAAAATCGAAGGTTTTAAGAAAATTTCATTTAATGATTTTTATTTTGGCTTCGGGCTTCAAATGTCATGGTAAATAAATTTTTTATATAATCACTTCTTATAAGTAAGCGGATTAATATAACTTTCATACAACTCGAATATAAATTTCATTCTTTCGGTTTCATTTTTCAAATTCGTTTTTCCGTAAGCCAAATCAACCGCTTTATCAAGTTCGTTATGAGCTTTAAATAAATCCGCTGGCATAGTCAAAGGGTCGTATAAATCGCCCAAAGAAGAATCTTTATATTTACCCCTTATATCTAAAATCTTTTGAGCTTTATTTTCAATTCTCTTCGCTATGCTTTTATTAGGATTTATAGGAAAAGGAAAATTATTATAAACTATATCTTTTGAATATCTATAGCCGTTTCCCAATCTTCCGCATACATATTTAGTCCAAGTCATATGCATTATTGAAGTCAAAACTCCGAAATAATAAAGATTCGCGTTTTCTATTATTAAACAGGAATCTCCCGCTATAATTTTTTTACTCATAAATCCTATTGGAATATATTTTCTTCTTGAAGTCGAAACTCTCGGAAAAAGCAGATAATTATGTTTAGGAAATATCTCTATGTGAAACTTTGTCGGGTATTCGGCTATTTCTCTTGTCGGTTCGCTGTCGCTTTTTTTTCTAAATTCCATTACATTTTTAACTCTTTGTATTACTAAAGGCATCTTTTTTAATTCATGCGGAGGAATTCTTGAAGCTAATAAAACATAGTCGGTTTGATTATTTATAAATTGTTTTGAACCAGTCCATTTATAAAAATATTTTTTAGAATTAGGTTCTTTTTTTATAAATTGTTTCATCTCTTCTTTGCTAAATAAATAATTTCCATCGTCTATGGGTTTATTTCCTATATGCATTTTAGGGACTTTGCATATAGGCTCGGTTCTGCTGTTTATAAAAATATTCTTAAAATCTACCAAATACGGATTTATATTTTCAACTTTCACTTCATGCGGTTCGCCCTTTACATCCTCGTAATCGAAAAGTCTTTTTTTATCCGTATCGAAACAGGCAAAACCTATTATAACGCAATAAACATGAGCTTTGCCTTTCGCTTCGTTATACCACATAAATGTTCTATGGGCAAAATGTATATGAACTCCGTATTTATTTATTAAACATTTCCATAGAATACCGACTTGAGTTCCCTGCGTTATAGAATTTGTGGAAACGAAAGCGACTTTTATTTTAGTTCCTTTAATAAACTCGCATGCTTTTTTATACCAAGCGCAAACATAATCCAAATCTCCGCAGGATTTCATATTATTAAATACCGTTTTCATTTCGGCGCTTTGTTCGGGCGATTTCATTCTCGCGCCTACAAAAGGAGGATTTCCCAAAATATAAGAAAGTTCTTTTTGATTTATTATATTATTCCAATTATAAGTTAACGCGTTTTCATTTTTTATAACCGCGGATTTCTTTAACGGAATTCTTTCAAATAATCTTCCGAATGCAGCTCCAAGTTCCATATTCATTAAATGGTCCATTAGCCATAAAGCCACTTCCGATATTTTTGCGGGAAACTCGCTTATTTCTATTCCGTAAAAATTATCGACATCTATCAAAGACATGGTTTCTATATCGAAAACCTCGCCCTCTTCTTCTATGTTTTTAGTATATAAAATTTTTAATATTTCTATTTCAAGTTTTCTAATCTCTCTGTAGGCTATGATTAAAAAATTTCCGCATCCGCAGGCAGGGTCTAAAAATTTTAATTTCGCAATTTTTTGATGAAATTCTTTTAATT
>NZ_JBNMIZ010000131.1:0-7409 GCF_050873525.1 Brachyspira sp. | reverse complement strand
CTATAGAATTTATTAAAAATATTTAAAGTATTTAATTAAAAGAATATTAATAAATTATAAGGAAATTAATTATGGCATCATATCCGCTTGGAGTAAATACAAAAACGGGAAAACAATATAGCGTAATGATAGTGGACGATTCAAGCACAATTCGTATAGCCGAAAAAAAAATACTTCTTTCGGAAGATTTCAATGTTATGCTCGAGGCGGACGGAGCTATGTCGGCGCTTAAACAATTAAAAGAATCCGCGGACAAGCCCGATATATTAATGATTGATTTTGAAATGCCTCAAATGAACGGAGTCGATTTGCTAAAAAGAATAAGAGCTTTAAATTACGAGGGAAAAGTTATAGTCGTTACTTCCTATGCCAATAAGGGAGTATTAAGCGAATTCCTAAAACTTAAAATTGACGGATATGTGGTAAAGCCCGTTCAAAGACAGACAATTATACAGCATTTGGCAAAAGTTTTGGGAAGAGAAGATTATATAAAATAAAAATTTTTCCTTAAAATAATTAAATTAAATCTAATGAACAAAAAAATAATGAAATTGCCTCAATCTGTGGCTAATCGTATAGCGGCGGGCGAAGTTATAGAGCGTCCGTCTTCCATGCTTAAAGAACTTTTGGAAAATGCCATCGATTCGGGAGCTGACAATATAGAAGTTTCCGTTGAAGAGGCGGGAATAAAAAGCATGATTGTGGAAGACAACGGAGACGGAATAAGGTTTGAGGAACTTCCGCTTGCCATAACTCATCATGCCACGAGTAAAATTTATTCCATAGAAGATTTGGATTCTATATACACTTTGGGATTTCGAGGAGAGGCTTTGGCTTCAATATCGGATGTCACAAATTTGGAAATTGTATCAAGAAGCGCAGACGAAAATAACGGCGGTAAAATAATCGTTGAGGCGGGAAAAATAATAGAACATAAACCAGCGGCGGCTTCAAAAGGAACAAAAATAATCGCTAAAAATCTTTTCTTCAATATTCCAGCTAGATATAAATTCTTAAAACATACTTCGAGAGAATTTTATCTTATTAAAGAAATTTTCGATATGGAAGCTTTGGTTCAGCCCAACATTTCAATGAAGTTAAAAAATAACGATAAAATTGTTCATTCATATTTGAAAGTAAATAGTTTGAAAGAGAGAATCGAAAATTATTTAAACGACAATAATATATTTTCCAATCTTATTGAAACGAATATTGAAAAAGAAAATATCTCAATTTACGGTTTATTTTCAAATTCAAAAATCAGTCAGTCTATGCGGAAAAATAATTTTATATTTTTAAATAATCGCCCAATCGAAAACAGAGTTATTTATTACGCAATAAAAAATGCCTACTCGAACGCGATTCCGAGAGAAAGATATCCTTTTTTCTTTTTGTATATAAATATTGACTGCGGTAAAATCGATGTTAATGTTCATCCGAGCAAAAAAGAAGTGAGAATAAAAAATGAAAAAGAAATATCTTCAATGATTTATAACGAAATATTTAATAAGATTAACGAAGGCGTTTCTTTAAGTTCGGTTAATATAGAAACGGATATTGACTCTACTCCAACTTTTAAAATTCAAAATATAAAAGAATATTCCACAAACGAAAAATATAACGATAAATATAACGATTATAATGACTATAACAATTATAACAATTCTTATCAGTCTTATAAAATAAGCGAATATGTTGCCGAAAGAGAATTCGGAGAATATACAAAAGCCGTAGGACAAATTTTTTCTTCTTATATAATCGCCGAAAGAGGAGAAGAAATGTTTATAATAGACCAGCATGCCGCTTACGAAAGATTAAATTACGAAAGAGTCTATAAAACTTTAACAAGCGGAAAATTGGAATACGAAAAATTATTAGTTCCATGCGAAATAGAATATAGAGATTATGAAATAGATATTTTGAATAATTATAAAGAAACTATAGAATCAATCGGAATCAAATTTGAAGCGAATTCAAAAAACAGCGTGATAGTCGAAGAAGTGCCGATTTATATGCCGAAAAATCAAAAAATAGAAAAAATGATTAAAGATATTTTGGATATTTATATTTCAAAAGGCGAAAATAATTCTTTGGAAAAACTTATAAAACATACTTGCAGCGTCATCTCATGCAAATATTCCCCGAAAGCTGGAGATAAACTTTCAAATAACGATATTCAAATTTTACTCGACTTGCTCGAAAAAGAAAATATTTTAACCAACTGCCCGCATGGACGCCCGTTCGTTTTAAGATTGTCGAAAGATTATTTGGATAGAAAATTTTTTAGATAGAATTTTATTTATAATTATTTTGAAGAAATTTTAATATCTGCAAATTTTATTTCCGAATTAACCGCTCCGTCCGAACTTCTAAATTTTATAATTTCTGGTAAAGTATAATTTTCAATATTCGTATATAAAATTTCCACATCGTATATTTTGGATTTTTTATTGTAATACTCCGCTTTTTCAATTAGCAAACTTTCTTTATCTATCGTATAAGTCACGCTGTAATCTTTGTCTTCGCCTTTCGCTCTCAATACCGCTTTATATTTTTCTTTTTCTTCTCTCAAATCCTCGAAAATAAATTTGTCCGAAAACGAATTGAAATTTTGGGCGTTTCCTACAACCGCATAAAATCCCGTAGTTTCCAAAACTCCCTCAAATATTGCAAACATATTCCTGTAAAAGCTGTCGACATTTTCAAGCGTCATTGTAGGTTTTGTTCCCTGCGTGAAAACAAATTTCAATTTAATTTTATCTTTTGAAGAAGTATAATTTCTTTCGGGAATCGTTGAAATTTGCCTTTCCACAATTTTTCCTTCTATATAAGACGAAAAAGATTTCGGATAAATCGAAGAATATTTTTCTTTCATTTTTGAATATAATTCTTTAAAATCTTCTTTCGGATTTTGGCTTTGAGAATAAAGAAGTATTGGGAACAAACTTATTATTAATATTTTCATCAAAAATTTTTTATCATATTATTTATACCTTTCTTTTTGTTTATGATATATCTTTTAATTTAATTATCAATAGTAAATTATTTTTTTACTTTTATAATATCTATAGCCGTTTTTATCAATTCTTTAGCTTCTTTTTTGGTTTTCGCTTCCGCTATTATTCTGACTATCGGCTCGGTATTAGAACTCCTTACATGAAGCCATCCGTTTTCCAAATCGACTTTTATTCCGTCAATAGAGGTTATTTTTGATTTCGGAAATTTTGATTTTATATTTTTTAAAAATGAATTTTCGTCTATTTTAGCGACTTCCAATTTTTCTTTTACGATTTCGTATTTTGGAATTTCCGCAACAATTTCTTTAATCGTTTTATTTTCTTTAGCCATAAGTTCCAATATTAAAGCTATTCCCAAAAGAGAATCTCTCCCAGGACTTACCGCTGGGACAATTATTCCTCCGTTGCCTTCGCCTCCGAAATATAAACGATTCTTAACGACATGAGAAGAAACATTTATTTCGCCGATTTTTGTTCTGTCAACCGAATAGCCTTTTTCTTTTGCCAAATCGTCAATCATTCTTGAAGTGGATAAATTAACCGCCGCGTTTCCTTTTCCAACGCTCCATAAATATTTCGCGCATAAAGCCAAAGTATATTCTTCGCTTACAATCGTTCCGTCATTCAAAACTATCGCTAGTCTGTCAGCATCGGGGTCTTGAGTAAAACCTATATCGACTTTATTTTTTTTTGCCAATTCGGAAAGACTCTTCATACTGCTTGCCGAAGGTTCTGCTACATGAGAAAATTTTCCCGTATGTTCTTTATTTATTGAAATTTCTTTTACTCCCAAAGCCTTTAATAATTTCGGAGTCGCAAATAACCCCGTTCCGTTGACATAATCGCATGCCACTCTGAAATTACGCTTTTTTATTTTGTCCACATCAATAAATCTGATTATTCTTTTAATATGCTGTTCTATAGCGTCTTCGATTTTTTGATAAGTTCCAGTTTCCAAAGCCTTAACGAATCTTGAGGATTTTTTATCGTAAAGTTTATTTAATTCTTGAACCGATTTTTCATCCAAAAATTTTCCGCCTTTTCCTATGAGTTTCAAAGCGTTCCATTCGATTGGATTATGGCTCGCCGAAACCATTATTCCGCCATGCGCTTTTAATTTTTCAACCATATATAAAGCCGTTGGAGTCGGCGTTATTCCAATATCTATAACATTTATTCCCGAAGCCATCAGCGTGGATATTACAGAATTTGCTATCGTGTCTCCCGTAAGTCTTGTGTCTCTCGCAACCAATACTTTAGCTTTTTTAGGAAAAAGACATGAGAAAGCAGCCGTATAATCGACAACCGTTCTTATATCCAAACCGTCTCCTATTATTCCTCTTATACCAGATATACTTATTTTTAAAGTTGGCATTAAAATCTCCCGTAAATAATTTTTTATATTTTATATTAATTAATTTTTATTTATTTCCTTTAAGTTTCTTTATAACTTCTTTTTTATCTTCGCTGTCTATTATAGCGCTTCCAGAAACCAAAAAATTCGCTCCCGCTTCGATTACTCTATCGCAAGTATTTAAATTTATTCCGCCGTCAACGGATAAAAATATATTTCTATTTCCAATAAGTTTTTTTGCTTTCTTAATTTTTTCAATCGAACTTTCAATAAATTTCTGCCCGCCGAAACCAGGATTTACAGACATTATAAGCAAATTGTCTATATAGTCAATAATCGGTTCGATATTTTCAACGCTAGTATGAGGATTCAAAACTACTCCCGCTTTTATATTATAAGATTTTATTTGCATAAGAAGTTTATGCAAGTGAATATTATTTTCAAAATGAACGCTTATCATATCGACTCCAGCTTTTGCAAAATCGTCTATATGATTTTCAGGGCGAACTATCATAAGATGAGCGTCCAGCGGAACTTTGCTTATTTTTTTTATATCGGCGACAATTTTTGCTCCGAAAGTTATCTGCGGAACAAATACTCCGTCCATTATATCCAAATGCAAATAATCGCAGCCAGCTTCTTCAAGTTCTTTTACGCTTTTTTCCAAATTGCCAAACGATGCCGTTAGTATCGAAGGCGCTATAATTATTTTATTCATAATTTTTCCTTATTTTTATTTTATATAATCCAAAGCATTTTTAGCCGTTTCCATTTCAGATTCTTTTTTACTTTTTCCAAAACCAACCGCATAACTTTTATTATTAACGAAAACTTCCGATTTAAATTTATTCTTTTCAATTTCAATAGTTTGATATTTAGGATTTATTTTATATTTTTTTTGAATTATCTCTTGAAAAATAGTTTTATAATCTTTATAAGCATCTTCAATATTCAAATTATTTAATTTATCTTTATAAACTTTTATTATAAATTCTTTTGCATTTTCAATATTGGAATCCAAATATATCGCGCCGACTATAGCCTCGAATAAATCTTCAAGTATATTTTCTTTACGGCGTCCTCCCGAAACTTCCTCGCCATTCCCAAGCAAAATAAAATCTCCCAAATTCAAATCTTTCGATAACTGCGACAACATTTGAGAAGAAACCAGAGAAGATTTTATTTTTGAAAGCAAACCTTCTTTATAATTAGGATATTTCTTAAAAAGATATTCGGACATTATAAGCGACAAAACCGAGTCTCCCAAAAATTCGAGTCTTTGATTATATTTTATTTTTTCTTTATCCAATTTATTTTCGTTTGCAAAAGTTCTGTGAGTTATAGCCTCGAGCAAATAATTTTCGTTTATAAAATCGTAGCCTATATTTTTTTGGCAGTCTCTTAAGATTTTTTCAATATCGTATTTTTTATTATATTCATTTTGCATTCTTTAATAATACAATGAATAATAATGCAGTCAAGTATCAATTTTAATTTATATATTATTAAGAATGGCTAACCTTTTTTAAATATTTACTTTTATCCTTATTTATTTCTTTTTCTTTGAAATCTTCCATAGTTTTATATTTTGATAATGAAAGTTCTTTTTTAATATCCTGTATTATTTCTTCATTTTCTTTCCTTCTTGCATTTATAATTTCTTTCCATGTCATAGCTCTTATTATAAAATTATCTCCATTTAAATTTGCTATATGTTCTTGTTTCATTGAAGATACACAAATTGCTTCTATAAATCTAATAGTATTATCCTGCTTTTGTAATATTTTAATAATATTAAGTATATATTTATTAAGCACATCGCTAAGAATTGTTTGGCTAATTCCTATTTTTGGAGCTTTAAGTTCAATAAGTATCAGTTTGTTATCTTTTGTTCTTGGTATAAAAATATCTGGGATTGTTTTTAATTCATCTTGATTACTTTCTACCTGAAGTCCAACTTCTTTAAATATACCTTTTAATGATTGGTCGCTAAAAAAATCTAAATCCGAATATTCTTCGCCAAATATCCATAAATTATTTTCTACAATTTTATGAAGTTCCGTTCTCTCTTTAGTATCATTTTTACCTTCATTTAATACTAAATTTTCAAAATGATGTAAAAAATCGAGTTTTGTTATAATATCATTATATTTTTTTACAAGAGATAGTATATCTATATTATGGTTTACATAGCTTAATATCTCTTGACTTTCTTGATTTTCATTCAAATTAAATACAAGTTCTAAATTTGTAAGCGTATGAGAATGTTTATCAGATATTATGCCCATTAACGAATTACTAAAATAGTTTATATTTTTTTTATTAATATTGTGTTTATTAAACATTAAAGGTGTTGCTAAAACTTTATAAGCTTCTTTTATCTTTTCCTTTATCATATCATCTACACGGTTAAATAACTTATTTTTTTGTGCAAGCTCATCTGCTATATTATCTTTATTTTTTAATAAAATTTTAAAAAGTAGTTTATCTAAATCGGGTTTATATGTTTCTTGAACTTCATCAATAATTTTTTTGCATTTATTATTTAATTCCATTAGTTCATAATCATCTGTAAAAATATCGCTTGTTAAAAATATGCTATGACAATTAAAGACTGATTTTGCAGAACCAGAATTTATTTTTCCCAAACAATTTCCAGATGTGTTAAAAATAAAAGTATGTTTTTTATCTACTAAATCTATCTCGTTATTCCAAATAATCATATCGGCGCTAAATTCTTCTTGATTGGATAGGTTATAATTTTTCTTTACCCTATCCTCTATATAATCTTCTACATTAATTTTTTTATCATTTATATTTACAGATATATATTTAAGTATTTTATCTGCAAATTCTATAATAATCTCTTTTTTAAAATAATTAGATAAATCCTCAATGCTTCTACCATTAATAAATTTTTCCCCAAGTTTTTTTATATTAAGCTGCGTTGTCATTGAATTATTTTTATATTTTACTTTTTCTTCACTAACTTCAAATATAATATTTCCTTTATCAATACAAAAAGTAATAAAATTATT
>NZ_JBNMIZ010000130.1:0-7434 GCF_050873525.1 Brachyspira sp. | reverse complement strand
CTAAAAACTAAAATTAATTTAAAGCCAATATAGTTTCCTGTAAAGCCGCCATATATTCTTTAGCTCTCGGAACATTTGGATTATTAGGATATTGAGATACAAAAGAATCCAAAGTTTTATAAGAATCGGAATATCTGCCGACTTTAAAATACGACAAACCTATATAAAGCAAGGCTTCGGCGTCTAAAGTGTAGATATTATTATTGTATCTGACTTTATTATAGAATTCTATCGCTCTATCGTAATTCTTTTCGTCATAATAAGACTGACCGATTCTGAATAAAGCCTCTTCTTCATATTTTGTTCTTGGGAATAAAGCGGCTATTTTGTTATAATACATTCTCGCTCTTGAATAATTTTTTTCCAAAAAGAATTTATGCGCTCTTGCTGGAACTTGAATCAAATAAGTTCTCATAACCTCGTTATAGTAAACGCTCGTTTTATAATATTGCAAAAAGTCTTCGTAAATTTCAAAAGCTCTGTCGTAATCGTTCATGCTGAAATAAACTCTCGCTCTTCCCAAAACGGCAAGCTCTCCGTTCGCTCTCAAAAAATAGCTCAAAGCTTCTCCGTATTTTTTTTGGAAGAATAACTGATAGCCGTATTCCATGCTCATAGTTGATGCTATATCGTTATCTTTTGCTCTCAAATTATTCTGCAATTTAGGAGCTATATAATCGTCATAAGCGTTTTGCAAGCGTGCTATATCGGCGTAGGTTATTATCGCGTTTGTGGAATAACTTATAAATTCTGGATTATCTATAATGTCCGTAAGTCTTTCTTTTGCCAAATGATATTTTTTTTGTCTTTTTAGAGAATCTGCAACCAAAAAATAAGACTGGGCTATATTATCCAAAGGTCTTAATTTTGTATCTATTGATAAATATTCGTTCAAATTATTTATAGCCTCGTCATAGTTTCCCATTTCATAAAATCTTTTGCCTTTTTGAAAATATCTTTCGGGCGAAGAGAGAGAGGACGCTTTAGTGATAAAAACGCCTCCTAAAATAGCGACTATGGTAATAACCGAAGCTAAAATTGCTGCATAAACTTTCATAATATCTTCCCCCTAATCATAAATCGCTCAATACCTGATTAATCCAAAAATTAACTTCCGTTGAATTAATCGACTGTATGCGTCTGAATACATTTAAAGCCTTTTGTTTTTGACTCGTATTCTTATATGCTTTCCCAAGAAGCAAATTAATATTATAATACAAATTTCTATTAACATTTTTTGTAGAAACTGGTTCAAGTAAAGTTATTACGGTAGAATAATTACCCAATCTGAACTGAGCCAAAGCTTTATTATATTCGTTCATATACATATCGTATTCCGTTTGCGGCGCTGGCGGAGTTTCCATAATATTGTCTATAGTTATTTCTATGGAATTTGTATTTACGATTCCGTCTATAATTTCGTTAGTATTTATATTATTCGTATATATATAATCCATATAGTTGGTGTTTATTATATCGTTATTTAAAATATTATTATTTGTGTTCGTTTCGCCTATAAGTATTTCCGTTGTATTATAGTAATTCGTTATATTATAATAATTGGTTTGTATATAATAATTTGTAGCGGATGCAAAATTTGTCGCGTTATTTGTCAATATTGCCAAAGCGTTAGTATTCGTATTAATCGCGTTAGGGTCTTTGAACTCGAAAGAAACCGTATCCACATCGGAATCCGCCGTATAAAAACCTATATTGTCGACATAAGATATTACCGCGTAATAATATAGTCCATAAGATGGAAGTATATCGAGCATAGAATAAGAAGTCGAATTATTAGTAGCTTTTACCGAACCTATAACTGTCGCCGTGGTTAAAAGCGGACGAGATAATATCGGATTATTGCTTCTATATACATAATAAGTCAAATTAGGATGATATATGCCCTGCCATTCCACATATAAAGAATTTTCGTTCATAGCTCTTATTGAAATATTATTTGCAAGCCTTTTTGAACTCGGTAAATTCGTAAAAGAATTTTCAAGATTTGCGGAAGTTTGAGAATATAAAATTCCAGATATAAAAATAAATAAAGCCAAACTTAAAAATAATTTCGGTTTATAATATGTTTTTAAAAATTCTATTCTATTCATACGGTTCACCTTTTTCATTACTATATATATTCGGAATTGAATTATATAAAATTTAGGTTGATTATATAAATATTATTATAGAATTAATATTAAATCTTTTCCATCATTATGGCGACTAAAAAACCCAGACACATAGATAAAACGGTAGCAGCCAGCATTGGAACGCTTAAAGAGGTTATATTGGGCCACAAACTCAAAAACGAAACTATCAAAATTCCCAATACGAAACCGAAAACTATTGTCCTGTATTTTTGAATTAGAATCGTTATTAATTTGGATATTGCAAATATTCCTATAACTATTCCTATTCCTAAAAATATGAGAGGATAAATATAATTGAAATTCGATGTGATATTTGAAACGAAATAAGATACATTTTCGTATTCTCCCAAAATAAGCAAAAGCAAAGAACCAGAAATTCCGGGAATTACCATCGCAATTGCCGCCGCTATTCCGCAGAAGAATAATTTGACTCCATAAATAAACGAAAAGTCCGAAGAAACGGATTCTCCAGCGACTTTATTAATTTCAGGCTCGTTAATATCGAAATAAACAAATATCGCCATTATAAAAGCGCCTAAAAAGAAAGCTAAAAATACTTTCAAATCATATTTTTCAACGGTTTTTGTTACGAAAGGAAAAGAACCAAGCACGAGTCCCACAAAAAATATTTTAGTTGGAATCGGATAATTGGCAAACGAGAAATTAATAATATTCAAAAATAAAAATATCGAAATAATCGCTCCCAAAAAAACGGGAATCAATATTTTTAAACTTTCCGCAACATCTTTCCATCTAAATTTAATCAAAGCTATCGGAAGAGAAGATATTGAATAAGTTAATTTTTCGTAGATTCCAAGAACGAAAGCTATTGTTCCGCCAGAAACTCCGGGAATCGCGTTCGCTATTCCTATTGCCATTCCTTTTATAAAATACGATAAATAGGCTCTCATAATAACACTCCGTTTATAATTATTATTTATTTAGAATCATTAAAATTATTTAAAAATAAAAAACCATGAATAATAATCATTATGCATGGTTTTATCAATCAATTTATAACCGCCGTTATTTCAACTTCGACCAAAGCGTCTTTCGGCAGAGACTTTACCGCAACCGTGCTTCTTGCAGGCGGATTATCTTTGAAATACGAACCGTAAACTTCATTGAACGAAGCAAAGTTTGACATATCGCTTAAATAACAAGTCGTTTTAATCACATTGGCAAGAGTAAGATTTTCCGATTCCAAAAGCCCTTTAATATTTTCCATAACTCTTTCCGTTTGTTTTTTAATATCGTTTTCTTCCATACCGCCGCTTACTGGGTCCAAAGGTATTTGTCCAGAAGCAAAAATAAAATTACCGCTTTTAATCGCTTGAGAATAAGGTCCTATAGCCTGCGGAGCTTTATGAGTTTTAATAATCTTCTTATCCATATTAATTCCTCTTCACTTATATAATATTTTTTTCTCTTTTTATTTCCAATAATTATAATAATTTTTAAATAAAATATCAAGCGTTTAATTTAAGCGGCAATATATAGATTTGATAAAATTATGTATTTTTATATTTGCCAAGTTTTAAATTTGAAATTTGATTTATTTTTTATTATATTGTAATATACAAATAATTTTTGATTTGGGTATTGTGTATGATAAAAAAATACATTTTGAAAAACAACATTGGAGAAGTCGCTGGACTTATAAAAGAAATATGCGCGGAAATATCGGGAGTCATAGACGAAGCGAATGTGAATTTATTTGCAGCGGCTTTATATGAAGTGGCTATAAACGCGATAGAGCATGGAAATTTAGGAATATCCTACGAAACGAAAAAAGAATGGATTGAAAAAAATATTTATCATGAAAAATTAGCCGAACTTCTTAAAACCGAAACGGCAAAAAATACTTTCGTTGAAATCTCTTTGGAAATAGAAAACGATTGTATAACTTTAACCGTGAAGGACGAAGGAGACGGATTCAAACCTCAAAAAGCGATTGAAAAAATAAAACAGGAAGATATTAGGAGAAACAGCGGAAGAGGCATGATGATGATGAAATCCTATTTTGACGAAATAAAATATAACGAAACGGGAAATTCTATAACTCTAATAAAAAAAATAAAATAAAAATTTGGATTGTGATTTGATAATATGAGCGGCGCTAAAAGAAAGACTATAAAAAAAGTAAAGGACGCAAAATTTTTTCATAAATCTCCGCCTGTGGAACTAAATACTGGTTTTGTCAATTTGGAAAGATTTATAGCGATAAACGAATACGATGACGGAACTTTTTCAAGAGAATATAACTGCGATATTATAAACCGAAGAGGACGAGACGCCGTTATAATAGTTCCTTACGCTTATATAGAAAATCAGCTTCATGTTTTAATGATAACTAATTTTCGCCCCGTAGTTTATTATAGAGAAAAAGTAATGACAAATAAAAATGTCGAAGATATAGACGAGAATATAATAAACTTTTTGGAATTTCCAGCGGGAATGCTCGAAGAAGACGAAATGAACGCAAAGGACGAACATCAGGGAATAAAAAAATGCGCTCAAAGAGAATTGGAAGAAGAAACGGGCTACAGCGTGCCTTTAAAAAATGTAACGGTTTTGGGACATAATTATTATAGTTCTTCGGGAATAATTACGGAAAGAATAAATATTGCCACTTGCGATATAACGGGAATCGAACCTAAAAAAAAGCCTAAAACGGACGGTTCGGTTATGGAAGAAACTATAGAACATTTTTTTGTGCAGTTTAATGAAGCCATGAAATGGTGCAAAGAAGGAATAATTAAAAACGCTGGAACGGAAATCGGATTAAACAGATTATATTTTTCTATTCTTTATGAAAGGCAAAAAAAACATAATTTAATTTTGCAAAGAAGATTAAAATCGCTTTTGAACGAAATTAATTCCTTAAAGAAAAACGCCAATTATTACAATAAACTTATAAGAGAATTTAAAGCTACGGTTACGCATGAATTGAGGCATCCTTTTACCGAAATAATGGGCTATATTAATTTGCTTAAAAAGAAAAATTTGAACGAAGAGAAAAAAGAAGAAGCGCTTAATGTAATTTCAAAAAGCATAAAAAAACTTTATGAAACGAATAATAATTTGATACAAATTACTATTAAAGACGATGAGGATTCAAAATATTTGTCCGAATTCAATATCGAAGAAGAATTAAATTTGATAGTCGAAGGTTATAAATCGATTTACCCGAAAGAAATTGACGCAAAAGTGGAAGTGGAAAAAAACTGCATTATTTTAATCGGCTATATTGAAAGATTCAAATTGATAATGGAAGGAATAATATCAAACGCATTTAAATTTACCAAAGCGGGAAGCATTCATATTCATGTGAGAATTCCAGATTTGATAGAAAAAAAGAATTTGGATTTTTCGCCCGATTTATTTAATTATCATTCAATGAAAAATATAATTCCAAACGAAATAGAAATAACGGTAAAAGATACGGGAAAAGGAATAAAACCAAAACAATTAAAAAAAATATTCATTCCGTTTTATCAAGGCGATTCGAGATTTGAAAGGGAATACGGCGGAATCGGAATCGGGCTTTCGGTTGTTAAAGATTTGCTTGACACAATGCAAGGCTCGATAACTATAGACAGTTCTGAGGGTGCGGGAACTATAGTAAAATTGAGAATACCTTTTGGAATTCCAAGCAAAACTAAAATTTAATAATTTAGAATAATAAGAAAAATTAATCTTGTCCGACATAATACATATACGAAGACAATATAATCATTTCATCGTTATTCGTCAATTCTTCTTCCTCGTTAAAATATGTTGAAAGAGGAATATAATCGGCGTATCCGTCTCCGTTAATATCTTCAATATATGCAGAGTCAAAATTATTTGAAATCATTAATTCGTTTTTATTGGAATTATTTAACATTACGGCGACTCCTACAGATATTAAAAGCGCCGCCGCCATTGAAATAATATAAGGATAAATTCTATGTTTAACTTTTTCAATAGTTATTGATTTATTTCCTAACAAAATTGAAGATATTGAATTAATATCGTTCATGAATTTTTTACAGGATTCGCAATTCTCCAAATGTTTATTCATTTCAAGAATTTCGCTTTCGTTTAAATCGTTGTCTTTATATCTGCTTATAAGCATTTCGTAATTTTTATGGCTTTTTATGAATTTCATAAACTTACCCCCATTTTTTTCATTATAGATAGAAGTTTTTTTCTCGCTCTGAAAATTCTCGTTCTAATCGTATTTACGGGCAAACCTAATTTTTCCGAAATTTCCTCATAAGAGTAATTTTCATATTCGGACATTATAAGAGGAATACGAAAGCTGTCGTCCAATTTTGCCAAAGATTCCGTGAGTATAATTTTATTAATGCTGTTATCGTTGTCGGATTCCTGCATTTCTACATTTCTATATTCTTTAAGTCTGTATCTTTTTTCTCGCTCTCTCTTTCTTATATAATCTACCGCTCTGTTAAACGAAACTCTATAAAGCCAAGTGTAGATTTTGGACCTTCCTTCAAAAGTGTCTCTTTTCAAATAGAATCGGACAAAAACTTCCTGCACGATTTCTTCAGCCTCGTCATAATTTGAAATAATTGAATAAACCAAATTAACCAAAGGCTTTCTATAAGTCGCCATAAGTTCTTTATACGCTTCTTCGTTGGACGATTTAAAAGCGTCTATATCGTCTTCATAAGCCATTTCCACACCATTCATAATTATCCCTCGCTCTATAAACTCGATAAAGATAAATTACATTTTCCTATATTTATTAAGCATAATTTTCTGCTCTGGAGTAAGAATTCCTATTATATCCAAATCTCTAAATATAATCAAGCAATCTCGCTCCGCTTCAATTTCTTTTTTTCTTTTTATCAAATCTCTTAATATATTTCTATCGGGATTATCTTTCATAAGTTCAATTTTCATATTATAATCTATTTTTTCAATTTCTTCTCTCATTGGCTGTTCTTCGTTTACCGATTTTATTGCAATTTCATATATTTGGTTGGTTTGCTCGGATGAGAGAATTATTCCCGCTTTTCTAAAAAATTGAAACGGGTCGGGACCTAATTTTCTATCATGTTCATGAGGTTTTTTACCATACCCAGCTGGAGGCGGGGGCTGTCCATAAACCGATAAAAATGTCGCCAAAAATATGGTTAATATAGCAAAAATATAAAATCTTTTTTTTATCATAATCAATCCGTCCATTACTTCGTTTTTATTATTTTATTTTTATTTATTTTTATATACTTATTTAGACGAAATTAAAATAAAAAAGTTCCCGCGTTTTTAT
>NZ_JBNMIZ010000129.1:0-7517 GCF_050873525.1 Brachyspira sp. | reverse complement strand
GACTATTTATGATTGCCAAAAAATTATTTATTATTTTATTAATAGCAATATTTAACATCGCAGGGATTATTTCTTGTATTGGGGGCGAAAAATCTACCGAACCGACAATAAACAGACAAGCGACAGAAATCGAACCGCCAATTCCCGAAAGAACGGGACCTACTGGTTCTATTCCGCAATGGGATAAAAATCTTACGGTAGTATGGGAAAGAACTGATGAAAATGAGCCTGAACCCGAACCTGAACTTCCTCCAGAAACTTTTGCAGAAAATACATACATGACAGTTTATGCTCCATTTTCTGGAAATAATTATCCGTCAATAAGCTATATGGACGAGGAAACTTTATCAACTACTTGGCAAAAAATGATAAGCAGAGAAGGAGTTAAAGACGGGAAAAGATGGTTTATAAGAGACGGAGATAATCGTCATAACGACCATAGATATGGAAATTATTATTATTTCGATAAAAATTTTGATATCGTATATTATAAAAAAGATAAAGGAACTATCAAAGTAAGAAAATTCAGAGTAGGAGTAATAACAAAATATAATAGCGGAAATTCTGCAGGAACTTGGACTGTAGGCGGATTATATGAAACATTATTGACTAAAGATGAAATTACCAGAGAAAATTCTGATAACTTTAATACCTTTATGAGAGCGGAACATATGGGAGAGAGAGGAAAAGGCGCTTTAGAGGTTTTGGTAATGAATATAGGCTATACGGACCAATTTTTTAACGAATTCGGAGTCGACTTCTATTATAATACGCAAGGAAACGGATATTGGAATAATATATATTATCATCAGGATTTACCGCCTCAGCAAATAGACAATTTTTTGAATGAAAAAATAAATTTATCATATGATTTATGGAAGCATAACTTTAGATTTGTATTTAATCGCGCTTATGATTGGCATTTAGAAGCGCATCCAGATTCTGGCTGGCAGTTATTTAATAAATAGACATAAATATAAATTAACATAAACTTTTTCAGATGAATCCTCAAGGCTTGCTTTTTGGCAAGCCTTACTATTTTTGATTTCTACTTCGTTTTTTCAAATGTTTTCAATGAACAGTTAAAATTTGTCATTACGAGATTTTGTAAAAAACCGAAACTTGCTTACGGCAGATATAGTAAAGTCGGACAGCGTAAAGTAATCCAAAATTAATAGAATTTGATTTTAAAATAGAATTCCATTAATATTAGATTATATCTATTTTAGTAATTTTTATAAAATTTTAGCTCGTCTTTTTATCCGAATAAATATAACTGTCTTTATAAGCGGCAATCTTTTTAATTTCGGCAAGAGCCTTTTGAGCGTCCTCTCTCGTATCGTATCTTCCCACTTTTAATTTATACATGGTTTTTCCGTCCGAAGTCGCTTCCTCTTTTATAAAAGCTTTTGGAAATTTTGCTTTCAAATTATCTCTAGCCGAATAAGTATTGTCTCTGTCATAACCTACCGCTACCTGTATAAAATAAACGGAATCTGCGGAAGATGTCGGAGTATAAGGGCGTTTTGTAACAGTCGCACTTTCGCTAACGGTAGAAGAAGTAGTTGGAGTTATACTCGCAAATTGTTGAGGCGGATTATAAGTTGAATTTGGAGATAAACTATTTTTTTCTTTAATTATCGCGTCCAACTCTGAAGCCAAACTATGAGTATATTCGTTATATCTGTCTTCGGGAGTCGAACTTTCCCTTATTATGCTTGAATTATTATAATCGCTATAATTATCGTTTTGAGTATTTTCCGATAAAGTTAAAATATCGTTATTTGAATTTTCAAAATTTGAACTTCCAAAATTTCTATTTCCCGCCAATTCTTCTGTTCGCATAAGTATTTGCGAAGAATTATCAATAATATCGTCATTATTTGCCATACTATTTGAATTATTAGGTTTTGAAGAACCCAAATGAAAACCCAAAATAAAAATAAATAATACGAGCAAAACTGAACTTGCCGCAAATATCAATAATCTTAAAGGAGTAAAATTAACTATATATAAAGTTTTTTTTCTTCCGTATTCAAAATTATTTTTAGGACTATTAATAGAATAATCTTTTTCTGCCTTGTTTTGATTTTCGTTTATGTTTATCTCCATAATGCCTTCCTAATTTTTTTGAAACTATAACCAAATGATTATAATCTCTCATATTGTTTATTATAATATCGGCATTGGACCTCTTATTTTTTACATCGATTTGCATTTTTAAAACTTTTCTCGCTTCTTTTTCGGAGATATTTCGCTTTTTTTTCATTCTATTTATAATATCCGCGGTTTTTGAATTGACATATATTAAACTATTGCATATTTTATATATTTCGCTTCTCATAATCAATGCGGCTTCAATAACGACATCTTTATCTGTGGAATTTAATAATTCAAATACTTTGCCCTCAATATACGGATAAGTTATACTTTCCAATTTTCTTAATTTCTTTGAATTTCTAAATACTATTTTTCCGAGTTTTTTTCTGTCTATATTTCCGTTATTATCGAGTATATCGTTTGAAAAGGCTTCTATTAATTCTTCTTTTTTATTTTTATCGTTTAAGGCATCATGTCCTATAATATCGGCGTCAATATATAAAGCGTTCAATTCTTTTGCAAGCAGTTTTGAAAAAGAACTTTTCCCCGAACATATAAGCCCGTATATTCCAATAACATTTTTCATAATAATCAATTTTGAGCTTGAACAGAATTAACAGAAGTATTTGTAATATAAGGAATAACAATTTGATTAAGATTTATTCTACTTAAAGCCCTTCCGTCAATAAGTTTTGTTAAAGAAACATTTTCATCCGCCGTTATAACTTTTACCATTCCAATGGACATATCGGCGCTTCTATTCGATAAATCAGTTGTAGCCGTAGTCGTATTATAAATTAGAAGATTCATATCATTAGTTAAACCTTGCAATTTGCCAGCGTTTATATAAATATTGTCATTATGAATCTTAATAACTTTAGAATAAAAAGGAATCGCATTGTCTATAACTTTTCCAGTCATTACCGCCGCATTCATGATTCTATCTTTACCTTTCGTTGTAATCGTAAAATTGGTAACTACTCTTTCGTTTCTCACTTCCACCAAATCGAGCATAACGGTAAAATTATCGGCGCTGTTTTCAAAAGTCGAGCCTCTTAAATAATAATCAACTTTTCTTAAATTTAATTCCGAGTATAAATCTCTTTCAGAATAATAATTCGTATAAATATCCAATACTTGAAATTTCCCATATTGAGGCAAAACATAAGATAAAGTTTGATATAAAGCAGTATTGAAAAACATCGGACTGTCTTTTTGAGCGGTTATGGTATCGGCTATTGCAATCGTATAACCAGATTTTTCCAAATTATATTGATTTTCTATTCCCCAGCTTCTTGACGGAATATTTTTATCCAACCTTCTTTTATAACTGTCGTATTTATAAACAATAGATTTATCTTCGGGATTGACATTTTTCGCTATTTCCAATTCTTCCAAAGCTCTCTCTTCCAAACCCATTCTTCTATAAACATCCGAAAGCATAAGCCTTGCATAAGTATTCGCAGGATTTAATTTTAACATATGTTTTAAATAAGCCTGCGCTCTCACATTATCTGCAAGCCTTGTATAATAAGAAGCCATATTTCCATAATATAATGCCGCTCTGTTTCTCTCATAATCTGGAGTAGGATTTGTATTTAATAAAACTCTCTCATAGGCAAGTCGCCCAAGTTCGTCTTCTGGTTTTGTTTTTAAATAATTTATATAAGAATTTTTAGCGTTCGGATAATTATTCGCTTCTTCATAAACATTTCCTATATAATAATATTTGCTATTATTTTTAAATTCAGAATCGGGAATATATTCCAAAATTCCTATCGCTTCATTATATCTTTTCAAAGACAAAAATATATTTGCCTGCAATATTTTAGCTTCGTTATAATTCGTATAATAATAAAAAGCGTTACTAACTTCGCTTAAAGCTCTGTTATAATTTCTATTCAAATAATAATAATTAGCCAAATGATAATATGATTCCGCCATTCTCGGATTATTATCAATATTATTATTTAATAAATTTAAAGCTCTATTACTGTTTCCGCTTGCAAGCTGTAAATATGCTAAAGAAACGGGAGCTTCCGCTCGATTTTTGTCTATGATAATCGCTCTTTCATATAGAGTCATAGCGGTTTTATAATATCCCATTCTTTCATTTAAAAGTCCTTCAGCGTAATTTGCAAAATAATTTTTACTATCCAAAGCCTTAATCGAATTAATAGTTCTTCTCGCTTCCGTATTTCTATTATTCAAAAGTTCAATATTAAGTTTTCTTTCAAGGACTCTAAAATCTCTGGAATGATAATTTGCCGCATCGTTAATGAGAGTTTCCGCCATAGAATAATTTTTTAATTTGATATAATTGTCTATCAATAATAAATACGGCTCTATATCGCTCGGTTTAATATTCATAGATTCCAAAACTGCGATTGAATTTTCGTAATTTCTGTTATTATAAAAATTCAAAGCGTTTTGCAAATTATTATTAGCAGATTGTCCGAAAGAAACCGAACTTGCGCAAAAATAAAAAATAGAAATAAAAAAAACTAATATTAATCTCAAAATTAAACCCTTATTTTCTTACATTTCTTGCCACAATTGCTCTTCTCATAAACGCTGGAGTATCGTCATAATCAATAGAAGAATTAGCGTTCGCTCCGAATATATAATTCTTCGCTCCCATATCGTTATGAATTTTCATATCTTCTTCCGATATAGTATCGAATATTGGTTTTGCAACTTCTCTAACTTCTTCTTTAATATCTGCTTCTGCAACTTCGGTAGCGATTCCAACGGAATAATTATTATATTCTTCATTTCTGTCGGCTCTATCGTCTACCAAATTTGCGCTTTCTCTTATTTGATTATTAATTATATTTCTACTAAAAGCCGTTTGTTCCGATTGTTCAAATTCTTCTTTATGATTGTCGTTAAAATTTTCTATCTCGCTATTTTTATTATCAATATCGTTATAATTGTTAGCAGATTTATCTTCAGAAGTTATTTTTCTAAAATTAAATCTACTAATAACTGGTTCTTTTTTTTCATTTAGATTTAAATTAGTATCTTCAGACTTATCAATATTATCAATTATATTTTCGTTGGAATTATTATTTTCATTATTTGTAATATTATTTGCATTATTTGTATTATCTTCTTTTATATCGCTTTTATCAGTTTCGGAATCTTTATTTTCAGTTCCGTTATTTTCGTTTTGATTAGCTTCAAAACCCGTAGCGACTATTGTAACCCTTATTTCTTCATTTAGACTTTCA
The DNA here is from genome assembly GCF_050873525.1 of Brachyspira sp. Taxonomy (GTDB): domain Bacteria; phylum Spirochaetota; class Brachyspiria; order Brachyspirales; family Brachyspiraceae; genus Brachyspira. The sequence continues at coordinate 2,184 of NZ_JBNMIZ010000129.1, read as the reverse complement.
TCAATGCAAGTTCCTATTTTTATATTTGCATCTTCATGAGCGTAGCTGCTTATTTTTTCTGTAGCCTCTCTATATTCTTTAAGCCCAAAATCTTTAGGAGCGACTATATTTGCAAGAACTCCTCTCGAATTTCTTATGCTCGAAACATCAAGCAAAGGATTTTCAAAAGCGTTTGTTATCGCCTTTTCGACTCTGTTTTCGCCTTTTCCTATTCCTATTCCCAAATGCGCTCTTCCGTTTGAAAGCGAAATCATCGTTCTAACATCGGCAAAATCGGTATTTACTCCAAAACCAGTTTGAGTAATTATATCGGATATTCCCTGCACTCCCTGTCTCAATATATCGTCTATTATTGAAAAAGCGTCCGTATATCCGTAAGTTTCCGCGTCAATCATATCGTAAAGATTTTCATTCGGTATTATTATAAGCGAATCGACAACGGTAAACATTTTTTCTATTCCCGCTTCCGCTCTATTCATTTTTAATTTGCCTTCGTATTTAAAAGGTTTAGTAACTACTCCTATGGTTAAAGCGCCGCATTTATGAGCGACATCCGCAACGACTGGACTCGCTCCCGTTCCCGTTCCGCCTCCAAAACTGCTCGCAATGAAAACTAAATTCGCTCCTTTTATTATCTCTTCGATTCTTCCTACATCTTCTTTTGCCGCTTCCGCACCTTTTTCAGGGTCCGTTCCTGCTCCCAATCCTTGAGTCACTCTCTCTCCCAATACTATTTTGGTTTCGGCATTGGACCTCGAAAGCGCCTGTTTGTCCGTATTCATAGCGACAAAATCCACTCCTTTAAGTCCCTCTTCTATCATTCTATTAACGGCATTGCATCCTCCGTTTCCCACGCCTATAACTTTTATAACCGTGCCAGAATCATTTAAAGAATTAATGTTTGCATTTCCTTTTGAATTATCAGCCAATTCTATTCGATATTTAGAATCCATTGCTTACTCCCTTTTTAATTAATTATTGGAAAAATAAAAAATCAAAATACTTATAATTATTATCGTATATTATTGATTTTAATAAACATAATTATATTAACATAATTCAAAAATTCTGCAAGTGTTAAAAAATAAAAAAATATGTTATTATATAAAAAAAATTCATTTTAAATGGATTGCTTCGCATTTGCCAATATAGGCGATAAATTCGTGCAACGCCACAGTCGGCAAAATGCTCGCAATGACTATTTTTATTTAGTTCGTTACAATAAATGTCATTATTAGGGCGAAGCCCGAAGCAATCTATAAAATTAATAGGAGAAAATTTTATGAATTACGATGTTAGTTTAATTATAACGACTTATAACGAAGAAAAATATTTGCCGATTTTACTCGATTCTATTAATAATCAAAAAACCGATTTGAAAATGGAAATAATAATTATAGACGATTCTTCCACAGACGGAACTTTGGATATTATAAAACAATATGATAACTTCATAGGGGGGTAATTCGCCTTTTACATAACGATAAAAAATCGGATGTTCAATATATGAGAAACACGGGACTCAAAGAAGCGCTTGGAAAAGTTATAATATTCTTTGACGCCGACACTGCAATATCGGAAAATTTTATAGAAAACATGGTTAAGCCGATTATAGAAAATAAAACCGATACGACTTTATGCAAAACTTACGCCGTCCTTGAAGCTTTCTACGACATTCTTCCAGAAAAATATTAAAAAAGTTACACATATTTTATAAAACATTGTCCAAGATTTATGATGAAAAGATTTCCCGTTCAATTTGTTCCTTGGATTGCGAGATGGTTTAAAATGATGAAAAAACAAAAAAAAATTATAAGCGTTTGGAGAGTTCCCAATAGAACGCATACTACGGGAATAGCGACAAAAACCGAAATAGCGAGAAAGTCGGGCGGTTGGAAAGTGAAAATTGGAGACGGAGATGACGCTCAATATTCTAACGATGTATGTAATGAAAGCGATAAAGTTTTATGGGTTGGAAAATGCATTCTTTTTATTTCGAGAAGAAGAGTATTTCCAATCGACAACGGATGGATTACCGATATATTTTTTAAGCCGATAAAGAAATTTTATAAAAACAAAATTCAAAAAAAGAACAGCAACGATTATACAAAAAATTTGCGTTAATTATTTTTTAATCTATTTAATAATATTTAATAATTATTAAAAATGATTTATAATATTTTT
>NZ_JBNMIZ010000128.1:0-7577 GCF_050873525.1 Brachyspira sp. | reverse complement strand
GAATAATAGCATATATAAATTATTAATGCAATTCTAATATTTATATTGAAAAACAATTATAAATTTTGTATAATTAAAAGATAAATATTTTTACTCAATATAGGAAATCCCTAATTATTAAAATATGGACTTTATAATTATAATAATTTTGATTATTTTAAACGGCATATTCGCTATGTCGGAGATAGCCGTAATATCCGCAAGAAAATCCGCGTTAATGAAAGAAAGCAAAGATGGAAATAAAAACGCTAAAATCGCTCTTTCCCTGGCAAATCATCCCGATAAATTTTTATCGACTATTCAAATAGGAATAACTTTAATAGGAATATTGACGGGAATTTATTCGGGAGATACGATTGCAAAAGAATTGTCAAATATTTTAATAAAGATTCATATTCCGACAGTTTACGCTTCTTCGATTGCGAAAATAATTGTAGTCGCGCTGGTAACTTATCTTACTTTAATATTCGGAGAATTAGTCCCAAAAAGACTCGGAATGGTTATGCCCGAAAAAATAGCAAAAACGGTTGCAAGTCCTATGATTATATTATCAAAAATAGGCGCGCCTTTCGTATGGATATTATCTCAAAGCGCTTTAATGGTTTCAAAAATACTTGGAATAAAAGACGATAAAAATCCAATAACCGAAGAAGAAATTAAATCTATGGTAGAGGAAGGAAAACGAGGAGGCGAAGTAAAAGAAGTCGAACAGGATATTATAGAGAGGGCTTTCTTTTTGGGAGATAGAAAAATAGAATCGATAATGACTCATAGAAGCGATATAGTATGCTTGGATATAAATATGAATAACGATGAAATAAAAAAAATAATTTCTAAAAACTCTTTCGCCAACTATCCCGTTATAGATAAAAATTTGGATAATATTATAGGAGTTGTCAGAATAACCGATATATTTGATAAATTGAATAGTCAAAAATTAAAGATAGAAAAGTTTGCCAAAAAGGTTAATTACTTTCATAACAATATGGAAGTTTATTCGGCGCTTAAAGAAATGAAGAAAAATAATATAAAAATAGGATTCATATCGGATGAATTCGGCAATATAGACGGAATGATAACTCAAAACGATATATTTAACGCGTTAGTCGGAGCGGTTTGCGAAAATAAAGAAAACGAAAATATAAAAGAGAGAAAAAACGGAGGATGGTTTGTGGACGGGCAATGTCCTATTTACGATTTCTTGGAATATTTCAATATAGAAGATGAAACGGTTTCAAATAATTATAATACGATAAGCGGACTTATACTTGAAATACTGCAGCATGTTCCTTTGGAAGGAGAATCTATAAAATGGAAAAATTTAAATATTGAAATAGTCGACATGGACGGAGCGAGAATCGATAAAATTATCGTAAAGAAAATATAAATTAAGTTTGCATAAATTTTTTAGTTTTAAACTGTTGACAAAAAATTCTAAATATTGTATAATTCAACCATTATGACAACAAAGTTAATAAATAATATTTGCAGTTCACAGCGAACCGCGAACAAAGTAGTTTAAACTTTTTTAATTCTTTTAAAGACAAACTTTTATTTGTTAAAACCTTTTTAACTTCAATGAGTTTACTTATTCGTTTGGCGAAAAATCAATTTGCAAATTTAATAACAAGGTGGCTTCCGCTTCTGCGTGCCGTTGGCAAGCCCCTTGTGTTAATAATTCAGAGAAAGGCGTTACTATGCAACTGCACACAATGGGTTAAAACCCATTGTTATAAGAAGTGGATTGCTTCACTATCGTTCGCACACTCGGCGACTGCCCGCTTTCAGCGTGTGCGCCTAATGGCGATGACGATAAAAAATAATTTTGCAATTCTAAATTTAGTTAAATCTTTTTTAACTTTAATCAAAATTACTTTCGATAGCTTATCAGAGAGAAATCTCTGTTTAGTTATAAAAAAATTATATCAAAAGGAGATTTTTAAAATGTATATTTTAAAAACGAAAAAACTTTTTACCTACTTGGTTGTAGGAGCTTTAATTACAGCTTTATTTATAAGTTGTAAGAATGACGACAAGACGGGAAGCGGAGACGATTATTCCGTGCCGACTGCTACAGGCGACCCCGCGACAGATTTAACAGATGGCACTTATTTGGATAATCTTACTCTCACAGCGCAAGTAGGAAATCCGACAGAAGATGTGTCAAGTCTTGGTCAGGGTTTTACTTTGGAGATAGCTGGCAATAAAGCGACAAGCGGACTATTTAACGCTTTAGTAAATGCGCAAGTCTTAAAATCTGGTTCCGAATATTCCGCTTATGGCGAAAGCAATGAGGATGGATTGAGCGCCAAAGAGTATATCAAATTCACCATCTCTGGCGATAGTGTAACGATTACATACATAGTGGCCGTTTCGGGCGATGGGCAAAGTTATAAACTTACCTATGATGGAACTTTGACTAAACAGGCAAGTTAATTTAAATTTTAAGGAGAAACTAAAATGACAAATTTAATCAAAACAATATCAATAACTTTATTAATTACTTTAAGTATGGCTTTCATTTCTTGTAAAAATGAGGATAAGACAGGTGGCGATGGTAGTTTTAAGAATTCAGATTTGGCTGGCACTTGGACGAGCGGAGCAAACAGTTTTACCATAGATAGTTCTGGAAATGTAAATTTTACATATCAAGGATATACTTATAAAGAAAATATTTTATCTATGGATATGGAAGGTTATGATGTTTGGGGAAGTTCATATAACGAGGGATATAGCACTAGCACCAACCCTACAGAAGGAAGCGAAAGAAAAAGAGCAAGATTTCATTTCAGTAGTGTCTCAAGCTGCGATGTTACTATTGAAGAAGAAAAATATTCTGGCACATATCCAAATGGAAGCTGGCAAAATCAAAAAACTACTTCGGTAGGAAATTTCACAAAATAAAGTTATATAAAGTAAAATTGATAAGACGAAAAAAGGCATCGTATTTAATTGCGGTGTCTTTTTATTTAATCGTCATTTCGAGATTTATTTATAAATCGAAGCAATCTATTCTATGTGGATTACTTCGCTTCCTTTTAGTTGCTCGTAATGACGATGTCTAAAAAGTTGTAATGACAATATTTTATTTCAATTCTTTATAAAATCCAAAACCAAATCTAAAGCGAAAATAACGCTTGCCTCTCTTACTTCATCTCTACCGCCAGAAAAAATATTTTTATAAGGTTTCGTATAATTTTCAGCCGACAAACAAATCCAAACCAACCCTACGGGCTTATCTTCGCTTCCGCCGTCAGGTCCCGCTATTCCGCTAATCGCTATTGAAATATCGGCATTCATTATTTGCCTGCTATTTTCCGCCATTTCTATAACGCATTCTTTACTTACCGCTCCGTAATTCGATAAAGTTTCCTTTTTTACATTTATAATTTTATTTTTAATTTCGTTGGAGTAAGTGACAAAAGAACCTTCAAAACAGCCAGAAGAACCGCTAATTGAAGTTATCGAAGAAGCGAAAAGTCCTCCCGTGCAAGATTCCGCCGAAGTTATTTTTAATTTTTTCTCTATAAGTTTATTTACCAATTCTTTTGATTTAATTTTTATTTTATTCATAATATTAAAACTTCATTTTTTGAAACATGATAATTCGATTTAAATTAATTTTCAAGTTTTATAAATTACGGCAATTAAAAAATATAAATTAAAATTCCGATTATTATACGGCATAATGGAAATTACTATGAAACGAATACTTATAATAATTTTTATAACATATATTTCTGCATATTCCAACGATATTTTACATTACTATTCAAAAGTTAACGATAGAAATTTAGATATAGGCATCGATTCGGTATCGATTCAAACCAACGATTTTTTTTACAGATTAGACGGAAATTCAAGAACGGAATTAATCGGCAGATTGGAAGAGGCAAAACGATTAATAAATAATTATAAATTCTTCGATGCGATAACTTTATGCAACGAACTCGAAGCGTCTTACGAAGGATATTATATGCTTTATTATTTGAGAGGTTTTGCATATTATAAAACGGGCGATATTTACTATTCAATGCTCGATTTCAAAAAATTACTTTCAATGTATTTTACGGAAAGAGAAATTTTTGAAGTCGTTGGAAATTTTTTTGACGAAATAAACGATTACGAATACGCGTTAAGAACTTATATACTCGCTTTTAAAATTTATAACGATTATTACTGGATATTTTTAGCGGGAAAAACTTCTTTAAAATATAACGATATAAGAAGCGCAAATAATTATTTCACGCAATGTTTGAGAGCGGGAATCGGATACGGTTTTGAGGGATTCGCCGATATTAATCTACTGCAAAATCAATACGCGGACGCTTTAAATAATTATAATAACGCCCAAATGTCTTATTCGAGTTATAGCAGCTATAGCAATAATAAAATCGATATTGCAAGACTCAATTCAAAAATTTCAAACGCTACGGTTCAAAGAGAATTATTTAACTGGAATTCAAAATTAGAAAATAGAGAATTTGAATCGGCTACGAATATTTTAAATAATTTGTCTTCCTATTCAAAAGATTTTCCAGAAATAGATTTGGCTTTGGCTAAAACTTATTTTAGAATTGGGAATTATCAGTTATCGAAAAATATGCTAAATCAATTTATTGCCGTTAATAAAAATTTTGACGAAGCCTACGCCATCCTTGCGCAAATATATTTATACGAAAATAACGAAAAAAGCGCGATTGATATTTTGGAAAAAGGTTTGGAATATTCTTATAATAAACCGAGATTATACGAAACTTTTGCAAATATGCTTTATAATGCGGGCTATTCTTTTTATCCGAATAAAATAATTTCGCAGATAATAGATTTATACGAGATTTCGGACGAAAATAAAATTGAATACGGAAAATATTTGATAAGCAAAAAAGAATATTTTAAAGCTCGTGAATTATTAAACGGAATCAGAAGTTATAGAGCGACAGTGAATTCGATTCTGGATTCTATCGGATATAATATCATTTTAGATAAAGCGGAATCCTTAAATAGAGACGGCTATTATGTCGACATTATGGAACTGCTTTCAAAACATAAATTTAACGGATACGAAGAGCAGATTAGAATCGGCTATATTGCAAACTCTTATTATAAATTGGGTTCTATCGACAGAGCTATAAATATTTTAAAAGAATTATACGACAGCAATTCAATAAGCGTTAATAATGTCATGCTTTTAAGAGATTTGCTTAAAGTAAGAATATCTAATAATAATTATTCGCAGTCTCAAAAGGATATAGATTTTGCAGATATTCAATCGACTATATTTTGGGAAGAGGATTTAAAAGAAAATACCAAATTAATTACCGATAAAATATACGAATTTATAAAATATAATCAGTATGACGAAGCGCTCGCCTATATAGAACAGCTTAAAATAAAAAATTACGATACAGTTTATATAAAAAAAATCGAGTCGATAGTTTACGGTTATTATGCCACTTTTTTATACGATAATCGTCAGTTCGATAAAGCAAAATCCATCTCAAATCTTGCAATCAGAAGAAATAAAGATAATTATGACGCTATGGCGATAAAAAATCAAATTTATGTCGATGTATATTTGAATTCTGTCGGCAATTATAATAATATAGACGCTTATGTTAAACTTTCGGATATAAGAAGAGAGGTTTTGAATATATCGCCCGCTTACATTGATAACATGATAAAATTAGCCGAAGCCTTGGTTTACGAATATAATATTGAAGGCTATAATATAATCAATAATATTTTAAAATATGTCGATATAAACGGAGCGAGAGATTTGCTTTTGGGAAGAATATATAATAAAAGCGGATTATACGATTATTCTTTTCAGGCTTATACGAGAGCGGCTCAATATATGGATGTCGATTTGCTCGATAGAGTGGAAAGCATTTCGGTAGCGGATAATAATAAAATTTCTTCTCTCAATTTTAATCAAAGAAGAAAAGCGAGAGATTATTACGCTTTATCAAAAATTTATGTTAAAATAAATAATTATAATGAGGCTATCAATTCAATTCAAAGGGCAATATTGGAAGATAATTTAAATTTGGATTATCGCTATCAATTAGGATATATTAGCGAACTTATGGGAAATCCGAAAGACGCTCTCGAATTTTACGAATATGTTATTAAGAATAATAAAAATCATGCGGCGGCTAATTATAGAACGGCAGTTATTTATTTGGAATATTTTAGAAATTATAATTTGGCTTACGATTATGTAATGAATTATATTTCTTTAGTTCCAGACGATTATAGCGGATACGAACTTTTGGGAAAAATCTATAAATATCGAGCGGAAAGTTTGATGGAAAATAATACGGAAAGCCTATTTAGAAACGCTTTGGTATCTTACAAAACTGCGTCCGATAAGGCGGTTTGGGGAAAAGATAAAGAAGTCAAAAAAAATATTGAAATGGAAATTCAAAATATTTTAAATAGATTATTGAAATAAATTATTCAGTTTATTAAAATTTTTTTAAAGAAGATTTAATCTCTTTTCGATTGCAATTCCGTATATTCTTTCTTCTTCAGATTTAATTTCTTCAAATGACGCTTTGACGGAAGAATATATAAATTTTGTCGCTTTATTTAGCGCGTTTTCTATAGTTTCGCCTTTCAATATATAGCCTAATAACGAAGAGCCGAAAGCGTCTCCCGTTCCCGGCATGCTTATATTTATTTTGTCATAATATTTCGTTATAATTTTATTTTCATTGTAGCATAAACAACCTAATTTATTTTCTTTTTCAACGCTCGTCACGATTACGGTTTTTGGTCCCATTTCGGATAAAGTTTTTGCCATCTCTTCTATTTCTTTTTCGTTATATTTTTCTGACGGATTTTTATCGAGCAAAACTGCAAGTTCGGTAATATTCGGAGTCGCTATCGTGGAATATTTTAATAAACCTTTCATTGATTTCACATGTTCGTCCGACATTGAAGGATATAATTTGCCGTTGTCTCCAAGTATAGGGTCCAAAAGAACTATTGGAAAATTAAAATCTTTTATTATATCAGCGACTATTTCGGGCTGTTTTCCCGCCGAAAGCCAGCCTATATAGAAAGCGTCAAATTTCGGTTTTCGCAATTTTAATTCTTTTATTATCGCTTCCAATTCTTTAGTCAAATCGAAAGCGCAAAAACTATTAAAAGCCGTGTGATTTGAAAGTAGAACGCTTATAAGAGGCGAAACTTTTATTCCAAACGCCGACAAAACGGGAATATTAACCGTAAGAGAAGCTTTTCCGTAGGAGCATAAATCGTTTATAATTAGAACATTTAAATCTTTCATAATTTAGTCTATTTGAATATAATAAGAGAATTTTCATTATTTAAAACTTTATAGCCCGAAATTTCTGCATAGTAGGAAAATTCATCCATAGTTATATCGTATCTGTCTTCTATTTCGGCTTTAGTGATTTTTAATTTTCTATTTCCGCGAACGAAAGAATTTAATTCAAAAGCGTTTTCTCCAAATCGTCTTTCGACTTCTTTTAGAAACGGATTTTTTTTGCCTCTTCTCATTATATTGTCTCCGTAAATTATATAAATTTAATTATATGCTATACGAT
>NZ_JBNMIZ010000127.1:0-7801 GCF_050873525.1 Brachyspira sp. | reverse complement strand
TTATTAATCTTTTAGTTTATGATTATATAATAAAATTCTATAAAAAGCTAAAAAATTTGGAATTATTTTTTAATTTTAAATAAAATTTACCGTAAATATATATTGTATTGTATTTTTATATTTAATATGATAATAAATTTAAACTTGCTATTTAACATAATTTATAATATAATACAAACAGCAAAAGGGGTTATTATGTCATTTGTTCATTTACATGTTCATACGCAATATTCGATACTTGACGGAGCAGCGCGTATAAAATCGTTATATTCCAAAAAGGATAAAACTAAAAGGCTTATTCCGGGGCTTATAGACAGGGCTAAAGAATTAGATATGCCCGCGATAGCGATAACCGACCATGGAAATATGTTCGGCGTTATGGAATTTTTTTCAGAAGCGAAAGATAAAGGAATAACTCCAATAATCGGCTGCGAATTGTATGTAGCGCCAAAAAGCAGATTCGATAAAAAACTTGAAAGCTCGGAAGAAAAAAGCGCGATGCATTTAATCGTATTGGCAAAAGATAAAGAAGGATACGATAATTTATGCAAATTAGTAACTTTCGGATATACGGAAGGATTCTATTATAGACCGCGGGTTGACCATCAATTAATAGAAAAATATCATAAAGGATTGATATGTTTAAGCGCATGTATGGGAGGCGAAATACCGATAGCGATAAGAAGAAAAGACGGAAAACAGGCTTCACAATTAGCCGAATATTATAAATCTATATTTGGTGAAGATTTTTATATTGAACTTCAAGACCATGGAATGCCAGAAGAAAAATATCTTAACAGCGAATTATATAAATTGGCAAATTCTCATAATATAGAAACGGTTATTACGAACGATGTGCATTATGTTTTGAAAGAAGACGCTAAAGCTCATGAAATACTTCTTGCTATACAAACGAGAGCGAAATTGAGCGATGCTAAAAGATATAAATTCCCAAGTAACGATTTTCATTTGAAAAGCGAAGAAGAAATGATGAAATCTTTTTCCAAACTTCCAAAAGCTTTTGAAAATACGATTAAAATAGCCGAACAATGCAAAGATTTGAATATAATGACAAAAAATTATTATATGCCTTCTTTTGAACTTCCATCGGGCGAAACTGAAACTACCGTTCTTAAAAAAATGTGTCTCGAAGGATTAAATAAATATTATAATAACGATATTCCTAAAGAGGCATTGGAAAGACTTGAAATGGAACTTGCCGTAATATCAAAAATGGGTTTTGAAGGCTATTTTCTTGTAGTTCAGGATTTTATAAATTACGCAAGAAATAACGATATTGCCGTAGGACCGGGAAGAGGAAGCGCCGCGGGTTCTATAGTCGCTTTCGCTACGGGAATTACAAAAGTCAATCCTTTAGATTACGATTTGCTTTTTGAAAGATTTTTGAATCCCGAAAGAAAAAGCATGCCCGATATTGATGTCGATTTTCAGGACGATAAAAGAGATTTGGTAATAGAATATGTTAAAGAAAAATACGGAAACGATAATGTCGCCCAAATAGCAACTTTCGGAACATTAGGCGGACGCTCGGTTATAAAAGATGTTTGCCGAGTAATGGGAATGGATTTAAGCGTTTCGTCAAGATTAGCCGAAAAAGTTCCGCTATCAAATATCAGACTTGCAGATATATACTATGACGAAGAATTTGCCGATTTCAAAAAAGAGATAGATTCGGATAGAGAATTAAAAAATATGTATGAGGTAGCCGTTCGATTGGACGGTTTAATCAGAAATGTCGGACTTCATGCGGCTGGAATCATAATATCGAATAAAGCGATTATGGATTGCGTTCCCGTTTATCAGGATTCCAAAACCAAAACGAGAGCCTGCCAATATGAAATGAATTATGTAGAAAGCGCTGGACTCATAAAAATGGATTTCTTGGGAATTAAGAACTTGAGATTAATAAAAGACGCCGTAGCCGATATAAAAAATCGTTATAATAAAGAAATTGATATTGATAAACTTCCGTTCGATGACCAAGCCGTTTACGAAATTTTTAGAAAAGCGGATACTGGGGGAATATTCCAATTTGAAAGCGCGGGAATGAGGCAGATGCTTTTGAATATTAAACCTACGGAATTTATGGATTTGGTTTCAAGCGTTGCTTTGTTTCGCCCAGGTCCGTTAAAAGCAGGAATGGATAAAGATTATGCCGACAGAAAAAATAAAAGAAAAAATATAGTTTATAAACATCCCGATTTGCAGCCAATACTCGAAGAAAGTCAGGGAGTTCTTATATATCAAGAGCAGATTATGGCTATAAGCAGAGCGATTGGCGGATTCACGGCGGCGGAAGCGGACGATTTAAGAAAGGCTATGGGTAAAAAAATAGTCGAAAAAATGAATTCTATGGAAGCGAAATTTATAGAAGGCGGACTCAAAAACGGATACGATAAAGAATTGCTCGTTTATTTATTCGATACAATGAAAGGTTTTGCAGAATATGGATTCAATAAATCGCATTCTGTTTCTTACGCATTAATAGCTTATCAAGAGGCTTATATCAAGGCGCATTATCCTATGGAATATTATGTAGCTTTGCTTAATACAATGATAGCCGATACGGATAAAATAGCTTTATACTTAAACGAAATTAAACAAAAAAATATAGAAATAGTTACCGCTTCAATATCCGAAAGCGACGCGTTATTTTCTCAAAAAAACGGAAAAATAGTTTACGGATTAAGCGCTGTTAAAGGAGTCGGTTATCAAGCGGCTTTTGCAATTCAAGAAGAGAGAGAAAAAAACGGAGAATATAAAACTTTAGAAGATTTTGCTCAACGAGTAGATTCGCATTTAGTAAATAGAAGAGTTTACGAAGCTTTAATAAAATGTGGGGCTTTCTTGGAATTCGGACATACGGAAAACGCTTTAATATCTTCGCTCGATTCCATATTGGCTCATGCGGCAAATTATCAAAAAGAAACTTTATCGGGACAAACTATGCTTTTCGATTCGGTTTCCGAAGACGATATTGGAGACGCTTCTTTAGTAATTGAAAAACAAATTGAATATGCAAATAATATACTCATGGAAAATGAAAAAGAAGTTTTGGGGTTTTCTTTAAGATTCCATCCTTTTGCAAATTATATAAATAAAATAGATTATAAATATTTTAATAATCTTTTGGAATTGGATAAATTGGAAGACAAATACGAATTTTCAATTCCAGCAGTTATAACAAAAATATACGAATCTATGACTAAAAAAAATACTCCAATGATTACTTTGAATGTTATAGATTTATTTACCGAATCGGTTTTCTATATTACGGCAAAAAATCAAATAGAAAAATATAGAGATATTTTAAACGAACAAACGGCTATTTTAATTAAAGGTAAAAGAGAAAAAAGCAGATTCAACGATAGAATATATAATAATATAATAGAAATAAAAGAACTTGACGCTTATTTGGAAAATAAAAACTTAAAAGAAGTGAAAAGAGATGTAAAAAGAAACGATTTTGAAAATGTCGCTCAAGCAAAACCGATTAAAGCTGAAAATAATAATTCTGAAAATCCGTTTAAAAAAGAAATAAATCATAAAATTCCAGATAACGATTATAATTTTATTAAAAATTCCAATTCGGGCAAAAAACAATTATCTCTTTATATGAATAAAAATATTTTTGACGATATGGATTTATTATGCCTTCAAAACGCGATTTCAAGTAACCCTGGAGATTATACGATTTTCTTAAAATTGAAATCCGAAAGCGGAACGGAAATATTTAAAATAGGCGAAGATTATAAAGTAGAACCAAACGCGAGATTTTTCAACGAAGCAAAAAATTCTTTAAGGTCCTTAATAGAAATCGAATACGCTTAATTTTTGAATATCGAATACGCGTAGCCGATTATAGCCGAAGCCGCCGATACATTTAAAGAATCAAAATCATTTAAAGAATTTATTACCAAACTTCCGTCAGAATTTTTTTTTATAGTTTCTCTCACTCCGCTATGTTCGTTTCCTAATATTATTGCGGTTGGAGAATCGAACTTGAAATTTTCTAAATCTGTCTCTCCTTTTTCGCTTGCATAATATATCCAAAAACCTTTATCTTTCATTTTATCTAATATTCTATTTAAATTCGTTTCAGTTAATATCGGCAAATGATAAGCTGCGCCTTCAGATATTTCATAGACTTTTTCGTTTACCTTAGCGGAATTATCTTTCGGCATTATTATTCCCGCTATTCCGAAAAAATATGCGTTTCTTATGATAGCGCCTAAATTATGAACATCGGTTATGGAATCTAAAATAAATATTAAAGGTTTTCGTTTTTCTTTTAAATCTTTATTCAATAAAATTTTATCCAAAAACAAGTCGATTCCGATTTCAGCGTTTTCTTCAATATCTGCGGCTATAGAATAAACTTTTCCGATTATAGATTCCATTTCTTTTTTATCTACGATTTTTATTTTAATTTTTTTTCTTTCGGCGAATTTTATTATTTCTTTTTCTCTTTTAGACAATGGATATTTTATATATAAAATTTTTACCAATTCTTTTGAAAGCGCTTCCGTTATTGCATTTTTTGAAGTTATAAACATATTTTCTCTTTTTATTTTTTATGATATAGGAATTATAACAAGAATTAATTTTTTTGATATAGTTTTTCTATTTCTTCTTTATATTTTTGCATAATATTAAATCTTTTCATTTTTAACGATTGAGTCAAGAGTCCGTTTTCAATGCTAAATTCTTCATCTATTATAATAATTTTTGAGATGATTTCGTAAGGTCTAAATCCGTTTTTTGAATTAATCAGTCTTTTCAATTCGGACTTTATCAATTTATTAACTTCTGCGGAATTAGTCAAATTATCCAGATTATCATGAATTTTATGCTTTGTAAAATATTCTTTTATATTTTCCAAATTAATTACTATTATCGCTCCCGTTGAAGGTTTGTCCTGTCCTATAAGCATTATTTGGGATATATATTTTGATTCCATAGCTTTATTTTCTATAGGCTGCGGTTCGACATTTTCTCCCGTTAAAAGAACTATCGTTTCTTTCGCTCGTCCCGTCAATACTATTTCGCCTTCTTTAGTATAAGTTCCCAAATCTCCCGAATCAAAAAAATCGTCTTTCTTTGCCGTTTCGGTTAATTCTTTATCTTTATAATATTCTTTAAATACATTCGGACCTTTTATATAGCAAACTCCCATAACGCCGTCTTTACAAACTTCGCCGTTTTTATCTCTTATTTCTATAGTTACTTCTGGAATCGGAGTTCCGCATGTTCCTCTAAAATTTTTGTAGGGCGACCTTAAAGTAACTACGGGCGCCGTTTCAGTTATTCCCCAGCCAACCGCTAAATTTATTCCTGCCGCTTCAATAAAATCTTCAATATACATTGGCAAAGCTCCGCCTCCAGATATAGTTAAACGAAGTCGTCCTCCCGTTAATTCTATTATTTTTTTATAAATTATTTTTTGAGCGAGTTTATGAAAAAAGAAATCGAATAAACCTATTTGATAATCTTTAATTTTATCTTCTTTTCTTTCGTCTCCGATTATATAAATCAAATTATTTTGGTATCTCAAATTTCTTATATATCTTATAGAACCTTTTATTAAAGTTTTCGCAAGTATTTTTGAAAATAAACCTTTTCTGTCAATATTTTTCATTACGGTATTATAAATATTAACCCAAATCGCTGGAACTGAAATAAATATATCGGGCTTCTCTTCTGAAAAATCGCTTTTCAAATCTCTTTTATTCGTTATCGCCGTAAAACATCCCGTTATCGCGGTTACATAAGATATCGTCCTTTCGTAAATATGCCAAATAGGAAGTATGGTTAAAAGTTTCTCTCCGCTTTTTAATTTTATTATGTCGGGCAAAACTCTAACATTGTGAAGAATATTTCCATGCGTCAAAACTACTCCTTTAGGTTTTCCCGTTGTTCCCGAAGTATATATAATCGTGGCAATATTTTCGTTATTTAATTTTTTCGCTTTATTTACCGCAAAATCCTCTTTACCGTTTAATTCCTCTTTTCCCAATTCCAAAAATTTATCGAAAGAATATATATTTTTATCGGGATTATGCATCGAACTGTCTAAAAAAATTATTAAAGACAAATCGTTATGATGTTTTTTTATTTTATCGAACACATATTTATTTTCAACCAATACCGCTTTTGATTCGCTATGTTCAATAATATAATTCAATTCTTCCGAAGTGGAATCGTTTCCTCTCGGAACATCTACCGAACCCAAAGATAAAAGAGCCATATCGCATATAAACCATTCTATTCTGTTTTCGGAAAATATGGCGACATTTTTTGAAGAAAGTCCTTTAATTTCAAAAGCTTTTGCAACGGCGTTTATTTTATCATACAATTCTTTATATTTAATCGTAATTTTCTCTCCGTTATTATCTCTATATCTGTAAGCGGGACTTTGAGGCATTTTTAAAGCGGTTTCAAAATAAGCGCTTGGTATTGAATTATACTCTATCATAAATACATATCCTTAAATAATAAATAAACATAATTTATAGTTAATTATAACTATAAATTGTAAATATTACAAGTTATTTTTTATATATTCGAGGATATTTTCGGTATATTTAGCGGGCGTAAAATCGCAAAGTATTTTTTTCGATGATTCTATTAATTCTATTTTTATATTTTTATCTTTATAGACTTTAAACATCGCGTTTGTAAGCGAATCAATATCGTTCATATCGCAGGAAATCGAATAATCTTTTGCAACTTCATATACACCCGAAAGATTTGATATTATTGAAATGCATGAAGAATAAAGCGCTTCTATTATGGTTAAGCCAAAAGGTTCGTTTATCGCGGGCATAACGAGAGCGTAACTTTTATTTAATAAATCTTTTTTTTCTTCGTCCGAAACATAGCCTTTGAATATTATATTTTTTTCTATTCCAATTTTTTTTGCAAGATTTTTTAATTTTTTTTCATATCTGCCTTTTCCAGCTATTATAAATTTTAAATTTTTATCTTCTATATTTTCAAGTAATTTTTTGAATGCAATTATTCCGTTTTCTAAATTTTTTGGTTTCTCCAATCTTCCAACATAAATAAAATGTTCCGATTTTTCTACGGGCGTTATATTATTTTGAGTGATGCAAGGATAAATGACTTTTGCCTCTCTGCCATAAACTCTTTTAATCGCGTTTTTCGTTCTTTCGCTATTTGCAATTATATAATCAATTTTTTCAACTCCGAGTCTATCGAATCGCATTGTCCATCTTGCGACAATATCCCAAGTTTTTTGAAGTCTTTTATAACTTTTATCATCGCTTCCGTAAAGTCGAACGCTAGGCTCATGGCAATACCAAAAACTTTTCGGCAATTTTTTATTATTTTTTTTAGCCTGATTATAGACGAGTCCATAAAATATCGTTGCTGGGAAATTATGTATAAGAATCGCATCGTAATTTATTAAATTATTCGCCAAATATTTTGCCGTTTTATCAAAAATAAGCGGATTCAAAACAATATCGGTTTTAAACTGTTTTATATAATTTGGAATATTTTCTCTCAATTTGAAAGTATAAATATCGGTTTCAATATTAATATTATGTAAACTTTGAACGGTTGAAAGAATAACATTTTCCGCTCCTCCGTTATAGCCGAAAGTTGGATGCAATATGGCAATTTTTTTAACATTATTAATATTAAACATAAGTTTATGATATTATATTTTATAAAACTTACAAGTATAATTAAAAAATTTATCAATATAAAATTAATTTTTTTCTTAAACGCTTGACAAACTACAAAAAATTTATTA
>NZ_JBNMIZ010000126.1:0-7801 GCF_050873525.1 Brachyspira sp. | reverse complement strand
GTATAGTATAGTATTTTCGGGATAAACACATGCTAACTCCTTTTTTAAAATTTTTCAAATATTTTTAATTAAATAATTTAAGAAAATATTACACCAAAAGCAAAAAAATGTCAATAGTTAATGTTATAAAATTTGAATTTTTTTTAAAAAATTTAATTTTAATCGTAATAGTAGGTATATAGCAAAATAATTCAACTATGCTTTTAGTTTGCTAGTTCTTCAAATTTTTCAATCATATTTTTCTGATATTCTTCGTATTTATTCGATAAACTATAATCGGGTTCGATAATAGTTTTATCTCTCAAAGCGTCTCGCAATTCGTCCAAATCTATATTTTCTTTCAATAACAAAATAGCGGCAATCGAAGCTCCCAAAGAAGCCCCGCCCGAAGGAAGTATTTTTATCGGACATTGCCAAATATTAGCGATAATTTTTAAAATCTCCGTATCTTTCGCCGGTCCGCCCGTAACGGACAAATCGGCTTTTTTGGAAGAATTAAATTTTTTAGAATATGCGGCGATTAAATATAAAGAACTTAAAACTATTCCTTTATAATCGTCATCAAAATTCGCTTTCTCGTAATATCTTTTTATTTCAAATGATTTGCTGATTGGCACGGATTCGTTTTCTTTTTGCCATAACATTAACGGAAGATTATTTATATTTTTTTTAAGCGAATCGGTTATATCTTTATAATTTTTATTGTAAAGATTCATTATGGAATCCCAAAGCATAGCTCCGTTCGTTCGGCAGAATATCATAAAAGGATTTCCTATTCCGTCATACATCGCGTTTGAAACTCCACTGTAATCTCTATCGTTTTCGTCTATATTAAGCATATAAACAAAACTTGTTCCGAGCGAAAGAATATCTCCTTTATATAAAACTTTCGTTTCGGGATTATCTCCGCTTCCAATTCCCACGATACAATTTTTATTTAATCCGAATTTTTCTATAAAATAAGTCGTTATATATCCCGCCTCGCTCGAAGGACTTTTTATATTTCCTAATTTATTTTTTAAATCTTTTGAAACTGCATTTAAAAGATTTTCGTTCCATTCTTTTTTTGAATAATCAATTAAACTCATGCCCGAACCGTTTCCAAAATCTACGCTCACATCTTCTTTAGCAGTTAATATTGAAGCGATAAAAGTATTTAGTAAAAATATTTTATAAGTATTTTCCGACAAATTTTTATTATTATCAAAATAATATTTTATAACCGCTCCCGTAAATCTTAAAGGAGAATCCGAGCCTGTTATTTGAATCATTTTTTCTTTTCCGCCTGCCGTTTTTCTTAATTCTTCCGCTTCTTTTTCTGTGCAGGAAGTTCGCCAAATAGGCGCGCCGTTATAAGAATAAGAATCTTTTAATATTTCGACTAAATTTTTATTCGCCGATTCTTTCGATTTTAAATATTCCAAATTCTTTTTATAATTTTCCGACAAATATACATGTCCATGCTGTTGAGCCGATATTTGAATCGAGTTTATAAGCGAAACATTGCATTTATCTTTTAATTTTGAAAAAGCTTTATCAAGCGCTATTAAAAAAATATTTATATCCTGTTCCGCATGCCCTTCTATATCTGAATCGATTAATAAAGTATTTTTATTCATCGAAGAATTATTTATTTCTTCCAAAGAATTAAAAGCGATTGATATATTTAGTTCGTTTTTAAAATTTTTATAATTCAAAACGCTTAAAGTTAAACTTTGCGTGCTTAAATCTATTCCTAATGTAAACATTTTATTTTGCCTCATTTTTAATTTATTTTTTAATTAATAGTAAATGAGTATATATAAAATATTTTATAAATCAAGTTTTATATTTTTTAATAATTCAATCGTAAACATTTTTTCTATGAGATATTTTAATTGCATAAATTATAAGTTCGTTATCAAGAATTTCGCATATAAGCCTATAATCGCCAACTCTATATCGCCAAAAAACTTTTAAATTTCCCGCCAAAGATTTTCCTTTGCTTCTTGGATTTTCTAACTTTTTAAAATCTTTTTGAGCTTTGCTTGAAAATACGAATTCCATTTAAATTTTAAATTCCAAGTTGTTTATAAAATTCGCTGGCTTTTATGCCTTTATCTCCTGCCAATCTGTCTTTTTGTCCTTTTAACGCGTCCTCTATATCTTCAAAATCTTCCAAAAAATTTAAAATTGCCTCTTCAACAAGATAATCTACTGTTTTATTTTGTTCTTTAGCTATATTTGAAAGAGCGACTTCTGTTTCTTTAGTTATGTTTATATTCATTTTTTCCTCGTTAGCAAATATAATAATTATATTTTACATTTTTTTTAATTATTGACAATAGTATAAAAGCGATAAAAATTATTTCTATTTGATTTTTATTGATTTTTAATATTAAATTAAATTATAAATATAAACTAATATAAAAAATAAATAAAGCGTTATTATGAAATATCAATTACTTGCAAAAGAAACGACATTAAAAAATGTTCTGCGGGAATGTATAAAAAGAGAAGAATTTACAAGCATAGATATAGTAAATAGTTTAAATCTTACAAAACCGACAGTTAATGAAGCTTTAGATATTTTAAGAAAAGATAATTTTATCGTAAAAGAAGATTTTAAAAAAGGAATTATCGGAAGAAAAGCGCAAGTATGGAAAACTGCTTTACATAATAAAAAATCTCTCGCAATAGATATAGATATTAATATTATAAAAATTGCAATTGTAGATATGAACGGTAATTTTTATCTTTATAAAGAATACGATTACGCTATTGATAATTCAAATTTTTTAGAAATTATAAAACTTGTGGTAAACGATTATAGAAATAATTTTGAAGAAGCTAAAGATATAAAAAAACTTGGAATTTCAATTCCAGGCAATATAAGTTTTGACAGAAAAAATATATTATATGCTACAAATATGGGATTAACTAATATAAATATAAGCAATTTGGAGAGAGAATTAAATTTGGAAATTCTATTAGAAAATGAAGCGAATAGCGCCGTTCTTGGAGAATTTTTTGTATCTAAAGAAATGGATAAAAATAATTACATGTTAATATCTATTTCTAATTTCGGAGTCGGCGGAGGACAAATAGTTGATGGAAAATTATTGAAAGGCGCTCATAGATTTGCGGGAGAAATTGGGCATTTTACTATTATTATGGACGGAGAACAATGCGCGTGCGGAAATAGAGGCTGTTTTGAAAGATACGCGTCTTATGACGGACTAAAAAATATTATGAATAAACATGAAATTAATTTGAAAACAATAGAAGAACTTTTTGAAAGCAAAGATGAAAAATGCGAAAAAGTTATAAAAGAATATGGAAAAATTTTAGGAATAGGAATAAGAAGCCTTTTATCAATATACGATTCTAATAAAATAATATTGAGCGGAAAAATCACCAATTATTTGGAGAGAATCTATCCTTATATAGAAAAAGAAATTTTTGAAAAGAATAATTTTCATTCGCAATTTAATATAATGATTGTAAAATCGAAATTCGGCGATAAATCCTCATTAATTGGCGTTGGACTTATTAACTTTTTCCCATACATATACGATGACAATATATTTAAATAGAATTTTTCGACTAAAATCTATACAAATTCAACGATAAAATATAAAAATTTAGAATTTTTTTAAAAAAAATTTGATTTAGGTATTGACAAATAATAAAAAATAGACTATACTTATATTAGTAAGATGATTTAATTAATATATAGATTAAGTAAATTCATTTTATTAATAATATTATTCGAGGTAAAGGATGGAATATTTTAAAGGCATTGAAAAAGCGGTTTATAAAGGCAAAGATTCTAATGACGCTTTTTCATTCAAACATTATAATGCATCCGAAACCATAGGAAATAAAACTATGGAAGAATGGATGCCTTTCGCTATGAGCTGGTGGCATACTTTAGCTTCGGGAAGCAGAGACCCTTTTGGAAGCGAAACCGCTACGAGACCATGGAACGGCAAAGAACCGCTTGAAGCTTCAAAAATGAGAGTGGAAGCGGGATTCGAGCTTATGCAAAAGTTGGGAATAAATTATTTCTGCTTTCATGATAGAGATTTAGCCCCAGAATACAAAAGTTTAAAAGAAACCAACGAAAAATTAGACATTATAATCGGGCTAATAGAAGAAAGCATGAATAAAACGGGAAAAAAGCTTTTATGGGCTACTTCTTCCCTATTCACCAATCCGAGATATATGCATGGAGCGGCTACGAGTCCTTACGCAGATGTTTTTGCAATAGCCTGCGCACAAACTAAAAAAACTATGGATATTGCTAAAAAATTAAACGCTAAAGGATATGTATTTTGGGGAGGCAGAGAAGGTTATGAAACTCTTTTAAATACGGATATGAAAAGAGAATTGGAACATTTGGCTTATTTTTTATCTATGGCTGTGGAATATAAAGAAAAAATAGGATTCAAAGGACAGTTCTTTATCGAGCCAAAACCAAAAGAGCCAACCAAACATCAATACGATTTTGACGCCGCAACCGCTTTAGAATTTTTATATCATTATAAACTTGATAAATATTTTGAACTTAATTTGGAAGTGAATCACGCGACTCTTGCGGGACATACTATGCAACATGAAATGCAAGTTGCGAGAAATCATAATAAATTAGGTTCGGTTGATATAAACTACGGCGACACATTTTTAGGATGGGATACCGATATGTTTTTGACTAATGTTTATGACGCTGTATTTATGATGGTAGAAATTATAAAAAACGGCGGATTAAAAAACGGCGGATTTAATTTTGACGCTAAAGTTCGCAGACCTTCGCATACTATGGAAGATTTGGTTTACGCGTATATAGCTGGAATGGATACTTTAGCTTGGGGATTAAGAATAGCCGATAAAATCATAAAAGACGGCTTCTTTGATAAATTTATAGAAGAAAGATATAGTTCTTATAATAGCGGAATTGGAGCGAAAATAGAAAGCAAATCCACTTCGTTTGAAGAATTATTCGATTATGCTATGAATTTAGAAGAAAAAGAGCTTCCAAGCGGAAATCAAGAAATGCTTGAAGCAAAATTAAATCAATTTATTTATAATAATTAAAATCAAGGAGATTAATCATGAAAAATTTAAAAAGTTTATTATTAGTTTTAGTCGTTATCGCTTTATGTTTTATTTCTTGTTCAAAAGAAGGCGGAAATAACGCTCAAGGAAAGAAAATAAAGATAGGTTTGTCTTTGGACGATTTAAGATTGGAAAGATGGCAAAAAGACAGAGATTATTTCGTAGAAGAGGCTGAAAAACTCGGAGCGGAAGTTACTTATGTTTCAAGCGATGGAAACGCCACTAAACAATTAGCCGATATAGAAAATCTAATCGCTCAAAATATAGATGTCCTCGTGGTAATAGCTAACGATGGAAATAGTCTTTCTCCAGCGATTATGCAAGCTTCTCAAGACGGAATTCCAACTTTGGCTTATGACAGAATGATAAATAATTGCGACATCGCTCATTATATAACTTTCGATTTGGAAAAAGTCGGTAGAATGCAAGCGGAAGGCGTTTTGGAAATTACCAATAAAGGACGATTTTATTATTTAGGCGGTTCTCCTACAGATAATAATGCCAGATTTTTTAGAAAAGGAGCTATGGATACTCTTCAGCCTTATATTGATAGAGGCTATATAGAATTGATAGGCGAACAGTCGACAAAAGATTGGCTTCCAGATGTGGCATTGCAAATTATAGAGGATATGTTAACGGCTCAAAATAATAATGTAAGTGCTATAGTTGCCGCAAATGACGCTATCGGAGGAGCGGCAGTTCAGGCTTTAAAAGCTCAAGGATTAGCGGGTAAAGTTCCAGTTTCTGGACAAGATGCAGATTTAGCCGCTTTACAAAGAATAGCTAAAGGCGAGCAAGCGGTTACAGTTTATAAACCCGTAAAACAAATAGCCGTAGAATGCGCAAAAGTTGCGGTAGCGTTGGCTAACGGCGAAACTGTAGAAAGTAACGGTTCTTTAAATAACGGTTATAAAGATGTTCCGACTTTCTATATAGAGCCAATTAAAGTCACTAAAGACAATTTGGATTCTACTGTAATAGCGGACGGCTGGGCTACTAAAGAAGATGTTTACGGAAATTAATTAAAATAAAAATATAATGTTTTATGTTATTTTTCATTTGATTTTATAATTTTAATAATTATTTGATTAATAACATAAAGCATTAAAATTTAATTAAATTAAAGAGGCGAATATGGATAATTATATTCTTGAAATGAAGGATATACATAAAAGTTTTTCGGGAGTAAAAGCCCTTTCTGGAATAACCTTAACTTTAAAAAAACAAGAAATATTAGGTTTATGCGGAGAAAACGGTGCGGGCAAATCTACTCTTATGAAAATTTTATCTGGAATATATCCTTTTGGAAGCTATGAAGGAGAGATATTCATTGACGGTAAAGAGATGAGATTTAACAATATTAAAGACGCCGAAAATTCGGGCATAGCGATTATACATCAAGAACTTAATCTCATACCTGAAATGAATGTTATGGAAAATATATTTTTAGGCAATTTTCTAAATAAATTTGGAATATTAAATAAAGACGAAATGTATATAAAAGCCAAAAAATCTCTTTCCGTTATAGCGCCGAATATAGACCCAAAAGCTAAAATAAAAGATTTGGGAACGGGCGAACAACAGATGGTTGAAATAGCGAAGGCAATTTCTAAAAATGCAAATATATTGATATTTGACGAACCTACTTCATCATTAACCGAAAAAGAAATTTCAAAACTTATAGAAATAATTTTTTCGCTTAAAGAAAACGGATTAAGCGCAATATACATAAGCCATAAATTAGACGAAATTGAGGCGATAACCGATAGAGTGGAAATAATAAGAGACGGACAAAGCGTAGGCGGAGGCAAAACTACCGATATGCATAGCGATAAAATAATTTCGCTAATGGTTGGAAGAAGTATAGAAAATTTAATACCGAGAAGAGAAAGAGAAATAGGCGATATAATTTTTGAAGCGAAGAATTATACTTTATACGACAAAGTTAATCCAAATATAAAGAAAGTCGATAACGCTTCTTTTTACTTGAAAGAAAGAGAAATTTTAGGATTTTCTGGTTTGGTTGGTTCTGGACGCACGGAATTATTGTCAGCAATATACGGAGCTTATACGGGAGATTATGTCGGCGAAAGTTATTTATACGGCGAAAAATTGAATATTAAGAAAACGGAAGACGCCGTAAAATTAAAAATCGGTTTCGTTCCCGAAGAAAGAAAAACGCAGGGAGTAATTCTAAACGACAGCGTTCAAAATAATATAATACTTTCAACTATAAAAAACTATTCCGTAAAAGGAAGTTTGGATAAAAAATTGCAGGAAAAAGCTGCTTTAGAATATAAAGAAAAACTTTCAATAAAGATACCGACTCTTGATTCTCCGATTAAAAATTTAAGCGGAGGAAATCAGCAAAAATGCGTTTTGGCAAAAAGTTTATTAATCGAACCTAAAATTTTGATTTTGGACGAGCCTACGCGCGGAATAGATGTCGGGGCTAAATATGAAATATATAATTATATATTTTCTATAGTAGAATCTGGATGTTCGGTAATACTTATATCTTGCGAACTTCCAGAAATATTGGGTTTAAGCGACAGAGTTATCGTTATGCATGAAGGACAAATTAAAGCTTCTTTGGATAATAAAGGATTAACTCAAGAAATAATAATGACAGCCGCAATAGGAGAATAAAAATGTTTAATTTAAAAAATTTCTTAAAAAAATATAATTTATTTATGCTATTTTT
>NZ_JBNMIZ010000125.1:0-7809 GCF_050873525.1 Brachyspira sp. | reverse complement strand
TAGATATGATGAAATGATTCAAAATGAAACTTTAAAACCTCATTTACCTTGGTTTAATGAAATAAAAGACAAATACAATGATATTAATAAGAATAATATAGATAAAATTATAAATGAAATATCTTCAAGATTGCAAATAAAAAGAGAAACATTTAAAGAAAATGAAACTTTAAGAAATACTTTGCAAAATATAGAAAATATGAAACCTAAAGTAAATCAATTTAATGATAAATCCGTAAATAATTTTAATAAAATATATGTTATAGACACTAATATTTTAATGAATGAACCTAAAATATTTAACTATTTGGATAATAAGAGTCTTATGGTAATACCAAATATAGTTGTGGAAGAATTGGACAAATTAAAATCGGATAAAAAAGACGAAAATAAAAAACAGCAGGCTTTTCAGGCAAGAGAATCTATAAGAAATATTTTGAATAATAATAAACCAAATATTAGACAGGAAGATTCTGATACGGAACTTTTACCTGAAGATTTTGAAAAGAATAAACCCGATAATCTAATATTATCCGTAGCTTTAAAATTTACTCTTAAAGATGTATATTTATTAACGGACGATAACGATTTAAGCGCTAAAGCTAAAGGACAGAATATTAAATATATATCTTTGGAAGATTTTAAAAGTTTAAAAAATAATAATACTCAAAATAAAAATAATCAAAATAATAATAAGAAAAATAAAAAAAATAAAAAATAAGGAGATATTATGAGTCACCATGATAGTTATTATTATGAATTAGAAAGAAGAAGACGGGAAGAACTTGCAAGGCAGAGAGTCGCCCAAAGCGTTAGAGAATATATTAATAGGCATAGAGAATCTATAAGCAGTATGATTAGAGAAGGATTAAATAAATATGTATCGCTTGAAAATATAAATAGAGATATTATAGAAATAGAATCTTTATTAAACACTAATCCTTTTATGGCAAGAGATATAAGCTATAGAGTTCAAAATGGAATATATCATTTAAGAAACATAGCTATTGAAGCTAAAAGAGAAGAAGAAAGATTAATAAGAGAACAAAAAAGCAAAAATAAAGAAAAAATATTAGAGCTTTATTATAAGAATATAAGAGCGATAGACGACCCTATACTTATTGATTTTGCCAAAGATAAATTTGATTCGCTAAAAAGAGAGCTTTTAGAAGAAGATGGAAAAACCGATAGAGATATGGTATATTATACTCAAGAGATTGAAAGAAGAATTAAAAATATTATTGATTCCGCCAATTCAAGCGCTTTTGAATGGAGAGCTAAAAAAGAAAAAGAAAGAGAAAAAAAGATATTGGAAACTAAAATAGAAATAATAGCAGAAGAATTAAATAATGAAAAAGTAGAATTGAAAGAAAATGAAGAGAAAAAGAACGAACTTTTAAGACAGATAGAAAATGCAAAAAAATCTTTATCAAATGAAAATATAGAAAATTTAAATATATCAAATCTTAATGAAGAAATGGATAAAATAAGTAAAGAAACCGAAGATATTGCAATTACGGAAGAAGTGAGAAGAGATGTGGTAAAATCTATAATTAAGTCTTTAAAAGATTCGGAATTTACCGTAGAGCATCCAGAAATTATTCAAGATGATAACGGCGGAGTAGTAAAAATAACGGCTAAAAAACCTTCGGGTAAAAGAGCGGTTTGTAAAATAGCGCTTAACGGAAAATTGGAATATTTATTCGACAACTATGAAGGGCTTACATGCGTTAAAGATATTGATAAATTTACGAAAGAATTGGAAGAAATATATTCCGTAAAACTTTCTAATAAGCAAGTAATTTGGGAAAATCCAGATAGAATATCAAAAGGCGCTTTAAATATTGACAACGATAATAAAAGAACTTTATAAAATTATTAAGGAGTATTAATTATGGAAGATAGAAAAATCGATTCATGGGTTGAAAGGTTTATAAGAGATTCTCAATTAAAGGGTTCTATAATATTAAGCGGGAATTCTTCAGATATTATAAGAAATAGGAAAAGTGGAAAATACGAATATATAAGCGATTATATAATAAAAGTATTAAATGAAGACGCTAAATTTAGTAATGTCATAAAATGGGATAGAGTCGATGGAATAGATTATGATATTTCAAAAATATCTAACTTATCGGAACTGTCCGCATCTTCAAATTCTAATAAACAAAATAATTCAAATTCTTACGATTTGGGAGACGATAACGATATTGCGGAAAATAATAATCAAGGTCCAAAATATAAAAATGTGGACGAATTCTTTAATTATTTGCTTCAGCAGATAAAATCTAAATCCAATAAAAAAATATGTTTTATATTGGATTATTCAGATTATATATTTGGAACTAACGCGTCTTTAAGCGAAGCGGAAAGGAATTGGCTTGCAATAATAGGAAAATCTTTAAAAGAGGCTATGAATTATAATATGTTCGATTCTTCATTTAAAGAACAGAATAAATCTATTATAATAATAACAAATAAACTCTCTACAATTCCATCTTCTTATTATTTAAATAATTCGGATGTAAGTTGCATAAATATACCATCGCCTGGAAGACCAGAAAGAGAATCTTTTATTGTAAATAATGCAAGTATGATATATACCGAACCAGCTTTGGATGAAAATAGAAGAGATGATTTTATAGATTCTTTGGAAGGTTTTAAGTTGAAAGATATAGCTCAAATAATAAAACTTTCTATGCAAATAGATTCTAAATTAAGCGCCGATAAACTTATTAATCTCTACAGATATGGAGAGAAAAAAAGCCCTTGGGAAGACTTAAGCAAAACAAAATTGGCATCTATAGAAAAAGAACTTTCCAAAAGAGTAAAAGGGCAGGATGAAGCTATAGAAAAAGTAAAAGATGTTATAATAAGGGCGTTTACGGGTTTTTCAGGAATTCAGCATTCAAGCAAACAGAGAAAACCTAAAGGCGTGCTTTTCTTTGTCGGACCAACTGGAGTCGGCAAAACCGAACTTGCAAAATCTCTCGCCGAATTTTTATTTGGAGACGAAACAGCTTGCATAAGATTCGATATGTCGGAATTTAATCATGAACATAGCGACCAAAGATTGGTAGGAGCGCCTCCTGGTTATGTAGGCTATGAAGAAGGAGGACAATTAACCAATGCCATAAAAGAAAAACCTTTTTGCGTTTTGTTATTTGACGAAATAGAAAAAGCGCATGGAAGAATCTTGGATAAATTTTTACAAATACTCGAAGACGGGAGGCTTACGGACGGAAAAGGAGAGACGGTGTCGTTTTCTGAGTCTGTTATTATATTTACTTCAAATATAGGCGCAAGTCAAATACCTCATAATAGCGATAAGAAAGAAGTTCAAAAGCAATTTTTAGAACATGTTAAGAAACATTTTGTGGAGGAATTAAAAAGACCCGAATTGCTTAATAGAGTGGGAGATAATATAGTTCCTTTTAATTTTATAGATAGTTACGATTTCTTAAATAATATTGCTAAAATAAAATTTCAAATAATAGAAAATTTTATAAAAGAAAGGTATAAATCTTCCGTAAAGTTTGAAAATGAAGAAAGCGCTTATAATGCTATTTCAAAAAGCGTCAATATAGAAAACGGCGGCAGAGGCGTTTTAAATGTTTTAGAAAGTAAAATAATAAATCCTCTTTCAAATTTCGTATTTGAAAATATAGATTCTATTCAAGGAAGAACTATAAAGATAGTTCAGCTTAATGAAAAGAAAGCGGATTTCGACTTTAGTTTAGAATGATTATTAGATTATGCTTTTAAATATAGCTTCTATAAGAAAATGCACAGAGTCGGAAGGCATAGGAAAAAGATTCGCTATATGGACTCAAGGTTGCCTAAAAAGATGCAAAAACTGTTGTAATCCAGATATGCAAAACTTTATCGCAAAAAATATAATAGATTCCGATACCATTATAAAAGATATAAAACTATCTAAAGAAAAGTATAATATAGAAGGCGTTACATTAATAGGAGGAGAACCTATTTTACAATCAAAAGGATTATCATGCATAGCCAAATATTGTAGAGAAAACAAATTATCTGTTATTCTTTTTAGCGGATATACTTTGGAAGAGATAAAAGAAAAAGAAGAAACTTTTGACGGATTACATGAGCTTTTAAAATATACCGATGTTTTAATAGACGGAGAATATATAGATGAACTTTATGATGAAAGCAGAGGTTTTATAGGTTCAAGCAATCAAAAAGTATATTTTTTTACAAACTTTTATAATAAAGATAATTTTTATAAAAATAGAAATTATAATTCAATGGATATTTTGATAAATAATAATAGTATTAGCGTAAACGGATGGCCATTTTTAATTGATTAGTTTAAAATTTTATGCGGTTTTGTGTGGGATTTTTTTATTTTAATTAGTAAGGTTTTAAAATTAAATTTATTATTTTGAATTTTTTATTTTTATTATAGTTAATAAAATTTGTGGAAATTATTTTATTATTATTTCAAAATTAATTTAGTAAATTGAAGTAATACAAATTTAATAATTTAAATATGGTTTGTAAAAATAGAATTTATTATTTTGATTGGGTTTTATTCATTATATTTTAATTTCCGAATTTTGATAAAATTATCGTGGCTAAAAATAAATAAATAGAAGTCCCGCTAATATCGCAAATCGAAGCGACTAAAGGAACGCTGCTTGTTGTCGGGTCTTTTTTAAGTTTTACGAATATAAAAGGCAAACATAAACCTATTAAGCTTCCTATTATGACGACTAATATCATTGATAGCGATACGACAAAAGCGATAGTCAATCCTCCTCTAAAAATCGCAAGTAATGAAACGGTTA
Organism: Brachyspira sp.; assembly: GCF_050873525.1. Classification (GTDB taxonomy): domain Bacteria; phylum Spirochaetota; class Brachyspiria; order Brachyspirales; family Brachyspiraceae; genus Brachyspira. Next base: position 2,992 of record NZ_JBNMIZ010000125.1, on the reverse strand, counting down.
AACCCATAGTTAAACCCAGCGCCGCCGATATTAATATTTCTTTTCCTAACATAAAAAGCCAGTCGCTCTTTTTTACATCGCCGATTGACAAACTTCTTATTATTAAAGTCGAAGATTGCGCGCCCGCGTTTCCAGCGCTGTCGATTAATAAAGGCAGAAAGAAAATAAGAGAAACATATTTGCTTATCGTTTCGGTAAATAGTCCGATAAAATAGCCCGAAATTATATTTATAAAAACCAATATAAAAAGCCACACGATTCTTTTTTTATATAATGTAAAAATCGTTGCCTGTTTAATATTTCCCGAAAAATCATCGTCTACGCTTATAGCTCCGAGTTTATGGAAATCTTCCGTATCTTCTTCTTCGGCAATATCAAAAATATCGTCTATTGTCACTATTCCTATAAGCGCGTTTTTTGAATCGACTACGGGAATACAAAGCAAATCGTATTTTCTTCCAACCTTTACCGCTTCCTCCTGGTCGGAATATACCGACAAATAAATAATATCCGTATGCATCAAATCTTTTATAGTTTCCTCTTCGTTTTTTGCAAATAATAAATCTTTAAGTAAAATATATCCCAATAATATATCGCTTTTATCAACGACATAAATAACCTCGAAAGTCTCCGAATCTTTTCCGAAATTTCTAATATATTCCAAAGTTTGTTTAATCGTAAAATCGGGATTTACATCTATATATTCTGGCGTCATTATTCTTCCAACGCTATCTTCTGGATAACCCAATAACTGCCTCGTAATATTTAAATCGGTTTCTTTCATTAGAGAAAAAATCTTTTTTGTAATATCGCTCGGCATTTCCTCGAATAATGAAGTTCTATCATCGGGGCTCATTTCATGGATAAGCTCTTTTAATTCATTGTCGCTCATAGAAGAGATTAAAGCTTCTTGTTCGTTTGAATCGAGTTCGGAGAAAACATAAGCGGCTTTTTCGGTTGATAATAATCTGAATAATATGCTTTTATTTTTGTCGTTATCGAGTATTCTTATTATATCGACTATTTCCGCTGCATGCATTTTTGTTAGAGAATATTTTAATTTATCCCATCTTTTATTTTCTATTATATTAATGATTTCCGTATATTCTTTATTTTGATTTGACATAAACCTTCCGACTTTTTATAAATAAATTTTTTATATTTTTATATATCAATTCTTTAACAATTAATATATAATATATCAAATAAATTTTGATATTGATTATATCATTAACTATAAATTATATACTTAAAAGGAGTTATTTCAACATGAGTAAAATAAAAAGAATAGGAATACTTACGAGCGGAGGAGACGCATCGGGTATGAATCCCGCGATAAGAAGCGTGGTGAGAACGGCTATAGCGAACGGGCTTGAAGTTGTGGGAATAAGAGAAGGCTATCAAGGGCTTATGTATAATAATGTTTACGATATGAACGCTGGAAGTGTTGGCGGAATCATAAACCATGGCGGAACTATATTGTTTTCGGCAAGGTCGCCCGAATTCCAAACGGAAGAAGGGATGAAAAAAGCGGCGGATAATATGAGGTATCATGGAATGGAAGCTTTGGTAGTAATAGGCGGAGACGGAACTTATAGAGGCGCATTGGATTTTGCAAATCATCATCCTGAATTTCCTATTGTCGGCATCCCTGGAACCATAGATAACGATATTTACGGAACGGATTATACGATAGGATACGATACTGCTGTTAATGTCGCAATGGAAGCGATAGACAAATTGAGAGATACTGCCACAAGTCATGGAAGATGTTTTGTGGTGGAAGTTATGGGAAGACATGCGGGTTATATAGCTTTGGAAGTGGGAATTGCTTCTGGAGCGGAAGACATACTTATACCAGAAACGCCAACCGATTTGGATAAAATAGTCGAAGAATTGCAGCTTGCCAAAAAGAGGGGAAAAAAATCTTCTATAATTGTAGTTGCCGAAGGAGACGAATCTGGCGGCGCTATGGAAACGGCGAAACATATAGAAGGAAAAACGGGCTTCGATACTAGAGTTACGATATTAGGACATATGCAAAGAGGCGGCTCTCCGACTTCAAAAGAGAGATTAATGGCTGCAAGATTCGGTTATATAGCGGTTAAGGCTCTTTTGGAAGGAAGAACGAATGTTGCGGTTGGAATTTGGAAGGGAGAATATACTTACACTCCTTTATCCGATGCCATTAAAAAAGTTCCTAAAATAGACCCTATAGATTTGGAGCTATGCAGAACATTGGCTATATAGTCGAAAATATTAAAATAAAAATAATCGAGGCTATAGCTTATGAATGAAAGTAAATCGATTTTGGGAATTAGAATAGACAACTTTAATAACGATTTTGAAGATATTTTAGAGAGACTAAAAAACGAAGAAAATGTTTTAATAGTTACTTTGGATGTCCATCAGTTGCTAAAAGTTCGTTCCAATAAAAAATTGAAAGAAACCGTGAATAACGCTTCTTTAGTTATAGCGGCTCATCATACTATAGCCAAAGGTTATAAATTTATTCATAAAGAAAATTTGGAATATATGCAGGATTTTATATTTTTCTCAAATATAATGTCGTATATAGACAAGAAAAAAATGTCAATGTTTTTATTTGGAGACAATGAAAAATATTTCTTTACTATCTTGGGAAAAATAAAAAAAATATATCCTAATATAAGACATCTCGGGAATTTGGATAATCCTAAAGACAAAGAAGAACTGGAAAAAGTTTTTATAGGATTAAAAAAAATTTCTCCCGATATGTTTTTAATATATATGCCTTTCAAAAAATCTCTTTATTGGTTTGAGGATAATAAAGAAAATTTAAAAGTAAAATTATGCGTTCCTATGTCTAGACCTTTGGACGGATTTGCGGGAAAAATTAAATCTCCAAATATAAACATATTGGAAGCGAATAAAGAAGAATCGTTTTATTTAAAGAAAAATATCTTTAGAATATTCTTATATTTTGATTATATATATTTTTGGACGCTTATTA